>CAYQNA010000006.1:0-47712 GCA_964418775.1 uncultured Gammaproteobacteria bacterium
CGCAAAATACCAGCATCAAGCGCACTTGCACCACCTGGCATGGCATCGGCACCAGCCAACATGTCGTCTGGTTCATTTGTAGGAAGATTGCCAGGAACTTGTCCTGGCTTGGCCAACGAATTGTCGTCAAACATAGGCGTGTTAAGACTTAGGGTTTGGTGGAGGTTGGAATCCGACCTGGACCAAGTGGGTTGTAACCGTTTAATAACTCATTACCATCCCAAAATGTATCGCCATCGCTGTCTGCTTTTTTAGGGTCAGTTTTGTACTGTTCAATTTCGGCTTTGTCCGAAAGGCCATCACCATCAGTGTCGTACTCGGCCGGATTAAGGCCTTGGGCCTTTTCCTCTGCATCCAGAATACCATCGCTGTCTGCATCATTTGGGCGACCTTCGGCCAGAGGTTCGTTGCTAACCTCGCCAGTATTTGTGCCCGCATTGCCTGTGTTATCGGCACAGCAGCCGGTAAAATACTTTTGGTACGCCCACCACCCGGCTCCCCCAACGAGAGCCAGGGCTACCACTGTGATGAGAATTTTTTTAACAGACATAGTATACCACAATTAGTTTGTAACTTCACATGGTGCTACGCCCGGCATATTAGCCTTGACGCGACACAGGTCAGTTTCAATGGAACCATTGCCATTGCCCACTGGTGCAATCTTGTATTGACCATTGCCTTGATACACAAAGTTAAACACGTGCCAGTATGGTGCAAGCGGATTTGCACTACTACCGCCTGCGCCTTTGATTGTGAACGCAAACTTAGGATTTTGATTGTCGTATGGAGGAAGTGGCATCGGTTTGTAGACCGAATACAACGAAGATTGACCGTCGTGGTAATTGTAAACCTCGACAGTGATGTTGCGAGTCGCGGCGTTCGCAATTGTTTGTTGCAAGCCTTTTACATAGAAGGCCACAGCTTTGTGTGAATTTGAACTACCAAGTTGAGCGGTGTTAATAGTCATAGCCTGAACAAATGTCTTATCAAGACCCGTGGCTTGGTGCATGTACACACCCGAAACTGGATTACACGAACTCTTGCCCATGCCAGTTGGCCACCAATATGGTGCACCACTAATTGTCGTTGTGTTCATAGCATTGCACCACACATTGTTGCCATTTTGGTTGTACGAATCCAGGTAGAAGTTGTTTGTGGCCGTGTTAGCGTTATACACACCACCAGCAAACGAGAGGCCGGCTTTTTGTTCAGCTTCGGTCCAGCGGATAACGACACGGTATGTGTTTGGCGGCACAGCTGGCGAGTAGATAAGCTGAGTATCAACCTGACCAACTTGGCCAGACACTGGGAAGCTAAACACATCGCCCATTTCTGGATGGTTGGTTAAGTCTGTTTCCAGGCTACCGTCCCCTGCCCAATTTCCAAATGGCGAGGTGGCATTCTTGAGACCGCGGTGGTTAAAGAACAAATTGTAATCTGCAGTACACTGTGGATTTGTTTCTAAACCATTAATAAGGTCCGCGCGTTCGAGATTGTCATACCACAGACTCTTGTACAATAACGGTGTTTTGCCACCTTCCACCGTAAAGGTGGCAGGACCAGTCGACACCCGGACAAAGTCATGTATCTTGCTATACCCAAGGTACTTATACTTCTGACTACCGACGCTAGCAAAGGTTGATACCATGAACCCCTCTTTATCGTAGTTGTCTTTAGTAAATGGCCATGAAGCATCTGGACCAACCATAGGGTTAACCACAGAAATACGTGGTACTGGTTTGCCTTCAAATTTGCCACAACTAACGCAACTGTCCGTAAGTACCCGACAGTCAGTGCTACACTGGTACGCACCACGCTGAGTAGACTCACAACTTTTTGTTCGTAAATCAACTGTACCATTTAGAGATGCAAATGGAACCTTAGCCACGCCACCGACAGTCTCACAGACCTCTGGTGAACCTTCATCGATTTTACTATTGCCGCAGAAATTTGCTGTGTCAACAGTGAGCACATTCTTACAATCGTTCGAGCAGTATTGGCACGAAACGCCGTAGCCTGGAGTACATGGCTTGCCGTTAGCTGAACCCAAATCACAGGCCTCACCAACGTCTTTTTTGCTATTACCACATTGGCCGACTGGCGCACTCGATGACTCACTCGAAATTGCACCGTCACAACGCACCCGTAGGCCTGTAAACAGACTGCCCAGTGCACTTTTTTGTTCAGCAAAATGCTGTGCCATTGTTTTGGAATCTTGACTGCCCGTGCACGAACTAATCATCGTTCCATTTTTAGACTCAACGTCGATCCTTAGACAATTGGATTCATCGAAAACAGCCCCAGGAATCTTGACTTTCATGGCTCTACAAATATCATCGGGAATTGCGGATGTGCCTACACACGAAGCATTTACAGGTTGACTGTTCTCCATTACAAACACATCAACATATGGAGTTTCCTTCGTAGCACCAGGTTTCACAGCCGTGCCAGCCACGGTTTTTGGTTTACCTAAGGCACACATTTTCGCATCTTCTCGCTGGCATAATGAACTGCAGTTGTCATCATCGGCTGTATTACCATCATCACACTGCTCACCACTCTCTGTCTGTACTAATTTATCACCGCAAAAACCACCAGTCGCTTTGCAATCGTAAGCACACGAAAAATCTTTGTTAAGATTGTATGATGTACCAATTAAACCTGGTTTAGCAACACAGGAACCCAAATCAGTCGGTGCATATACCACCGCATCGCTTAAATTTGTCCCCAAATCCCATAATTGTGAACTTTGTGGCGCAACACAGTCGCTGTTTGTTTCGCACAGCAAGGTGCTATCTTTACTGCAGTACTTGTTGGCGGCCACAATTCTTAGTACATCAGGATTTCCCTTCAGAACAAGGAAATTATTGATATTACTTATCGATGAATCGGTTCCGTACTTAAAACGATATTTACTACCATCGAATGACGCGGCTACATGGACATCAGGGACTTTTTCGCAATACTCGGCAGGTTTTTCGAGAGTGCCATTGCCGCAAGCAATTGCGCTGTAACCAGAGCATTGCTTATTACAGTGTCCGTCTTGGCCATTAACACTGCCTTCATCACACTTTTCACCACCCTCAACCTTGCCATTGCCACATTGGCCAGCCGCGACACAAGCAGAGTCAGTCCACTGGCACGACGCACTGCAGGTACGAGTTTTGGTCTCATTTGGTGAGCAACTCACGACGACGCTTGTGCCTGGCGGGTCACATTGTTCGCCTGGACCAACTGCGCCATCGCCACACTTGGCGCTAAACGGACTGACTTTGGCGTTATTTACGCATTGCTGCCATGGTGACGAACTGAATTTACTTACATCAATGAATTGGTTCGTGGCCGTATCACTGGTGTTAAAGAATTCGAGCGGAGCATGGAACAAATATTTCCCAGTACTGCTTACATATTCATACTCATACACACGCGAGACTTTTGGACACGAGAATTCATTGGTGGTGGCATTCCAGCAGGTTTGTCCGTCGGTCGAATCACAACCAACCCAATTGTTAATTGGATCAACTGGCAAACCGCCTACCAAGCCACCCAGCGTACCCCACGATGGCCAGCGGCTCGAAGTGTAGCCAGGGATAAATGTACCACTCTTAAGGTCGGCTTTGAAGTTTAAAACTTTATCAACTGTGGCATAGTAAGCGTCTAAGCTGTCCTGAGCCAACTGTACGTCGTGCAAACGTTGCCAATCACGGAAGAATTTGGTTTTGGCATTTGAACAAATACCATTCGTCCCACTCATGGCCTGACCAGTGGCGGTAACACACTGCAAGTCAGTTGTACATGGAACGCTTGTGATCTTGTTAACATCGGCCGAACGGACACTCAAACCAGCCTTGTCACTAAGACAATACCCGTAGTCCGTTAAGTTAGTATTAAAGCGGAGTGAAGCCAGTAATTTCTCGAAGACGGTACGCGAAGCAACCTGCGGATTAGCATTGATACTGAACAAATAAATGTTCTGGTAAACATTGGCGCCGGTGTAATTAAGTGCGCTAATGTAATAATTAGTGCCATCACTCAAGGCTTCATAGCCTGACACTGTCACTGGCTTCATGCTGCCCAATGATTGGAATTTTTCCTGATACCATTGTGTCAAACTCTTCACTGCGCCATTAGCATCGGCATCGTTACGGAAGACCTGAATACCAATTACATCGTCATTCTGGTTATTGAAGAACAGGTATTTTTTGAGTGTATCCAGCGGTACCGGAGGAGTACTTGTGGCTGTGTAGACACTTGGGGCGTTGAAGTATGGCAAGTCATCGGTATCAACACCAGTCTTGCCAGCATCCGCACAATACATCATGGCAAAATTAAAGTCTTTGTCGCGGAATGGATTACTGCCTGCGGCTGGCCATGGGCGTTCACAGAAGAACGCAACCAACTCAAATGGCGCACCAAATACTTGGCCCTGTTGGTTGTTGGTCTCAGACAAATCACGTGTGACCGAAGCCTGAGCCACGGCAGTGATCTGACCCTGAACATCTTTGGAAGAAATTGAGTTATCCTGAGTAGTTACATCGGGAATATCAAAGACTGGGGTGCCAATTGGTTTCCATGACCACACCCAATCGTAGGCTGGCGTTGGCACAATTTGTTGATTGTTTGGAGTACGGCCAATAGCGATAAAGGCGGTGCTTGTGTTTGGTCGCGAGAATGTGTGGCTAGTCGGGAGCACGGCCACTTCGGACAAACGACAGAGTTCTGCGCCAGTGCGGAAGAACCAAATATCATCAGGAGTAGCCGGGTGGCTGTCTGGTGAACCAACCGAAACACCCGTACTGTCGGCCACACCGTTTTTACCACCACGAACCCATACACCATAAGTAGCATTAGCGTCGAGCGCCTTGTCAATTGCAAGCGAAACTGTGCTGGTGGCATTTGCACCCGCACCAGCATATGCCGTGGTTGGGCTCAGTGCCACACCAGCCGTGCACCATAGGGAGAAACCACTAATTGTATTCTTGTAGTCAGTTGCCACGGCCCCATCACGGCCAAACAAATTGTGGAAGAATGACTTAATATTTTTCCACAGGCCTTCCCAGAAACCAACTGGAGGAGTATCACCGGCCGAAGTCGCCACAAAACGCTGCATGTCACTAGTCACATTTAATGTACCTTGTGGACAAGTTGTCGTGTCATTGGTGTAACCACGCACCAACACCACATTGTCCTTCAGACTGTCTTGACGAATGCGGCGTGGGAATACAGCTTCGATATAAGTATTGCGGCAAGCTGGCTCAGAGTTGGCAAGGCCTGTACCGTCTAATGGGTACTCGCTGGAACGCTTGGCACGCAATGCACAGCAGCTACCACTATTCACGCCATATTCATTGCTCTCTGCCGAACCATTTTGTGGACAATCGTTAAACATGCCACTCACTGGGGCCAGGAATTCCTGGTAACCACATTGCAAACGATAATCGCCCACACCTTTGACTGTTGTAGTCACTAACAATTTTGCCTCAACATCAGTTTCCTGGAATGTAGAACTAGCGGACACAGTCCCCTGCCCAACCGCTTCCACAATCTGTGTTGGACCAGCTGCCAAACCTGTGCCATTGGTTACATTTTCGCAACCCTGGAACTCACCCGTGCCAACCTTGCCGTCACCACACAAAGATTTGGCGCTATATGCTGGCGAAGAGCCGGCCAATGTACAACTACTCGTACACCCCTCTTGAGTCTTTGGGTCACATTGCTGCACTGGCGTACCACAAGTGTTCTGCCACAAGCACGTATTTGGGTTACAGGTCTTGCTGTCTGCGCCATTCAAACCCGGCTCACACATTTCACCATTTTCAATTACATTATTGCCGCAAACTGCGATACTGTTCAAACAAGTAGCCTTGGTCTCGGCACTATCATTGGTGTGAGCTGCACACCATGTAGCTGCCAGACTTGTGCCAGCACGCAAACACTGCGAAGTACAGCCGGCGTCGTTCTTAATATCACACGTTTCACCCTTGGTTACTTGGCCATCACCACAGTATGATTGACCAGGTTTACTGCTATCAAATGCAGCAATTGGTGCAGAGCCAGTGTGGCCCAAGGTTTTACGTTTAGCCTCGTTATACACGCAGTTTAAGGCACATTGCGCCTTGCTGCCTTCATCAGCAATATCGCAATCTTCACCTGTGTCAATCTTGGCGTTGCCACACAAGGCCTGGTCTTTTTTGTTTGTAGTTGAACCAGTTGGCAAGCATGTCAAACTGCAGAATGGTTTAACCCCATAGCCAGTGGTTACATTTGAAACCGAAGCAACTTGCGTATCCAAAGTTTTCCATTCATAGCCATAGGCCCATTTGCTGAGTGGTTGACCAGTTTGGCTGCAGGCATTTGGACTGCTGTATGGTTGAGCCGTATAAATTGTGCGCTGACCAACAGCGGTCGCGGTAAATGGTTGCGGTGTGACGCGTACACTACCTGGTGCACACGGAGCTGGATTATTTTGCGTACGGAAAGTCCAGGTATACTCAGCCAAACTTTTGCCTAATTTTGGCGGTTGAAGTGCATCCAACGCCTTGATACCACCACCAAGCGTAACTTTGTAATAGGTGTTTGGTTTAAGCAAACGACCCTGACGTAACATTAACTCAAGGTGTGATGGAGTCGAAACATCGGTATCAACCGCAAACCAATCAGTAATTGTCACTGCGCTGCTGTCGTTGCAGGCGCCATCGGCACTGGCCACACATTCTTTTACAATCCAGGCATTGGTAGCACCAAATGTACTTGTAGCCATTTGACGGTTAAATGTGGCCCACAAATTTGTATTTACGCACGACTCAGCGCACGATGGACCCGCTTCTACAACGGCTGGGTCAAGCAAATTAATAAACAGGCTACTTGTGGCAACATAATTAGCCTCGGCATTTAAGCCTAAATAATCACGTACCTGTGTATCCGACATTGCCCCTGCTTTTATGGCAAATGTATTCCACACGTGTTGTACGTCTTTCTGGGCATCAGTGGTAATCTTCAAAAAATCAAGTGACTGAGGGAAAACCATATCCTTGGTCGCAGCCACAGAACCATCGGCGCGGTACCAAACTATCGTTTTGCCATCATAAGTCAAAACCGAACGTTGTTCGCCAGTAACCGAAGGCACGTGCATTCGACTACACACGTTATCCCCAATCGTATCACCACTAAGCAAGCCTAAACACAGGCCAAATGTTTCGGCCGAAGAACCAGCCGTGTAATAAAATGCGTACGCATTTTTTTTGCGCAATAAGTTTTTAATCAAAGCATCCGGTTTACCGAGTTTGGCATCGACTATGCGGTAATTTAATTCTAAAGTAAATGGCTGATTGAAATTTAACAACGGCAATTGTGTGGTAGCAAGACTGACGCCAGTGCTGCCAACAACAGAGTAATCTTTTTTCGCGTTAAATGCGGCCCAGATATCGATAAAACCATTATTAGCGCCGGCCTTATTTGATTGTGATGTAGCGCTAATAATCGCCTTGTCTGGCACGGTTTGCTCTTTGGCAATTACTTTAGCGCGACTATCTGTGTACGTTAAACCATACTCAACTCCAGGAGCCATGATGACACCGGCTTTAGCCGTAGGTTCAGCCGCCCATTTCCAACCCATCCCATCCGCCGACATTACACTACACTCCTGGTCAGTTTTGCCCCACAAGTAGTAATACAATGGGTGTGTTGGGGCCATTGGGTCACCGTTGGCTTCAAATGGGAAACTTGGGCTTTGGAGCATGCCCAAATAATTGACTGTATTAGTGATTGGTAAAATGTTGGCACCCGATAATTTACAAGTATTATCACTGGTCTTAAAGTCAAAACAATATGCTGTGCCATCCCCACACGGTCGAGTTTTCTGCAATGGAAAACGTTGGGCCTTAGTTTCATTCAAGACCTGTTTATATTGCAGTGACTGGATCTTGTCACTGAGTTGTACACGGTACCAGGTGTTGGCCTGCATCAGACCTTGACCCGAGGTACGGATAATGAGTACAGCACTGTCCAATTGATTTTGTAAACCAAGAACCAAATCTGTATCTTCCGTGGCCTTAGAGCAGTCTGGATTACCGTTGCTAGCCTGCGCACATTTCAGCACTTTAACACTGGTTGGGCTAATCGTGCTAGCATCCATTGGCGATGTAAACTTAACTGCAATACTGGCATTCGTACACGCCGAACGACCACGAGTAGTTTTTTCCCATGGAGTTGGCGATGGAAAATCGATTGCCGCACCCGGACTATTCCAGTTTACTTCGTTGCACTGTTCGGCGACACGTGGTAGCTCTGGAATTAGGCCAGTAGTAAAGCGCCACACATACCCTGCCTCACGCGTTTCGCCCGAACACTGCATGTTTGATGGCTTGAAAACGCCAGCATCTGGACCAACTGTACAGCACTGGTAACCTGTTATGCCTGGAGATTGTCGACAATCGTTAACTGTATACGTAACACCATTACTAAACGCACTAGTTTTTGAACGAACTTTAATTGGACCGCTGGTCATAGTCTGGCCCGAACCAGTCACTGGAATCAACGTATTAATTTCGCCATCATTACTGCTCTTAATTACTGAGGTACCGTTAAGTGTGTGCACATCAGAGTGCAGCCAAGTGTTTAGGTCAGTTGCACTAGAATTTTTTTGCCAAAAATACACTACTGGTGTGTCGGAAAAATTTACCCCCACTAGACGAAGTCCCGTACTCTCTTTGCCAAGTGGAGCTGGGCCCTGAGCCGGATTTATCGCGCAAATACTTGGTAATGGTGCACCATTCACAATCTGGAGACGAGCCTGACCATCGGTGCGCTGTTGGTCACCATTGCGGAGCAAAACAAAGTAATCACCAGCTGGTGTGCCATCAGGAATTTCGGCAATTACTTGGTTTGGATTCCAGGTTGTGCCACAGGCGGCTGGGAATGTGCTAACATTCAAACTACGACACGAAGGGTCAGAGCCCTGAGTAATACAGGTCTGAACTTTTTCTGCACTCGAAGCAATAAACACTGTACCCTGAGTACTAAAACCCGAACCTTTGATCGTAATGTAACTGCGTGGCGTGACCGAAGCTGGGTCAATCGCACTAATCACTGGATTCTGTTGGCCATCAGTTGCTGACTGAACTGTAAACGGTACTGCGTTGCTGGTCTTACCGTCCACAGTCACACTCACCGGTACAACACCAGGTTGCAAATTCAAAGGCACACGAGTGTTAATGCTTACATCAATCCAATTTGTGCCCTGAGCCGAAGCTGGACCAAACGCGATCGTTCCATTGCTACCCAAATTTGTACCACCAATTGTAACTGGTGTAGTCACTGGGGCTTTGCGTGCGCCTTTAATTACTTGAATTGAATTACTACCGACGGTAATTGTCGCATTATCCGTTACACTCACGCCACATAACGCTGGGCGAGTTACATTGCTCTTGCGGAACAAACCATCACCACCCGGCTTAGGACCATACTCGTCATCTGAACGGTCAGATTGCGGCGCACTACCAGCTGCACCAGTAGTTAAACGAATTGCGTTAGTAGCTGCAATTCCATCTGGTACTTTAATAACCGCCCAGGTAGGACTCCAGGACAAAACACCACCGGTACAGGCCACAATCCCAGCCTCTTTCCAAGCATTATTAACCAAAAATTCGACTTTACCCGGCACTGTACCAAAACCAACACCCGAAACAGTAATCCAACTCCCCTCAGCCCCATCCATTGGGTCAACGGCACGGATCTGAGGTGCAGCCGAACATTTATTATCAATACACTTGTTACCTGGCGCGCACTGGTTATCGGCCGTACAAGAACCACCCGGGCCCACGCCACAACTACCGCCAGCGTCCACACTAGTTTCATCGCCATCTTGCACCCCATTATTACATGACGCTGCATACACGCGGAACGTCAAAGTCGCAGTAGTCTTGTTGGTGGCAATATCAGTACCCGTGAATGTCGCACGATATTGTTTAAGCGCAGAAAATTTCGTGGCATCGATTGCGGTTTTGTACGTGGCCACAAAATCAGGCGATGAACCGACGCGTTGTGCTGGCGCCTGATAAGTTTCGGAAATCACCTGGTTACTACCAACCTCAGCAATCGCAATTTTCACCAAACCAGTACCACCATATGGCGGGGTTTGGCCGCGATCGCGCACAGTTACGTTAAATGTGGCTGTTTGACCAATATAAATTGGCAGATCAGTACCGCCGGCACCATTTAAAGTTACCGATTCAAGGCGCGGCGCAGCCTCGTCATAAAAAGCACGGTCAACGCTAAAGTCAGCTGTCAATGGATATGTAATATTGCCGGCACGATAATTTGCTTCGAGCGCACCATTGTTAGTGTCTTTAATGTCTGGCGAAACAGTGATGGTATAATCACCCGGCTCAATTGTACCAGGTGGTAACTCTGGTTGAATATGCAATTCAAGGACGCGACCGTTTTCAACCAATTCGTTACGGGATTCTACCACGGCACCACCTTTTTTGTTCAAACGGACTGCTTGTGCAATGTTTGTGTTACTCGCAAGCGAATGACTGAATAGCACCCGAATGCGCGGCGCATTCATACCCGTTTTGTCCGAAGCATCAATCGTACTTGGGGTAATACTTTTTACGTAAAAAGCCGCGTCAACACAGGCTGAGTATGTTGGGTTAAGTGAACAAAAATTCGAACACTGACTAGGGTTATAATTTGGCGAACTTGGATCACAGGCACTGCCCGGCACTGGACCGCCACTACTCAAGTCAACGGTACCCGAGCCAGTGGCTTCGGATAATTTCTTGAGCACAAATGTTGTAATCCCCCATGATGAGAGGATAATTACCAGACCAATTACACCGTTTACCAAAATTTTGCGGGCAGTCGCCACTTTATCCTCGTTTCCACCCGCAGTCATGTACACAAAACCACCGTACAGCACAATGCCAAGCGCAATTACCCCCAAAACACTGAGCCCAACCTGGATGAACTTAGCCACCGTTACGCGCAAATCGCTATTGCCTAGGGCAATTTCGCTATTAACCGGATTCAAACCAAACGTATCCGTGCCAGTGGCCGCAAAACTAATTGTTGGCGCCAGAATTAAAGCCAAGGCAGCCAAACTAGCACAAACAACGAGCGACTTTGCCAAAAAACGGTGAAAACGCATACAAGCAGTAAGCAATTACTTATTTGGGGGTTTGGGGACTAACACCTGGTGTCCGCAACTGACCAAGGCAACTTTCCACGGTATCCTGCGCCACAGGCACAGCTCCATTGGCAGTTACACATGCAGTATCGCGATCAGCGGACAATTGTAATGGGGCGCAATTACTCGTACTAATAATCGTACCATCCGCATCGTACCCAATCGTACACACTGGTGACGGGCCGGCGTTTTTCGTTGGACTAACTGGACCAAACCCTGGATACAGACAATTTTGATTATCACTCATGGCTGAGCTGGAAACTGAGGTAAAGTAATACAAATCCAAGCCATTGGCACCGAGTTCTCGTGTACCTTTGGTTAGAAGCTTTGTGCCACCATTCAAGCTCGAAATTGCCGCACTACTGAAACCGATTTTATCCATTGGTTGACCATCAGCGCCCTTACTACCCGCAGGATATTCTTCGAGTTTAATACCGCCGCCAGCCAAACTAGCCAGCCACATCTTGCGACTAAACTCAGTCTGAATACCCACATCACGCGCCACACCTTCGTTATCAATACCCGGTGTTACTTGGCGAATGTAGGGTGCCTCGCGATCCACAAAATTGCGAACCACAAAATCCATCCAGAAGTTATCTGGATTACGTTCTTCGTCACCAACGGTTTTAAGGTTGTTTGGTTGTGTTGGTTGGTGGCGCCATTTTGCACCGAGTTGTGATTCTAATTTACCATCACCCTTGCCTTCACTGCTACTATCGAGTGCATTGCCAGCCATGTCCATGACACCGCTGAATGGTCGGGCAATGAAATTGCTCTGAGCATTATCGAGGAGTGCGGCAGTGCGCACCAAAGCTGTAAGTGGACGAGCGCACGAAGTATCACCTTCTGGGCAGTCAACCGGCAAACAATACATTGGCTGACCACATGTATTTACGCCACAAGGAATGTCTGGTACAAATTCAATTGTGCGGTAGCCGTTTGTAATTTTCCACTGTCCGCTAACTCTAATATCGTCAAAAATAACGTGTGTAAATAAACTAGACTTATTTAACACACCCTGAACAACCGTTGGGTCAACTGCTTCAGTAAATGAAATCTGAATAATTTTATTGCGTGGGATTGTTTGACCAGGCAATGGCGAGGTCAGACTTAAATCAACCGATGGTGGCGTGTAGTCAATCGTGGTATTGGTTTCAAATTCCCACACATAGCGCTTGTAATACAGCGCGTCAAATGCACCCTTGCCATCAGCTTTTTTAATGCCTGACAAAAGTTCAACGGTGTGCCACACATTAGCGGCGCTGTCACCCAAATTTTCTACTGGTTTAAATACGAACAAACGTGCAGTGCCATCGGCTTCATAATTAGCCATGGCCGCGGCAGCATACAGTGGAACTGGGTTAGCCGCTTTATTGGCGCTTTGAAAAATGCGAACGGACGAAGTCGCCAACTGGTCGCACTCACTAGCCCAGTCAAGTGCTTTATCACCATTCAAATCAACACAATCACCATAATACGGCTTGGCATTGGCTTGCGAACAGGCAGCAACGGTACCACTACCATCAGCGGCCCAGCAGGTACCGTTGGTATTTTTGATTAAACTGCTTGGGTCAATCGGTTCGGCAAATGTCACGGCAATCTTGGTGTTGCGTGGTACATCGCGCTGTTTAACGGTTGGATAATGGTCGCGCACGACATCACCAAGCGCACCCGTGCCCGAAAAAGTATTAAAATCTGGCGCTCCCCCACCCAGTTGTTCATTGCCTGGGTTAATTGCTTCTTGCAACTTGCCTAATACAAATTGCACAATGCCAAATGAAGCCAAAATAATAGTGAGCCCAATGACTGAATTTGTTAAAATCTTTTTGCCTTCGGCAACTTTGTCCTCGTTCCCCTGCGAGGTCATGATTGTAAAACCAGCGTATAAAATGAGCCCGAGCGAAATTACACCAAGCAATCCGAGCACAGCCCGGATAACTTTGGCCACAATGATACGAATATCATCGTTTGCCAAGGCAATAGTATTATCAATTGGGTTTAAGCCAAAGGTGTCGGCCTGAGCACCGGCTTGTTGAACCCCAAATAAAAACACAAAAACTGTCGCGGCCAAGAATGTGGCAGCCACAGTTCTGTGTAAACGATGAGACCGAATCCAAGGAAGCATGGGACCGAGGATTCAAAAGTTAAATTGACTAAGTAAGTCGTTTGCTTAGCAAATCGCGCACCTGCGCGCCATCGGCCCGCCCTTTGACTTTGGCCATAACCTGTCCGGTTAATTGACCAAGGTTTGGGTTTGGACCAGTCTGACTTAACACCTCATCCACAATTGCCGATAGTTCGGCTTCACTTAAAGCCTGGGGCAAATATGCTTCCAGTACTTTAATTTCCTGTTCGGTTTTACTACTCAAATCCGTGCGCCCGGCCCGGACAAAGTCCTGGTTAGCATCACGAAGTTGCTTGACCTGACGCCGAATGATTTGTTCACCATCGGCATCAGTCATTTCACGGCCCAGTGTGATGCGTTCGTTTTTGAGCGCAGCTAGTACCAATTGCAGGGTACCAAGCGTGGCTTCGTCGTGGTTACGACGAGCAGCTTGCTGGTCAGCCGTTAATTTTTCAAGCAAGGTCATAGGCTTAGCGGCGAGTGCGGCTTAGCTTTACTTTTTCTTCTGCAGACAAACGACCGGTTTTCTTGCGGTGGTCGAACTGCGCTCTCATCTTAAGACGAGAGACCGTAGAAGTACGGCGGCGGTTCTTGCTCGGCTTGGAGGCAAAGACTTGGCCTTTGCGAACTTCCAAAATCCGGCCTGATTTCTGCCAATTTTGTTTGACACGGCGCAAAAACGATTCAAAAGATTCGTTGCGCTTACGTTTAATTTCTGACACAAAATTTCACCTCCCGAATAGTTTTATAAGTAATCGTCAGCACCCTATTCGAGGCAATGCTTACGTGGCTGGAGTATACACACTTTTTGGCCAAACGTCAAATAATTTTGGCTAGGTAGCGGATTCATTGTCCAAAATGCGGCGGAGGGCAGTTTTGATTTTTTTCTGGTCCACAATTTCCTGGATACCCGACTCCATGTTGCGGATCAAAACCGTGCCGTCCTGGACCTCTTTTTGGCCCAAAATCAAGGTGTGAGTAGCGCCGTATTTATTGGCCAGTTCAAGCTGAGCTTTGAGCGAAGATTTGGCCAGGTTATGAAAAACCGTAATCCCCTCACGACGCATTTCTTCTACCAAGAAGAGGGCGCGGCGGCGGGCCTGTTCGCCAAGCTGAGCAAAGAAAACACTATTGCCTTTTTTAGCACCTTCCACCACTGGCTTGCGCTCAACGGCAAGCATAAGACGTTCAGCACCCAACGCAAACCCAGCAGCTGGAGTTGGTTGACCACCAAGCTGCTCAATAAGCAAATCATAGCGACCTCCGCCACCCAGCGCCATTTGTGCAGTTTCAGTAGCAATATTTTCTTCGTACAATTCAAATACCGTGTGAGTATAATAATCCAAACCACGCACGAGTGTTGGCGTGAGCACGTATGGAATACTCATTTCATCGAGGTATTCGAGCACACTCATGAAGAATGATTTGGATTCTTCGGACAACCAGTCAACAATTTGTGGAGCCTCGGCAAGCACAGTAACACAACCTTCGACTTTACAATCAAGCACGCGCATTGGGTTTTTTACCAAACGCTTTTTGCAATCCTCACACAAATACGCGCGTTTGGTGCGGAGGTAGCCGACCAATTCAACCAAATAGTTTTCGCGATCAGCCGGTGTGCCCAAACTGTTCACACGAACAACAACATCAAGGCCGAGGTCACGGCAGAAGTTATACGCCACAGCAATTAATTCCGCATCAATCACGGGCGCTTTTTCACCAAGTGTTTCAAAATCAAACTGGTGGAACTGGCGCTGGCGACCAGCCTGTGGACGATCATAACGGAAAAGCGGGCCAAAGTTCCACAACTTTACTGGCTGTGGCAACTGTTGCAAACCATGCATGATATAGGCACGGGCCACTGACGCAGTCATTTCGGGACGGAGCGCCAACTTACCACCGTCGCGGTCTTCGAACACATACATTTCTTTATCAACCACATCGGTCCCGCGACCAACAGCGCGCACAAAGAGTGACGAAGCTTCGACAATCGGCGTACCAAAATAATCAAAGCCGTACGCATCGGACAGATTCTGCGCAATGCGCTGAGCCTGCTGCCACAACTTGCTTTGTGGTGGCAAAATATCTTTCATGCCGCGCACAAGCATCAAACTGCCCGCGGCTTTTTTGTTTTCAGCCTCGTCTTTTTTTTCTTTCTTTTCCTTAACCTCTTTTGGTGCTGGTGTTGATTTAGCAACCGGTTTTTTAACTGGTTTAGGGGCCGGTTTTGCGGCTGGTTTTTTCTTTACGTCTTTTTTAGTAGCCATATAAGGATGAGAAATTAGAGGTTGTAGCCTGGGGGTGTAAAAGTGCCAACACGTGCAAATGGCCACCCACGCAACCACACACGGCCTACGATTGCGGTTTCATTAATTGGACCAAAGCGGCGCGAGTCATAACTCGCATCGCGATTGTCCCCCATTACAAAATATTCGTTTTCATTAAGGGTGTACGTAACTGAACCCGGCGTTTCTTCGACCAAATATTTTTCTTCTAATACTTTGCCGTCCAGATGCTCGTCGTTGTACACGATAACTTTGTTGCCGTCAACCTTTACACGCTCGCCTGGCAAGGCAATCACGCGCTTCAGGTAAAAATCATTATTAATCGGGGAATGGAACACCACGACCTCGCCACGTTCTGGGGCTCGGAAGCGGTAGGACAATTCATCAATAATTAAATAATCATGTTCTTCAAAATTTGGTTCCATTGACTGGCCTTTTACGTAAAAAGGCTTAAACAAAAAATAACGCACGAGCGCAATCGTAATACCAGCCAAAAAAGCGATTTTAATCGCTTCCAGGAAAAAACTACCCACGCGGCTAACCCAGCTTTGCTCCACGACAACCTCTTCTGGCGGCACCTGATCTTCAGGGGTATTCATAACAAAAAAAGTCAATAACTAAGGCCAGTATAGCCGTTCTTTTGGGAAAAAGCAATGCCTTTCGAACAGGGCAATGGAGGCGAGGCAAGATTCATAAAACAAAAAACTTTAATCCAGTTTATTGCAAAACCGAACTAAAGTTTTTCCTCCTTATCTTTCAGACAACGGTCCACTGCGCCCACGCGCTCGTGCCACTCCGTTGTCTGTTCGCGCTCACCCTTCACGCTCCCGGGTACCGATCCCGGGCCTCCGTGTCCGAGAGGGTGTCCTGACGCCGGAACAGATCGCCCCCCGCCCCGTCAATAGGGGCGATGACCGCGTCCGGTGGCCGGCGCTCCACCTTGGTGGCACCATCCCGATGGTTGATGTACCACACGCCGTGGCCATCGATCTGGACCTTGAAGTGGGTCCAACCAAGATCCGGCACATACGCGTAGACTCCAGAATCTCGACACGTCGACAAGTCGACGTCCGGATAATTGATCCAGTAATCATTGTACCGGAAATTCCTCCTCTGCCCATTCATCACAGACCTCCCACGTCGCCAATAGCGACACCGAAAAAGACAAAGAAATACAATCACACTACGCAATTAATGTCAATACAAAAACAACCCCGATTAGGGGTGCTTTATTTTTATAAAATGTGGGCGTGCCAAGAGTCGAACTTGGGACCTTTACATTATCAGTGTAACGCTCTAACCAACTGAGCTACACGCCCGTAATAGGCAACAGTGTAACGCACTAAGTGCGTTTTGTCAACCGTGGACCAAAGAGGATTCGAACCTCTGACCTTCACAATGTCAATGTGACGCTCTAACCAACTGAGCTATTGGTCCCTACCCCGCCATTGGCGGGGTTTTGTTTTAGAAGTCGAGACCGTCGATGGCGCTGGTATCAACGTCGTCGAGGTTGGTGGCATTATTCTGCTGCTGAGCCTGTGGCTGAGCTGGGCGCTGTGAGCGGTCCTCACTGCGGTCGCGTTCAAAGCGTGGGCCACGACCACCTTCTGGTTCATTAATTTTGAGGTTAACACTGGCATTGTTCTTGGCACCAACGACACGGAGCAAGGTGCGGATAGCGCGCACAGTCTGACCTTGACGGCCAATTACGTAACCGATATCACCGGCAGCCACATCGAGAGTGATAAGTACGCCGCGTTCGTCCACAGTGCGCGTGGTTTTAACGCCGTCTGGGTTATTTACAATTGATTTCACTACGAATTCCAGAAACTGCTGATCTTGGTTCATATCAAACTTACTTAATAAATACGTTGGGCCTGAGTGCGCTCCCGGGCCGCAATGTCAGCTTAGAATAGCAGAAGGTTGGCTCTGCGTCAAGAAAAAACTGCCCCGGGTGGGACAGCTTTTCAGAAGTATTAAGCGGCAGCTTCGGCTGGAGCCTCGGCGGCTTTGGCCTTTGCTTCGGCTTCGGCAGCCTTTTTGTCAGCCAGCTTCTTGCGACGCTTGGCATTCAAGGAAACAGGACCCTGTTTCTTGCCTTCGATCACACCCTGCGAAATGAGGAGGTTACTGACGGTTGGAGACATTTGCGCCCCGACCGAAATCCAGTGCTTAATGCGTTCTGGTTTCAGGTTAACGAGCGGTGGATTTTGCACTGGGTTGTAATTGCCCAGAATTTCCAAACTGCCGTATTGAGTGTCGCGGTGTTTTTCCGAAACAATCAAACGGTAGGTTGGCTGCTTGAGCTTACCCAAGCGCTGTAAACGAATCATCAACATACCAAAGGTTTAATAAAAGCAGAGCGTGTGACGGACTCATGGGGCCTATAATAGCCCAAAGCCAGGGTTTTGTCAAGCTTTGACCGGCGTTGCGGCCTGGGCTGCCTCGGCCATATTCACGCTTACCAGGCGACTAACCCCGTCGTTGCCCATGGTGACGCCATAAAGGACGTCAGCCGCGTGCATGGTGGTGCGGTTGTGGGTAATCAGGATGAACTGGGAACGGGTGGCGAGTTCTTGCAAAATGCGGGTAAAGCGGAGCGTATTGGCCTCGTCCAAAGCCGCCTCAACTTCGTCCAAAAAGACAAATGGCGGCGGGTTGGTGTGGAGGATGGCGCAAACCAAGGCAATCGAGGTCAGGGTGCGCTCACCACCCGAGAGGGCTGCCAGGTTCGTAATTTTCTTACCTGGTGGACAGGCAGTGACTTCAATCCCAGTCAAAATCTTGGTTTTAGCCGGACCAGTCGCTTCCACTTCCTCGACCACTTCCCCACCATCTTCGCCTTCAACTGCTTTTTCGTCTGGCGTGCTATACACCTCAATCAATTCCGCCTTACCGCCCTCAAACAAAATACTAAAGTAACGACTAAATTCTTTTTTAATTTTACTAAACGCCTGCGCGTGTTTTTTCTTCATCACTTCATCAAGCTCAGCAATTAATTGTGTAATGTCGGCCGCGGCTTTTTTCAAATCATTTAATTCTGTAGTCAAACCTTCAAAGCGCGCATTCGCAGTTTCATACTCGCGTAAGACCTCTTCATCAATGCCACCAATTTGACTGAGTTTGTATTTTAATTTCTCAATCTCATCTTTAGCTTCGCGCAATTCTTCGGCTGACAAAACTCCACCAACACGTTGCTCGAGAATGCCTGGCTGTTCTTTTAATTCATTGAAAATTTCATTGGCCAAATCTTCGCGACGCGTTTGTAATTTAACTAATTCAATTTGCACGGCGTTTTTGTCACCCGCAACTTTGTTTAAATCTGCTTGCGCAATTTGCATTTCGTCTTGGAGCGTAAACACGCGCTGGCGCTTGTGTTCGGCCGCCGCATTCAATGACGCAATTTCCGCTGCCACCGCAGCCACATCAGCTTCGGCCTGCGCAATCTTGGTTGCTACAGCTTCTTTTTCCTCGGCCAAACGTGCCATGAGTGTGCTATATTCCTCGGGGTTGAGTGAATACATGGACAACTCGGATTCGAGCGCGGAAATTTCTTGAGCCGAGGCAACATCTTGCGCCACCAATAATTCAATCCGCTGCTGACGCGTGGTCGCATTGGTTTGGGCTGTAAATACAGCCTGTTGTGCGGCCGTGCGTGCGGTTTCAATTTCACTTAATTCTCGTTGAATGCTCGCAATTTCTTGTTGGAATGTTTCCGCACTATCCGAAATTGCGGTGCCAGCGCTGGCCGCAAAATGCAAACCAACGGCCGTGCGACGACGGAAGCCACCTTTCATTGAACCACTGGTTTCGAGCAAATCACCATCGAGCGTGACCATACGCACGCGGCCAATCCCCACGTTGCGCGCCACCTCAATATCATCCACGACAATCGTGGCGCCATAAATAAATGTAAAAATATCTTTAAATTCCTGGCGATATTTCAAAAGGTCAGTGGCCAAACCGCGCACGCCAGGCTGGTGCAAAATATAATCAATATCATGCGGTAGTGGACGGGGGCGAATTTTATTGAGTGGCAAAAATGTGGCCACACCAAGTTGCGCTTGTTTCAAAAAATTAATCGCGCGTTCGGCCACTCGGTCGTCTTCTACAACTAATGATGAGAGGTGCGAACCAGCCGCAACTTCAAGCGCCAAACGCAATTCTTCGCGCGCAGTCGCGAGTTGCGCCACAAGTCCATGCACAGTGCCACCAAATTGATGTTGGTGCTGCAACACTGCTTGCGCACTGCGGAGTCCAGTCAGTGACAGATCCTGTTCAGTTTGGCGTGCGTCAAATAATTTCTTTTCCGCTGCGCTGCGACGCGTTTCGGCCGCTAATTTTTTGGTTTCCAAATCAGCGAGCAAATTTGTTTTGGCCTGAGCTTCGGCCTGGGCCGCAGCCAATTGTTTTTTGGCCGCTTCTAAATCGGTTCGGCTAATGGCCGCACGTTGCTGCAAATCCGCAATTTTCTGCTCCAACCAAGCCACATTGTGGCGACCAGCTTTGGCATATTCGGTTTGCAATTTACCAGCCAACACCGAACGCTCGCGCTCAAACTCATTTTTTTGATTTACCAAATTTTGGTGCTTGTTTTGCAAGTCATTAAATTGTTCTTGTTGCGAAGCTTCGCGCGCTAACTCGGCGAGCTCGCCCTGAATGCGCGCTAATTTTTCGTGCGCCGCCGCATACCCGCGGTCCAGCACGGTTATTTTTTGATCATATTCAGCCATGTGCACGGACAGGCTGCGATATTGATTCGCATAATAGCGCTCTTGTGTTTCGCGCAGTGCCACCTCAACTTCCTGACGTTCCTCGAGCTTTTTGACCTGACGACGCAAACTCTTTAGATGCGGTTCAACTTCTTGGAGCAAACGATCCGCCTCGCGAATATGTTCGTGCGTGCGCGTTAATTTTAAATACGCGTGATGACGCTTGAGCTGGAATTCCTTAATTCCAACTGCTTCGTCAAAAAATGATTTACGCTCGGTCGCGGTCTGCAAGAGTAACCGATCGATCATGCCCTGCCCGACCACACCATACGAGGAGTGACCAAACTGGGCCTGCGCGAGCACAATTTGCAAATCAAGCAAACGAACTGGATTACCATTAATCAAATATTCACTTTCGCCCGTGCGGTACAAACGACGCGTTAATACGAGCTCTTCGTAATCAAGGCCGGCACGCTTGTCACTGTTGTCGAGCACCATGCTAACGCTGGCCAAACTCATTTTGCCGCGCCCCTCAGACCCGCCAAAAATCACGTCCTCGCTTTTCTTGCCGCGCAATTGCTTTAAACTCTGTTCACCGAGCACCCAACGAATCGCGTCGGCGGTATTACTTTTACCACTGCCATTTGGCCCCACAATGCCCGTAATACCAAAACGCCCGTCAGCTGGAGCGGGAAAGGTCAGTGTAGTGGTATTGGCAAACGACTTAAAGCCGGCGATTTCCAATTTCTTGAGGTACATAGCGTAGGGCCTAGTATAGCAACTTGCCGCCCTGATTGGCAAGGTATATCATTCCCTCATAACTTTATCCTTATGCCTGAACAATCTCGTGAAATTAGAAGAATAGTAGCCGAAGTCGGTGCTGAATCTGTCGCACGTTGGCAGGAACAAATTGTTAATCCGGAATTAACTGAAGCTCCACACCTGGAATTGAGTCCCCGTGCCCAAGCACAGCTAGCCGAGCTTATAAACAAACTAAACCAAAACGACCGTCCTGCTGTCATCGCTGTCATTCGTTGTTGGAATAAAAGCGAAGGCGACCTAAAAGCACTCCAAACCAAATTGAAAACCATGCGTGCGCAAATACCTGAACTAGCCGGTGCGCTTATTGCCATTAATGCGGACCAAGATATAAAAAATACCGCCGCAACAATTGAATCACTGGAACAAGATCAAATCCCTTTAATTACCGCCCCAGTGCGCGGGTATAGCTGGACTGCTGGTTTGAATGGTCCGGCTGCTCTACTTCATGCGGGCCTCAAAAGCAGCCCACAAACTCTGGCAAAAACCGAAATCCTAAATGTATCGTTTGACGCTGACATTCCTGACAGCAGTTTGAAAGTGCTTCACACTGCAGCGGCCAATAGTGAGCCCGCCTTATCAGTACGTATCGAAGAGTCTGTTACTGATCCAGAACACGCAGCCATTGTAAAAGAAGAATATGAAGAAGAAATTAAAGCCTTGTTTAGAACAACACGTGATTTAATTACAAACAAGGACACCTCTGACGAGGATCGAGCCCGGGTCATTGAACTCCAAGGAAAAGCCTTGGCCATCCTTTGTCGGAATACCAATCTAATGGCTCCCTTGGCCGACATTGCCAAAGCCGGTGGTTTTGACCCATTTTGCAATGGTGCAGGCGGCATGGAAGACCACGACTTTTTGTGGCGCCTTAGTTTTGCCTCTGACCCAAATACCCAACAGGCATACCGCAACGCTCTGCAAGACCCGGTTTTCTTTCAAGACACAGCCTGGAATGCCACCGATGAGTCCAAGCAGGATAAACGTGATTTTAAATATGGCCACGAAGTAAAGGCTTTACAGACAATTGTAGCCCGACTTGCTCGCTCTATCCAAGCCGGCAATATAGAGGGGCTGCGAGTTGCTCAAAATCAGCAGGACTTCCGGTTCTAAGGGCACAGGCTTGACAGGGGTCGCAAATCTAGCTATACTGGCCAGCTTGCTCGACCTCTTATGCACCGTTTATTTCGCCAAATTCACACCCACCTCCGGGGCGCCACGCGGGTCCTGATTATCCCGCACCAAAACCCGGACGGCGATGCCCTGGGCGCAGCCACGGCCCTGGCTGAGTTTTTGCACCTGCACAATATTCCGCGCCGGATTTTTTGTGCCACCCCAGCCAGTACGCATTTTGACTATCTCCCCCACATCGAAATTTTGACTAATGACCCGGCCGTGTGGCAGGAAGAATTTTCGCATATTGTGGTGGTGGACTCAGGCGACCCAATCTACGCTGGCATTGCCGATCACTTGGCCGCTCTAACAATCCGCCCCACTATTATCAACATTGACCACCACCCTACTAACCAACATTACGGCGACGTGAATTTGGTTGTACCGACGGCCTCATCAACCAACGAAATTTTATACCAACTATTCACTCACAACCGCGTCCCAATTACGGCCCACATGGCCACCTCGCTCATGACTGGTCTGCTCACGGACACCGGCACATTTACCAATGGCGGTACTACCAAACTCGCCTTATGGATCGGCAGTGAGCTGATCAAAAAAGGTGCTGACTGGGCCCAAATTAAAAATTACGTTATCCGCGACAAAAATTTACCCACATTAAAATTGTGGGGTGAAGTGCTGACACGCCTCACACATGACGAAGCGAGCGACGTAGTGTACACGTGGATCACCCAAGACGATTATAAAAAATTTGACGTAGCCCCAGGTGCGAGCGAAGGGATGTCGAATTTGTTGAACTATTTAAGCGATGGTTCGGCTGCACTAGTGGTCGAAGAACGTGCCGATGGTCAAGTTAAGGGCAGCTTCCGCACCACGCACGAGGGCGTGAACGTGGCTGCCTGGGCCAAAGCCCTTGGTGGTGGCGGACACATCAAAGCGGCTGGCTTCCGCACCCCTGGCCCACTTGCCGAGGCCATCCCCCGCATTCTGGCAATCGCTACCGCCTCCCGCCAATCATAAACCTTTGACTAAATTACCAAAAAACCATACTATAGACGTATGGTTTTTTAATTTCTGATTTGCGTATGTCTGATATCTCGGCCAACTATTTAATTCCAACCGTAATTGAAAAAACCAATTACGGCGAACGTGCCTACGATATTTACTCGCGCCTACTCAAGGACCGGATTATTTTTCTAGGCACAGCGATCGATGACCAGGTTGCCAACGCCGTCATTGCCCAGCTCCTGTTCCTGGCGAACCAAGATCCAGAAAAAGATATTAAATTGTATATCAACTCGCCTGGTGGCTCGGTGACAGCGGGCATGGCGATTTACGACACCATGCAGCACATTAAGCCAGATGTTTCGACCACAGTCGTTGGCCTCGCCGCTAGCATGGCTTCGGTCCTCCTGGCCGCTGGTGCCAAAGGCAAACGCTTCTGCCTCCCAAACAGCGAAGTGATGATTCACCAAGTCCTTGGCGGTGCCCAAGGCCAAGCCAGTGATATCAAAATTCACGCTGAACGAATCCTTAAAATCAAGGACCACCTTAACGCCATCTTAGCCAAACACACTGGCCAACCACTCGACAAAATCGAACGCGACACTGACCGTGACAACTTTATGAGCAGTACCGAAGCCGTAGCCTATGGCTTGGCTGACCAGGTGATTGAATAATTAAAATCAAAAAACCACCCTATAGTGGTGGCTCTTGCGACGTTTAGTAAGCGTAGTAGCGGCGAGTGTCGTGCGTCAAAAATAGGTGTTCAGTCTACTCGGCTGGGCTTACATTGCATTGTAAAAATAAAACATCCCGACATGAATCGGGATGTTTTTATGGTTAGGATTGGACCTACCCGTACCCAAGAAGGTGTGTTTTAGGCGAAAGACGAGCCGTAGCCTGTGCTACCCTACTACACACCCCCATGCTTGTCGTGGATACAGGGCGCTTGGCACAAACTAGTATGCCGACTGCTCTATAACCTCGAAACCACAGGATATCACGATTAACGGCGCATTATAATACTAAAAAGCCCTTTTGTCAAGGGCTGATGGGGGGAAAATAAGGTATTTTGGCTAATCTAAGCCAATAAATTATCCACAGGGCCTAGTTGGCTGGGGCAGTTTGAGTGCCAGTAGTTGGGGCCTGGGCATCAATAATAGTCACTGGCGGCACATCAGCCGGGGCACCAGACGCTGGGGTCGTAGCCGGCGTGCTACTGGCCGGACCCTGGTAATTGGTCACATTGCAAACTGCCGTACCCTCTGGGCAACGCGGGTTGGCTGGGTCACGACCCACAAAACAGCGAGCCGAGACGGCGCGATACGTACTCTTGTAGGTCACGACTTTCTTCTCACCATTTGGCATGGTACGAGTATAGTCAAATGAAGTCACAGCCCCAGGGTGAGCGCCCTGGCACTCCTTTTTGCCTGGCGGTAAGTCATTAGTTTCAAACGTCAGCGCTGGACCAGTTGGAACCCATGAGAGCACAGCTGGTGGATTATACGAACCCTTACGACCATCTTTAGTTCCCCACAAATGGAATTCCAGGTGACCATTACTCGTATTCATTTCAGTTGTCACCAGAACATAGTGACCCGTATCATTGCGGAATTTAAAATCTGGGTTTGGTTCGTAAATCGTCGCGTCAGTGCCCGGATTACCATTACTTGGGTCATTGTAGTACGAAATTACCATGCCATGATTGGTACGAGCCGTGACCTCCAAACCAGAATTCATAACCGTGCGGAACATGGTTGTACCAACTTGACACAAACCGCCCGCAATTTCTGGCGTAATACGGTCACCCAAAATTACGAGCTCTGGCAAGTAACCGGCCGCAAGTGTGAATGGCTTGAGCGTGTTTACAAGTGAAAATTCTGCACCTGGTGCAACAAGTGTGCCATTCAATTTATTTTGAACAGCATTTTTGATATTCAAAATACGATTGCGTGGACTACCGGAAAAGTTTGAAAAACCAGAACCTAACTCTTCCGCAATCCCCAAATTATTACTACCGGCTGTGGTCACTGTTGGCAAAACTTCGGCCGCAATCATTGGGGTCGAGGTAACGGTCTGACCAGCGACACGGTTGTTGAACGCTTCGCTCATAGCCGCGCGAGTTTTATCCCAATCAACGGTCAAACCCGAACGACCTGGCACAAATTTGGTTACTTTGGTCGTACTTGAATTAACTTCGAACACGGCGTTCTGCGGTTCGTTTTGCACTGATGGTTGTACTGTTGTAGTTAAAAATTCATTGATGGCTTCGGGTCGAATTGAGAGTGCAATAATGCCATCTTTTTTCTCAAACGTTACCCACTGCGCCATATCGGTTGGGGTAATATTCCAACGACGAGCCACATGTCCCTGGCCACCGGAAAATTGTAAATTTAAACTGCCGCCGGCAAATAATTTTGGCAGTGCAGCGTCCGCCACTGGTTTGATTTCACTTTCTACGAGCACAGGCATGGCAATTTCTTTGGTAATAGAAACTGCCGGGGCTTCGAGTTTACTCCAGGCTTTGGCTACGGTCTCGGCCACCCCTGTTAAATCCAAAACCTGGCCCGGACTAGAAGTCGTGATCGTATAAGCAATCGGAGAGATATTGGTTACAGTCACGCTTGAATTTACTGGCGCTTGATCAACGCCAACACGAGCGCGAACAGCTTGTTCCAGCGCTGTCTCGTCAACCTGAACAGTGGCCAAGGTGGTGCGAGCACGACCACTAGCGCCCATGAGCGCATGCCAACCACGTGAATACCAGGCATCGCGTTTGCCATACTCGACCAAACGCCTTACTTCGGCCGCCCGGTCAATCATCACGGGTTTTACACCCGTTAAGGCTTCAATTTCTTGAAAATTAAGAGTGTACGTTTGAGTACTTGTACCAACGACATTTAAAACTAAATCTGTGTTTTGTAGTTTTACTTCGGCTTTGGCGAGCAGCGCGTCAAGCTCGGGCACAGTCATTTGTCCAATTGGCAAACTACCCACATACATACCTGGCCAAGTCTTGCCTTCGTAAGCCGAAGCAGCCCATACGAGCAAACTCGCACCAGCCACCACAATAAAAAGACCAACCCCACCAGCAATGGCCCAGGGTCGCCACGAACGAGTTGTTGTTTCTTCTTCCGTTTCCATATCACTCTTCGACAACAATAATTGGCACGCGCGCTTCGGACGTGCGCTTTGGGATCGTGACTAATAAAATGCCGTTGCGATATTCAGCGCGAGCTGCCTCGCCACGAACTGGCGCAGGCAAAACCACAGTGCGGGAAAACCGGCCCCAGTAACATTCTTGTACCATGTACGCAATGTCTGGACGTGATGGCAAGGGCGACTGGCGGGTGCCGCGGATCGTAAGTACATCGTCGTGCACATGTACTTCAAGCTCCTCGTACACTGCACCGGCCAGGGTCGAAATAACAATAATCCCCTGCTCGGTTTCGGCTACATCAATGGCCAACTTACCATCTTGAGCGTCTTGTGTCCAGTCCTCGGTCTCGGACGCCAAACGAGCCTCGGCCGAGGCGTCAGTAGCTAAGTCCTGAAAGGCAATAGTATAGGTAGGAGTTTTGCGTGCAAATAAACCCATAATGGGTACAGTATAGCACAGTTCCGTTAAATTGTATTGATTTCTTTTTCTTTTTCTTCGCCAATCATGCGAATTTTCTCGTTGTACTCTTTAACGCTCTTTTCGATTTCATCAAAGAATTTAAATTTTTCGTCCTCGCCCATTTCTTTGGCTTTTTCCATTTTTTCAATTGTACTGCGACTGTCTTCGCGTACTTTGCGAAGTGAGATTTTGGCAGCTTCTAATTTTTGGTGTAAAACTTTGATGAGTTCAGCACGGCGCTCGGATGTAAGTGTTGGTAATGGCAAACGAATCAGTTTGCCATCATTAACCGGATTAATGCCCAGTGATGAATTGCGTAAACCAATTTCAACCGCCTGCATGAGTGACTTATCCCAAGGGTCAATATTGAGTGTTTTGGCATCGGCCACAGAAATCGAAGCCACATTTTTAAGTGGCTGGCGCGAACCATAGGCTTCGACCATTATGTCTTCAACAATTGCAGGAGTAGCGCGACCTGTGCGGAGCGCCGTAATATCTTGTTTAAAATGGTCAACAACTTTTTCGCTTTGTTCTTTGTGTTCGGTAACAACGTGCATACAAAAATTAACTTTTAATTACTTGCGGCGGCAAAACCCATAAACAGGGCGCCTGTGTCTGGATGGACACGGAGTGTGGTTGGAACTTGTGTGGTTGGAAGCTTACGCGAAATCCAGCTTTGGCCACCATCAATGCTGCGGTAGAACACCGAACGATTGTTGGCTGTAGTGGTCAAATACAGTTCTTTGTTGTTCTTTGGGTTAACGGCGAACGCGTAAATCGACACACTGCCTGGGGCCGGAACAAGGCTGATCGCTTCCCAATCCTGACCAGCGTTGCGCGAAACAAGTACGCCGTACTTGGAAATCCAGTATACATTTTCGGCAGCCCCTGGGTAGACATACAAGCGGCGGTATTCTTTAGCGCCCGTAAAATCTTTCATGTTGTCCGAAACATTTTCCCAGGTAACAGCGTTGTCGCGTGAACGCATGAGGCCGTCTTTGCGAGTAGCCAAATAGACGAGACCTTCTTTTTGTGGGTCAAAGACCATCCGCTGGAGCTGCTCACCAAAACGATGGGTCACGCGCCAGCTAATCCCACTGTCCTCACTCATCAGGAGTTCGCCGCTGTCCTGGCCAATATATACACGATTAGGGGCGGCTGGGTCAAGGGCAATGGTACGCATGACTTCCCCACTACCAGTTACGCGACGCATTTCAGACCAGGTACGAGTACAGTCTTCAGACTTAAACAATTGGCTGCCATTGGTGGCGTAAATTGTACAACGGTCCTTCGGGTGGACAGCCAAGGAGTAAATAAAGCCCGTGTTAAGTGGGGCACCAGCTTGGTCCCAAGTTGAGCCATCGTTATTAGTAAAGAAAATACCCTTGCCACGCGAGGCCCAGTACATGGTCTTTGGGTCAGTTGGGTCTTCCACCACACTGAATACACCCACGTCGGTTAATTGACGGTCAACGTTTGGCTGGAGTAAAAGTGACGAGACTTTCCACGAGTCACCCTTATCAGCCGAGGTATAAATACCCATTGGACCAGTTGTGGCTGCATCCTTACTGCCACTTAACGAAACACAGCTGGCACCTGTGAGCACCAAAGCTGTGGCCAAAGCACCTTGCGCTACCCAGCGAGAAATTGTTTTCATACAAAAAATAAAAGATGGGTCTATTATACACGATAATGGCCAGTAGCCGCTAGACATACCTGCTCGAGTGCTAGGCGAGGCGTTACATTGCGGCGCAAAGCTTGCTCGGCCGTGCGTAGTGCTGGCGCGAGGCGCTGCAATAAATCTGACGGGGCGCTGAGCTGACCTATGGCCGCCAAATGCAATGCTTGCCAGCCAGTGTCAATCCACGAGTAAAAATACGCGCGGCTGTCTTCGGGCGCAGCTTCACACCAGGCTTCGAGCGCAGCCCATTGTTTAGCCAATGGCTCCTGGCGTTCGGCCAGCCACGTGCGCACATTTTTTTCGACGACTTGCCAGGCCTCGGTATCGAGCAGCCACTCTGCAAGCAGACCAGGCCGACCAGCCGCAGCAGCAATCATAAATGGGGTGGTGGTTGAAAACGCCGCGGTTAATTCCCGGTCAGGTACTGGACGCAAACGAACCAATTGGCAACGTGAACGAATCGTTGGCATGATTGCGGCCTCATCGTCAGCGAGCAAAAATAATACGGTGTGCATGCCCGGCTCTTCAAGTGTTTTTAGAAGCGCATTAGCTGCCCCACGACTCATACGGTCAGCTTCGCGAATTATGACCACGCGCCACCCATCGCGGTAAAACGCACTCTCATGCGTAAATTGGCTGACCATGCGCGCTTGTTCAATACTAATTTCCTTTTTTGTTTTACTGGTTTTTTCATCAACCAAACGTTCGAGCCAATGAACATCGGGATGGGTCAACACTTTTTCAGGTGTGATTTTTAATAATTGTGCCACTGCATCGAGCACGAGCGTAGTCTTACCACTGTGCGCTGGACCCACAACCAAATACGCGTGGTGTAACGTGCCCGCAGTAATTACGTCAGTAAAAAATTGTTGCCACACAGTTTGACCAATGACATGCATACTAGGAAACTAAAACTTTGGCTGTTTGTTTGGCAGCCTCGGCCCATGTGTATGACAAGGCTTTGGCACGCGCAGCTTGCAATTGAACAATTGACGTATTCACTGTGCTTGCGAGCGCGGCGGCAATATCTTTTGGCGCCACAGACTCGGCATACGAAAATTGTTCGCCGCCAATTTCTTCAACTGCATGGCCACGAAGCGCCACGACTGGAACATTAAATGCGGCCGCCTCTAGGGCTGGCAAGCCAAATCCTTCGTAGCTACTAGGAAATACCAGGGTTTTTGCGCCCGCGACTAAAGCTGCCGTAACTTTGTCCCCAAGCCAACCCAAGCACTTAATATCAGCCCGTGATTCGTTGGTGTTTAATATTTTTAAAACTTCGTCATACCCATAGCCTGGTTTACCAACCAGCACCAATTGATACGACTTACCAACCTCAGTTTTTTTAAATTCAGAAAACGCGTTGATAAGCGCGGCTGTATTTTTTTTCGTTTCCAAACGTCCGACTGAAATTAGATATGGTGCACGAATATTGTTGACACGTTGTGCTTCGGCAATTTCAGAGGCTAGCGGACTGACCCGATATTCGGGATTCAAACCATGCGGCACAATTGTCACGCGACCAATTGGCACTTGTGGAAATAATTCTAATAATTCTTGAGCGGTAAATTTACTTGGCACCAATACACTGCCTCGCTGCAAAGCCCGACGTGTAGTCGACAGCGAATACCAACACTCAAACCAATTGTACGCCACCGGAAAACGTGCGGCCGCCACATCGTGAATAGTTGTAACCGTGCGAACACTGGCCGGTAAGCAATCTGGTAGCACGTGCGCAGGCACAAATAGCACATCGGGCTTGTCGCGACACACCGCCCGCGCCAAACAAATTTGCGTCCACAAACGACGCGGTGGCCAGCGCAATATTTTGACACGCCAATTCGGTGGTAACTTGGCAAGGGCACCAGTTAGTGGAACATCAGTGTACAAAATCACCTGCACATGGTCTGGCAGCGCGGTTTTTAAACCTTCAATAATATGATACGCGTACCACTCGACACCGGTTTTTTGGTCCCGCGCGGCTCGCGACGCATCAATGGCCACGAGCATATTATTTAGTAGCCAAAATACTCCGCTTGTAATTATCTAAATTTTCGAGCGCAATACCGGTGCCTTTGGCCACACACAACAGCGGCTCGTCCGCTACATAACACGCCACGCCCGTAGCCTGTGCAATCAGTTCATCCAAATTACGCAATTGACTTGAACCACCAGACATCACAATCCCCTTGTCCATCACATCAGCGGACAATTCTGGTGGTGTGCTGTGAAGCACTTCCTTAACCGCATCAACTAAACCACCTAAATCATGTTGTAACGCTTCGGTAATGTCATCGGATTTGAGCGTGATAATGCGCGGCAAGCCCATAATCATATCGCGGCCTTTTACTTCCATAGTGAGTGGCTTGTCCATAAACATGGCCGAGCCAATGGTAATTTTTACTTCTTCGGCCGTGCGTTCACCAATCGCGAGTCCGTATTTCCGGCGAATAAATTCGGCAATTGATTGGTCAAACCGATTACCACCGATGCGCACTGAACCCCAAGCCACAATCCCACCAAGCGAAATCACGGCAATTTCGGCTGTGCCGCCACCAATATCAATAATCATGTGCCCGGACGCCGAGCCAATTGGAATATCTGCACCAATTGCGGCCACAACCGGTTCTTTAATAATATAGGCCGCCCGCGCACCAGCAGCCAGCGCCGCGTCAATTACAGCACGACGTTCAGTTGACGTAATCCCAGCCGGCACAGCAATCATTACCTCGGGACGAAATAAACGCACACCGCCAAGCGCTTTGTTAATGAAATAACGCAACATGGCTTCGGTCGTACTGTAACTCGCAATCACGCCGTCTTTGAGCGGACGCTCTGCCACAATTGTATCTGGCGTACGACCAATCATTTCTTTGGCCTCGGCACCCACGGCCAACACTTTTTTATCAGCTTTGGAAATCGCCACCACTGACGGCTCGTTAATTACAATCCCCCGCTTTGGCACGTGCACCAAAACATTCGTGGTTCCCAAATCAATTGCCACCTTTTTAATCCACATACCTATAGGCCAATAGTAAACGTGCGGTCCAGTCGGAGGTCAGTCACGTGGTCGTAAATCGAGTTACCCCAGTTCTTTTGCTCTTCACCCGGCTGGGCACCTGTTATATTCTTACCAAAATCCAGGTGGAGCGTCAAACCATGGGCTATGGTCCCGGCTTGCTTTTGAACGGTCAGGGCATAGCGACCAACTTTTACTGCTTCACTCACGGTCGTAGGCAAAACATACGTAAAAGCAAGTCGGCGTGTATCACCAGGTTCAATTTGAATAAATGTTCCAAACCAGGTGCGTCCCAACTCATCACCTTGCTCTACTGATGTGTTTTTATTTTTGGCATCACCAGATGCACTGACCAATTCCGAACCAGTTGGTACAAACACACGCGTATACGAACGGTACCGTGTGGTGCGCCAATCAAACACACCAGTGTGTTTGTATTCCATTGTCACATTCGCAACCAATCGTCCGTCAGCACGAGGTGTAATTTCATACCTCACATTGCGCTGTAAAGCATGGTCAGTTTTTAGGGCTGTCAAATTCGCATCAATCCACCACAGATAATCGAGCGAACTAGTGACTGTGGTCGCGTCCCAACCCAAGACCGCAATTTTAGTTTGCAATTCTGTGTTGGGGCTGTACAGCATTACATGGCGCTCAGCCGCTAAACGATAGGCCAAATCTACATAATCTTTGAAGCGCGTAACCATACTTGAACCCAAGCGTTGCATAATTGTGTGCATGAGTTCAGTCATAATTTGTTTACGGTCTGCCACACTAATACCGCGTTGCTGGTAACCATACTCAACTTCGTACTCTAATTTTTCAATAACGTTTTCAGGTGTAAAGGCAATTCCCTGTACAGCCACTGGACCAGACAGACGTAGCAAATCTTCGAGTACATCGGTCGTAATCCCAACAACGCCATCAATCTCAGTGGCCGCCACCCCATTTTCGCGCGTGTAAAAATCAAGCGCCTGCTTGGCTGACACACTAAAATCAGGTGACCAGTTACTATCACGGAAATACCAGCGGTCAACTTTCAAATAATCGGCCAATGGCTTTGGCGGAACTGGAATTTTTGTTTTATCAGCCGCCAAGTCCAATGTTTCCGTGCCAGAAATCATTTTAATATCAGTATGCCCATTTTCAACACGCACGACCGCATAACTACCAATAAAACCACCAGCTGGCCGCAATTCAGTGTTATTCAAAAACAACACCAGGTACGTATGAGGTCCATTAAACCCAAGAAATTCGGGCACATTATTAATCGCGACCATGTGCTCGTCACCGACTTGGCGCCGAATTTCACGCTGCACTGCAGGCGCAGCCAAAATTCTTTCCGCTGGTAATTGGCGAACAAACACATAGGCCAACACAGTAGCGCCACCAACAAACGCAAAAAACAAGAGGAACAAAGCCAAACAACACCCGCGTCTTCGTCGTGCCATAGGTTAGGTAGTACGTCGCTTTTTCTGCGACACGTTAAAGCCTAGATATTTACCCATCATCAAATGCGTCACGGCATCGATCGCCGGCAAAGCACTAATTGCAATCATGGTCATAGGCAACAAGAGCCACTGGAACACCATCATGACGTAGCGATGACGCGGGTGCGAACGCGGTCGACTTGGCAACAGCGGAAAACTGAGCGAGGCCGAAAGCAACAAACCAACCATCGCAATTGTCATTAAGGTTTCGAGCACGTGTGGCGCATTGAAGTACAGCGCACTTTGACGCACCGACTCCGGCGCCACATACATTGGCAAACGTCCCAAAATTGTCACGAGGAGCGACACCAAACACCATGACCATTTACCTTCCCATTCGACAAACAACCACTTCACTTTTTTCCACCATGGAATCAGGCGGCCTTTTTTGCGAAACTCCCACAACAAAAACGGTACATGCTCCACACCCCAGGCCCAACGCCGTTGTTGTCGATACAAATTTTTAATACTCTGCCACCACCGGTCATCACGCACCGTATCCATGGACACCGGCAAATATAGTGGCGTGACTTCGTACTCGCCATTATACGCCAAAAAACACTGGTAAAAAATACGTGAATCCTCGCTAACAATACGCTTATCATGAAAACCCGCATCCACAATTGCGCGAAAACTCATGGAATGCGATGAAAAAGTCACAAGCGCATCCTGGCGCGCCAGCATTGTAAAGGTCCAGAATGTTGTACCAAACGCCATTAATCGCAAAATTGCGGGCGAATCCCACAAGTTGTTGTTGTACATGGCAATTGGTTGGTATGATGAACGGGTTGGCCGTGGGTGCGTGGCGTACACATACGTTAGATAACTAAAATACTGCGCGTGTACAACCGTATCAATGTCGCACATGGTCGCAATAATCGTGTCATAATTCCAACCGCGACGGTCAATTTCGGCCTTCATCGTGCGCTCGGCATAATGTAAATTCGAGCCCTTGCCCGGAATTTCATCAGGCAAATTAGCCGGGTGCACGGTCCCCACGATTTCACCAAGACTCTCGCCAAAATCAGCCTTGGCGCGTTTTAAAATTTGTTCATAATGATCACGTTTGCGCTCCTCCCCGGCAATCACGATGGTAAACGCGCGCGGGTCATATACACCAGCAGCAATACTTTGCAGTGAGGTTTTTACAACAGCCCACTCCTCGTTATATAAAGTCAAAAAAATCACGTGGTGATATTGCTTTGCGTTCGTAATATCGGCGAGCAATCGTTCGCGCCAATTGATTTTACCCACCCGACGATATCGGAACCAGGCGACAATTAAATAAAGCGAAAAATTGAGCACTTTAAGTACCCAATAAACGTCAAACACAATGACCGCATAAATCATGGCCACTGGATTCGTAAACGACAGGACGAGTGCCAAAATCAACGGCACCCAAACAGACAAACCAGGCAAAATTTCGTAAAACCGATAACGCTGGTAGTCTGTGAGCATACTAAGACTTGCCAATAGCGGGCGTGCCACTGTAGGTGGCAGACAAAAATCGTGACGAGTGTTTAAATTTCTCTACTAATTCTGCTCCAACTAAAATTTCATTCGGCCCAACCCCAATCACTGGCACACCATGCACATAGGCCCAAGCATTTGCAATGGTCGTAGCCACACGCGTGGCCGTAAACGCCCCCACACCTACAACCACGGCGATTCCCTGTACGTCAGCAGGGGCTACCCCCCACTCTTTTAGAGCATCGGCAATCACACCTAATGCTTGGGGATGCGGTACAGGCATCACAACCTCAGCAGCTGAATTCAGCTGCTGTACAGTCACTTGATTGCGCACCGACAAATCAAGTCGCACATACATATTACCGCGAAAAATCAAGATGATTGACAGCCAAAACATGATTGGCTTCGAACAGCGAGAAGATAAACTTGTCCATTACATACCGACGGTCCTGGAATTCTTGGCGTGACATAATCGTGTAACGAATTTGGAAACCTAATTTCTTCTCATACTCGGCGACCAATTTATCGAGCACTCGTTCTTTGACCACACCAACCAACAAAATATCAGTTGGCGCATTTGTGTCGCGTGTAAACCGACCAGTAACCAAGAGTAAATCCAAGTTACCGACCTTGGCCTCGACTTCGCGCGCAAAATCACCCTCGCCTGTGAGCTGTTCTTTGGCCAGCAAAGCCTGCAGCTCTAAATAAATCGGACATTCGGTATTCACGCGGTAGTATTTACGCAGCGTAGCCCCAGCTTTGACCGTGGACTCTGGTTTACCCTCCACCTCAAGCAAAAGACCGGCAATAGCCAGGGTTTCAATCTCACGGCGGATCGCATTAATCTGAACTTCGAGCAGGCGGGCCAATTCGCGCACGTAAAATGAACGCTCGGGCGTGCGAAACAAAACCCGCAGCAGGCGCACTCGGGTTTTTGAACCAAATAAATGTTCAAGCAGCATAGTTGCGAATAAACTTGTAAATATAGTATACTAGGCCTATCCAAAAGTCAAAAATATGATCGAAAAATTAGCGGTATTTGATTTCTTTACTGGTGGCCGAGATTTGGCTGCTGGACACGTGCTCATGCGAATTGCTGAACCAAGCGCGCCTCACGAAAAAGAACGTGGGTACTTTTTCGCCATTGCCGAAATTACGGGAGGCACACGTGAGTACATTACCAAACTCCAAGCAGCGGTCGATGCTATCGAGACTGACTATTACGCTGAAAAAAATAAAGGCCGCGACATTTTCGAGCGTATCTTGGTCCGCGCGAATGAAACATACACCGAGCTATTACCGCGCGCCGGCGTTGGTCTGCATTTGGCCGTTGGCGCAATTCGCCCCCAAGGACTCACCCTTGCCTACTATGGCGCACCACTGGCGCTCGCCTTTTACCCAAACAACAACGGCCTAGGTGTGGCCGATATTATTACCGAAAAAAACCAAAGCGATAATTTGTTCAGCGACATTATTACCGGTAACCTAAACCGCGGCGACTTTTTCTTAATTACCAGTCCACGTGTCGAGGCAGTCTTGCCACGCACCGAATTTGCACAAATTTTGGCTGCCAAATCCGGACGCTTTGGGGCCGCCCAAATTGAGAAAACCCTGACGGGCGCCAATGATGCTGGTGGTTTTGGCGGTTTTATTTTCTCTCTGGCCAACGAAGGTACCCCAAAAACCGGGACAAAGCCCAAGGAAACCACCGGCTCGGCCGCCTCTCTGGACTACCTTTTGGCCTCAACTAAATCCACCGAAGAAACCCTGTCACCACCTCTCCTTGGCGACGCCAAATCAACCCTTAAAAACCTCCTCAAAGAACCAGGCGAACGCGTTCCCCACCCTGTTGGCGGTTGGCGCGGGCTATTCTCCAATTGGCTCCACGGCTTTGGACTCGTGTTCCGCGGTATTGGCCATGGTATTGCGATTGTGTTTGTCGGTATTGGTCGCGGCTTTACCAAACTATGGAGCGCTACATTTGGCCGCACCCCAACCGCGGGCGTAGCCGTACGCGACTGGCAGCGCAGCCCTTCGCGCGCTCGCCAAGTTTGGCGTATGATTCCGCTCTCCAGCAAACTCCTACTCGTAGGTGCAATCATTTTGGCTGTTGGTTTTTTTACCAGCCTGTGGTACATGCGTAAAAACGAAGCCATTAACGCCACCCTAGAACGCGAGCGTAATTTAGTTACGGCAATCACAAACAAAAAAGACGCAGCCGAAGCACGCTTAATTTATGATGACAAAGCACAGGCCCGTCAATTGATTCGCGAAGCTGATCTTCTCGTCGCTGAATTACCCACTTCAACACCAGCTCAACAATCCAAAGCAACCGAACTCGCTCAATCGCTCACGGATATTAAAAATCGTCTTGATGGTGTGAAAGTAATTGTACCCGATGTGTGGCTTGACCTAAACACGGTCGCTACCGGCGCCAAAACTTCGGCTCTCACTCGCGTTGGTTCCAGCCTTCTCGCATATGGACCAGATGACAGCAAACTTTACAGCATTAATGTTACAACGAAACAATTAACACCAGTGCCTCATGACACAATTGTCGGCCTACGCACCGCCGCAGTCACAACTGAAAACGACAAAGCCTTATTCTTGGCGACAGACAACACTATTGCTGAATATGCAGCTGACACGCGCGCCATTGTCGCTCGTGGCACAGCCGCTTCGCCAGCCACTTCTCCACTCGCGGCTGCAGGAATTTACAGCCGTCGCCTATACACACTCGACCCGGCGGCTGGTCAAATTTACAAACACAACCAAACCCAATCTGGTTATGACCGCGGCACACAGTGGCTCAAAACTACTGAGGTTTTCCCTGACGCGCGCAGTCTCGCAATTGATGGCGATGTATACGTGCTCACTGCCAGCGCGCTCCGAAAATACTACACGGGCGAACCACAAAACTTCACGCTCAATGTTTCTGAACCTGGCCTCAAAGAGGCACGCGTTCTGGCACTCACCAAAGACAACCTGTTCATTCTCGACAGTGGCAACCGCCGTGTCCTCGTGGCCGACAAAACCGGTAATGTTATCAACACTTACACCAACCCAGGCTGGCAAACACCAACCGGCATGGCCATTTCCGATGATGGCAAAAACATTTTCGTGCTCGACAACAATGTCATTTATCAGTTCAAACGTTAATTAAACCAAATAAAAAATCCTCCCACTCGGGAGGATTTTTTTGACTGAGGAAAATTACTTGAGAGTAACTTTACCACCAGCTTCTTCGATTTTCTTTTTCATTTCTTCAGCCTCTTCCTTCTTAACACCTTCCTTTACCATCTTAGGAGCGCCGTCAACAAGAGCCTTAGCATCGGCGAGACCGAGGCCAGTGATTTCCTTCACAACCTTGATCACAGCGATTTTGTTGGCACCACCATCGGTGAGCTCAACGCCAAACTCTGTTTTTTCTTCTGCAGCGGCAGCAGCGCCACCAGCAGCTGGAGCAGCCATCATCATGGCAGGAGCAGCAGCCGATACGCCAAACTTTTCTTCCAAAACCTTTACCAATTCGGAAAGGTCGAGTACAGACATCTTTTCGATCTCTGCAACGAGAGCCTTGAATTTCTCAGGCACTACTACTGTTGTTTCTTCAGACATATAAGTAATAAATAATTACGCTTTCTTGTCCTTGATGCCGTTAAGCACCGTAACAAGACCGCTCAAGTTGCCGCCCAACACACGGACAAAGCCGGAAATTGGAGCTTGCAATGTGCCAACCAACTGACCAAGGAGCTGTTGCTTGCTTGGGAGGCTGGAGAGCGCTTTGACTTTGGCTGCGTCAATGAATTGACCCTCCAAGATACCGCCGAAGATACTCAAAACATCGTGTGTTTTGGCGAATTCAGCGATAACCTGGGCTGGGGCCACTTCGTCGGACAGACCAAAGACTACAGCCACACTACCCTCGAATGCCTTTGGGTCAGTTGTAGCTACACCTGCGTCCTGCAACGCTTTGCGGAGCAAGGTTTTCTTGGTAGCAACAAACTTAACGTTCTGCTCGCGGCATTTGCGACGGAGTTCTTCAGTTTCTTTGACCTTAAGGCCACCGAAATTGGCGAACACAACCGATTTGGCCGATTGCAGACCAGACCCGAGCGTTTCGAGAGAGCTGGCTTTGATTTGCTTGGTTTTTGCCATAGCGAATAAAAAAAGTGGTTTCTCAACCACAGCATCCAGTGTCGACCTTTTGTCCTACCCCCTTAGGGGGAAGAAGAAGTCACCTCGGTAGCGTGTTTAATCCTTGCGGAAGCTACTGTCTGCGGTTTGATGGGAGGAATATATCATGGTTTTAAGGGGTTGTCAAGGGTAGTATTTACGCTCAACCCAGCCATTTCTACCCCTAAATGAATTGACAAAGAGGGCAAAAAGGAGTATACTTGGCTGTTCTCGATTCGCTACAGGAGGTGGAGAATATGGAGGGGGCAAAGTTTGTCCTGATGTTTCTGGCTGGCCTTGTCGTCTGGGGAATATTCACGTGGAGCAATCCCGTGAGCTTTCAGGACGTTCGAAGCCCGGCCGGGTTCATCGGACGGCTCATCAAAATCTGGTTCAGGGGCGTGGGAGGAATGATCCTTCTCCTGCTCGTCCTGTACTGGGCGCGATGAGCACGGTCGGCGGCGGTGCATTCGCATCGCCCCGGCCGCCAATAATCTTGACAGCAACCAGTTGTTTCATTATACTAACGCCACAAATTTAATGGCACCATCGTCTAGTGGTTAGGACATCAGGTTTTCATCCTGAGAACAGGGGTTCGATTCCCCTTGGTGCTACAACTGCAAAACAGCCGACCGCTGTTTTTGTTTATTTACCAAAAACCACTCTGCAGAATAATTGACAAACCCTGTGTTTTGTGATGTAATCCATAGTCTTTATCACTCGATGAAGACTGTTCTTTCGACATTCTCTCGCACAAAAGGCCAAACATGAATCGCATCGTGATCCTGATAGTCGCACTCATTCTGAGCGCCTGCGCAACCACCCACGCTGACCAGCCGTCATCGCCCCCCGAGGCGGTGGCGGACCTCGTGGAACTGGCGACCGCGAACAACAAGGAAGAAGGAGATGACGCGCTCCGAGCCATCGCCAACCACTTCAACCGCCATGGTCGAGATGGATGGGTCCTACGCTTTCCGAACGACCAGGAGCGAAAGAGGCTCACGGCGTGCAAGTGCGCCTGCGGATACCTGGTCTTGGCGCGCCAAGACCAGCGATGGCAGGTGACGGTGACCGGCTGCGCCGAGTCGCCGGTCATCTTCCCGCTCGAGTGAGAGACATGTCAACGCAACTGATTCGTGCCACCTGTTCAGGTGGTGCTCAGTGCGTTTGACGGGGCTCGTGCAATGCGCGCCCCCTCCGACTATTTTACTCTTTATAAAAGGGTGACATTAGGGAGAAGCTGTAAAACAAAAACCACCCGCCTCCTGCTAAAGCTCCGATAATTCAGAGACTTAACAGGTTTGGGTGGTTTTTGCTTCATGCGACCCCCTCCCCTTCCAAGTAACGGCCTGTGGGACGTACGTCGCTGCCGAACTACTTGGTGCGAGTGGTAAAGCTAGTCCCCGCGAGCGTGATCCGCCCGCAGACAATGAGCGCGACCTCGTCGCCATTCCGGTTACGTGCCGTAACCTGGAACTCGGCGTGGTCGTCCGCCTTGCACTGGCCGAACCAGCCACTGGCGAAGACGACCGACCGGCTGGTTACAACGACGTCGCTGTAACCCTCGACCTTCACTGCCTTGACCGCTTCATCCTTGCTGATGACGTAGCCAGGCATGGCGTAAAGGACAATGGCCGTGACGATGCTAACTATCACGGCCATGATGATGGCCCGAACCGCAAGGGTCTGCAGCCGATCCTTCCAACTGACTTTGTTTTTAGGGAGCATACTCCATCCTTTTTCTCTTTGTGGGGTATGCAGTATATAGGAAAAATCAAAACTGTGCAAGTGGCGCCCAATCTGTACAAAATCTCCCCATATGATAGGATTAGGAATATTTATTTTGTATGTCTAAATCACTCAACGAAATCACCGAAGAGGTCATGGCCTTGGCCAAAGAAAAAGGCTTTGGCACCAAGCCAGAGGATATTAATTTGTACGAAAAACTCGCGTTGGTGCATAGCGAAGTGAGTGAAGCAATTACGGCTCACCGCAAAAAAGTGACCGAAGGCCCCAGTAGTTTTGAGGCTGAATTAGCCGACATTATTATGCGCACCCTGCACATTGCTGGTATCTATGGCATTGATATGGAGGCTGCAGTTGCGGCAAAACTCGAACACAACAAAACCCGTGTTTGGAACTGGCGCAAACTCAACGAGCAACACACCTAGCTATGGTGCCGGAACGAATTAAAATTTTTGATGCTGTGCGAGCAGCGGCCACGATTGCGGTTTTTGTTTTTCACGCCGGCTACTGGCTCCCATTTTCCGACCCTGGTGCCCTGAACCCTTTTTCTGCAAATGGTGCTATTAATTGGCATCACTTTGTTTACACCTTTGGCACGGTTGGGGTTAGTGTATTTTTTGTACTCAGTGGTTTCTTGTTGTTTTACCAAATGTATAAACACCAAGAAAAGTTAACTAAACAAGGCCTCAAAGATTACCTTAAAAAAAGATTGTTGCGCATTTTACCGCTCTATATTTTTTCAATATTTTTTATTGTCCTGGTATTTAGACCTGAAATCCTGGGAGTAGACGGTGCGGTTAAGGCGATTATTTATAACCTGCTTTTTATTCGCGGCATCCATGCTGACGGAGCCAGCAAAATTACGATTAACCCAGTGTTCTGGTCACTAATTATCGAGGTGCACTTCTACGTCATTCTGCCAATTTTTTACGCCATATTCTACAAATATCAACGCGCGTTTTGGTTTTTCTTGTTAGCCCTGCTTGGATTTGGATACCGTGTGGCTTTGGTTTCCCTGCTCGAAAATCCAACCATGCAATTCCTACGTTTTACACCGGCTAATTTTGATTTTTTTGCCTTTGGCATGTTGGGTGCGTATTTGTTTATTCGATACAAAGACAAGTTGAAAAGATTTGGCCACCCGGCGGTGCAGTTTGGCTTAGTTGCTTTTTTCCTGGTGTTTATTCATGTATACGACCTGGACTTTGGGCCAACAACAGCATATCTGTTTGCCCCCACCCTGCTTGGCGCACTCACTGCAGCCACAATGTTGTCTTTCATGCTAAACCAGCATACCAAATTAGCGCGCGCAATTACTTGGGCACCAATTATGTTCATTGCTCAGATAAGTTTTAGTGTGTATATTTGGCACACCATGATTATTGAAGAAATTGAACCGTGGACCATGTCTGGGGTGGCAAAATTTGGCTTGGCCGCCGCGCTGACATTGATTTTTTCCACGATTACGTATTATGTAATTGAGGCGCCGTTTTTGAAGAAAAAAATTCCTAAACGCGAAACAGTAATTAATGAAGGTATGTAGTATGAAAATTCTTGGTATTGAATCATCATGCGATGACACTTCAGTGGCCCTGGTTGAGGCCAATGGCGATACGTTTACAGTGCTGGCGGAAAAAACTGCCAGTCAAATTGAGGTTCACAAGCAATACGGCGGTGTCGTGCCCGAAGTGGCTGGACGGCAACACGCCGAGGCGATTTTTCCCGTGATTGACGAGGTTATGCGCGGACAAGAGCGACCAGACGCAATTGCGGTGACGGCCGGGCCTGGTTTGATTACGGGCTTAGCAATTGGAGTTGAGGCTGCGCGCTCGTTGTCGTATTTGTGGGACATTCCACTAATCCGTACAAACCACATGGACGGACATGTACACTCGGTGCAAATTAAGCCCGAATCAACCCCACTCCAGTTCCCTGCCTTGGCCCTATTAGTATCCGGTGGACACACTGAATTGCTGTTGATGCACGACCATGGTCGCTACGAAAAACTAGGGGCAACACGCGATGATGCAGCTGGCGAATGTTTTGATAAAGTGGCAAAATTGTTGGGCTTGGAGTATCCAGGTGGACCAAAAATTTCGGCTTTGGCCAAAAACGGCAACACCCACGCAATTCCCTTGCCTCGCCCAATGATGCGCGAAGATAATTTTGATTTTAGTTTTGCCGGCTTGAAAACCGCGGCCCTATATTGGTTGCGTGACAATGAGCTCTCGGTTACGCCACCTGGGCCAACCATGGAGGATTTTTGCGCGAGTCTGGAGCAAGCGATTACTGATGTAATTGTGAGCAAAACATGCCGAGCGGCCGAAGAATACAAACCAAAAACAATTATGCTTGGCGGCGGTGTGAGTGCCAATGAAAAAATCCGAGAGAGTTTGCGGGTAGCGTTGACTGAAGTTTTACCCGAGGCCACCTTCCTGGTACCTGATCGCCGCTACAGCATGGACAATGGGGCGATGATTGCGGTAGCTGGTTATTACCAAGCGCAAAAAAACAAGTTCACACCGTGGCGTGAACTTGTGGCTGACCCTGCGTGGGAAGCGTACCTACCCTAAACAGCAAGAGACAGACGACGAGTTGCTTTTGGAAATACAGCAACCTCGAGACGATCAAAACGCTTATCCATGTCGGAAAATCGTTTATCCATCTCTGAAAAACGCTTGTTCATCTGTAAATCAAGCTGATAAAAATGATGCTCGTTTTTCGCAGCCAAAACTTCCACATTGGCGAGACGATTATCTATATCATTAGCCTTTTTGACCAGAGAATCGTTGCTTGATTCCAACGACCCAACTCGCTCATCAAGACGATCAAGATCTCGTTTTACTGCACCAAAGAACTCCATGGTTTCGGCATGATTGTCGTCTATTTTTTGTCCGAGTGAATCGAATCTTTGGTCTATTTTTTTGAATTGTGCACCAATAAACCCAAACTGGGTGTTGATTTGAGCAAAGCCAGCTTGCATTTCGCTTCTTAATGAAACTTTTTTTGTAGTCATATTGTTTGATTGATATGACCATTACCTACGGTCGGAGGGCGCTCCGGACTTTAATTATAACACAGGCGTTTTAACGCGTGTCAAGACCTAACTATCGACCGTCACGTGCCCTTCGCCAAGTAGTGTTTGTAATTCAGTTGAGGAAGCATCATTCCAGGCAATTTGCACACCGGCTTTAATTACACTGGCACCTACTTGCAAATACACGGCATAATTCCCGGTGTGACGCGCGAAAATTTGTTTGAGTCCCTCGGTGTGTTGTTTGAGTTCATCAGCCGTGAGGATAATACGCACATATTTCTCGGGCTCTGGGGGTGCACTGGAGCGTGTTTGACTGCCACCATGACCAAGCTGCAATTGACGCGCCAAGTCTGCGGCCGACCGCGCGTCGAGTGCGTACGCATTTTCCACAAAAATTTTGTTGTCCCCTTCTTCGCGGGGTGTTTTGCCTACAATGCACACGACATTGCGCTCGGTCCACAGGGCTTTAGTTTTTTCAAATGTTTTTGGGAACACAAGCAATTCCATGGGCCCGCTCGTGTCCTGAACATTTACAAACAACATGATATCGCCCTTTTTGGTGATTTTTTTAGTAATTACTTCAACGACACCCAAGCACACTACCCAACTGTCACGCGCAGCAAATTCCACTTCGCTTAGAGGTGTCACAACATTTTTAAAATAGCCAACAAATGGATCGAGTGGGTGCGCCGACAAATACAGGCCTAGTAAATCTTTTTCCCACGTTAATTTTTCGTCAGTAGTCGCAAGTGGCGCTGGTTTCAAAGTTACGGCCGTAGCACTATCAAGCGTAGTGCCAGCAAACAAAGAATTCTGTTGACTCGTGGCCTGCTCGCGAATTGTGCGTGCAAAACCTAAAATATTTTCGACATTAGCGAGTAACAACCCCCGATCAAAGCCAAATCCACTAAAGGCACCAGTTTGAATTAAACTTTCGAGTGATTTTTTGTTTAAATCTTTGTCCTGAATGCGCGTCAAAAAATCTTCCAAACTCTGGTACTGCCCGTTTTCCTTGCGCTCGCGGTAAATCACGTCACAAATATGTTCGCCCACATTTTTGATCGCGTTTAAACCAAACCGAATGCGACCTGGTTCACCTGGCTTACTAACCATCGCAAAGCTGCGGAAACTTTCGTTCACATCTGGAGGCAACACCTCGATTCCCATGCGTTTACATTCCTGCACAATTTCCGCGACCTTGTCGAGGTCGCTAGCTTCGGCCTGCAAAATCGCGGTCATAAATTGAACCGGATAATGCGCCTTCATGTACGCAGTCTGATACGCCACAATCCCGTAACTAGCCGCATGGGCTTTGTTAAAACCATACGCCGCAAACGGCTCAATTGCCTTCCACAGCTCATCAATCACTTCTTTTTTTACTTTACCAATTTTTTCGCACCCATCGTAAAATTGAATTTTTTGCTTGGCCATTTCTTCGGGAATTTTTTTACCCATGGCTTTGCGGAATTTATCAGCTTCCATCCAGTCATAGCCAGCCAATTTAATGGCGGTCAACATAACATCATCCTGATACACCAACAGACCGTATGAGGCCCCCAAAATATCTTCCAAACGCGGGTCCAAAAACTTCACCGCCTCGGGGTGGTATTTACGGTTAATGTATTCGGGAATTGATTCCATTGGGCCTGGGCGGTACAACGCCACCATGGCCATAATGTCCTCGATGCGGTTTGGCTTAAGTTCTTTGAGCCACCGCGTCATACCCGAACCACCAAGCTGAAACACACCCATGGTTTCGCCGCGGGCTAACATTTCGTACACCTTTTTATCATCGAGCGGTAAATTATAAATATCCACCACATCGCCCGTAGTCTTTTTTACAAACTCAACGGCGTTTCCCAAAATCGCTAAGTTGCGAATTCCCAAAAAGTCGTTTTTGAGCACACCCGCAGTTTCAACTGATTTCATTTCGTATTGCGTGGTTAGGCGCGTACCACCAACTTCGTATTGCACGGGCGCAAAATCAGTGAGCGCAGTTGGGGCAATTACCACCCCAGCCGCATGAATCGAGGTGTGACGCGCACAACCCTCGACTTTTTGGGCCAGGTCTAGCAAACGCTTAACCTCGACATTGCTGTCGTACAATTTTTTTAAATCTGGTTCCTCTTGCAGCGCACGACCAATTGTCATGGGGAAACCCTGCGCCCCTGGGGGAATTAATTTGGCCACCTGGTCGCCAAATGAATACGAAAAACCAAGCGCGCGGTTAACATCACGCACACTGGCACGCGCAGCCATGGTTCCAAACGTAATAATTTGAGCCACTTTGTCTGACCCATATTTTTCAGTCACGTATTTAATCATGTCATCGCGACGGTCGTCGGCAAAGTCCGTATCAATATCTGGTGCGCTAGGGCGGAATGGATTCAAAAAGCGCTCGAACGGTAAGTTAAACCGCATCGGATCCACAGTCGTAATACCCATGACATACGACACCAACGAACCAGCGGCCGAACCACGTGTGGATTCTACAATCCCATTAGCTTTGGCATAACGCACATAATCAGCCACACAAATAAAATACGGCGAATACCCTTTTTTGCGAATAATATCAAGCTCGTAATCAATGCGGGTCTGTAACTCGGGTGTAACCTCGGGATAATACATGGTGATGCGACTATTGGCCTCTTCGGTCAACACATCATCCGCAGTTTTTCCGGGCGGCAAATCAACCGGTGCAAAGTGCCAAACGTTGAGTGGAATTTGAATATCCACGCGAGCCGCAATTTTGGCCGTGTTGGCAATGGCTTCGGGCACATGGCGAAAACGTGAGGCAATATCATCACCATCAGCAAGCGAACGGTCAACGGCGCGGTAATCTTCGCGGTCAACTTGGTCCACTTTCCAACCATTCGCAATGCAGCGCAAAATATCTTGCGCCTCGGCATCGCCTGGTTCAAGATAATGTACATCGCGTGTAGCCACCAGTGGAATTCCGGTTTCTTTGGCTAATTGAATTAATTTAGTATTCACTTGCACTTGGCCGGGTATTGCCGGATGGTCTTCGAGTTCCAAATAAAAATAATCTGGCCCAAAAATTTCCTGGTACTCGAGCGCCGCCCTCTTGGCTTCTTCGTCGCGCCCTGACTTGTACAAGCTTGGTACCTCGCCGGCAATTGGACCCGATAGCGCAATGATTCCCGCATGGTACTTGCGGAGCAGCTCCTTGTCCACACGCGGTTTATTGTTGGCAAAACCCTCCAAGTGCCCAAAAGAGGACAGTAGCATGAGGTTACGATAGCCTTCATAATTTTCGGCCAAAAGCACCAAATTGTACGCCCCACCTGCGTCGCCATCTTTTTCAAACCGCGAACCCGGGGCCACATAGGCCTCGAACCCAATAATTGGCTTAATTTCCTGCTCCAAACAGGCCTGGTAAAACTCAATGGCCCCATACATAGAGCCATAGTCTGTAAGCGCCAAAGCGGAAAAACCGTGTTTTTTTGCTACTTTAGCCAAAACCTTGGCCTTGGTTAGGCCGTTTAAAAGCGAATAGTGCGAGTGGACGTGTAGGTGAACAAAATCACTCATAGTGGAGCCATTGTACGGGTTTTTTGATATACTGACAATAGTGATTGACTCCTTTACAAAAGCCCTTTATAATCCCAATAAATAACTGTTTTCTATGAAAAAATACATTGCCGTGGCCACCAGTCTTCTTTTAGTCGGTTGGGGCTGCACAAACAACGGTAACGCAAAAATACCAAAAAATGCTATCGAAGCGATAGGGCCGACTACAGTCATCGTTCAGGATCAGGAGGTAGTCAACGGATCACTACAGATTGCCCGTGCTGAATTTTCACAGGATGTATGGGTTGTGGTCCAAGCCGATGACAATGGCCAACCAGGTGCAGTGGTCGCTCGTTCGACCTATTCAGGACACGTGTTATCAAATTTACAACTTGAGCTGGCCAGTGATACAAACTCGCCTATCTTACACATAAGTGTACGGGCTGACGATGGTTCAAAAGGTCAATATGAACCTGAAGGCGAAGACAAACTATTGTACTATCAGGGTAGTCTAGTAACCACAAAAATTAAAGCTACCTATAAAGGCAGCAGTAATAAACCGACCGTTGAGCAAAATCCTCAGGTTTACAAACCAAGTACCAGCTCGATTGAAACCGAAATTAACTTAGATTTGAAGATTTAGTTAACAATCGGCCAACGTGATTGTAGTGCAACTTT
>CAYQNA010000006.1:47812-51727 GCA_964418775.1 uncultured Gammaproteobacteria bacterium
CGGATTGCCACACGAGCCGACCCAGTGTGAATATAATGCACACCAGTACCATGTTCAATATGTCCCTCGGGGAAAATCAATAGCGATTTTTGTTCGCGTACAACATATGACAACAAGGACTCAATGGCTTCGTGACGGTCTTGGGCACTATCAGCGTGAATTGCATCATACGCATCACGAGCCACGTCTACAATCCCCATTTTTGGAAACCAAATGTTAAACGGAAAAATCTGCATTTTGGCCGGTGCAGTGAGTGGAATAATTTCTGGACCCAAAAACATGAAATACAAAAAACCATCAATCATGGTTGGATGATTTGAGACATACAGACGTGCGTGCTCGGTTGGTGAAGGAATGTGACCAGTACCGACCATGCGCAAACCAAACAGGGCAAATATCCAGCGATTGAGACTGCGTGCAAGTAAACGCCAGAGTCTTGGTCGATCTTCGCGAGCAATCACCCGTTCCATGATTAAACCAATTGGCAGCATGAGCGCATGTCCGCCAATAAAAAAGAGTCGCAACGCGATTCCCAAAAAAATTTGCACAGCTGGCACATCTCGCAGCGGTTTCATAATGATGTATAGTATACACGATATTGACCATTTGGTCATTTTTTGCTAAAGTAAAGACACTTATTGCCTCTGTGAACCAACCTGAAACCGCCGCCAATTCGTTTAGTAAGTGGCAAGATATTTGTTTAAAAAATATCGTGATTTTTTTGGCTGCGGCACGACGACTTGGTATTGACCCAAACACAATTTGGGATGCCACGCGCGAAGCCACAGGCAAACCATTTTGGACTCTGCGCACTTTAGCGCAGGCTTGGGTGACACTCCCTCAATACCAGCAAATTGAAAACGCGTTTGTAGCCGCCAGTGGTCACCCTTCGAGCTTAATTGAAGCCGGACGCACCGCAGCTGCGGCATCATTTGGTTTTTCCGACAGCCTGCAACGCTTTTTGCTCAGCGGTTTTATTCGATTTGTAACGAGCCCGCGTGTAGCCATGCGCGTCGTTGACCAAGCCACTCGTGCGTTTAACCACAACAAAAAATTCCGTTTCGTGTTGGACGAGGCTGACAACTGTGTATTTGAAATTGAATATTTGGAAGGCCCGCATGGTGAACACCGGACTGCTACCGAGGACTACCGTTCAATCCTCTATTACATCCCTGGCATCATGGAATCAACGATTCAAATTTGGCCACGCCAAAAACAAGCTGGCTCAGTGGCCTACAAAACCATTAACATCACACCCCGATACGTGATGCAACACGAGGCGCCAGATGCGACTGTAATGGTGAACCACGACACTCTGTTTATTGATTTCCAGGAATACGGTGAGGTTGTGCACTTGGTACGTGATGCGGCCAGTGGCGCATATTTGGGCGATTACCAAACACACGCTGCACCAGGTACTTTGGCGGCAATTTTGATTACGCGCGACGTATGCACGCCTGATACTAAAACTGATGAATTACGCCCAGTTATGCGCGCAGGTGAAATTTACCGCCACAACCGTGATATTCCAACCCACTTGGCCATGCGGTGGAAAACTAATTGGTTTTTTAAGCTCGTCGAATCATTGCCCGGCCTCCTTAAGCCAATTGACAAAGGTTTATCACAAGAAGAACGCACTGCAGCGGCCGAGGTGTTGGCTGCGTCCGAGCGTGCAGAACGCGAATTGCTTACCGAAATTGCCGAACGTCACGCGCCAACGCGTCGAGTTGCTCAACTCCTGATGCATGGTGCATACCAAGAAGTAATGTTGCCAACACTCGTTATGCAAATTGACGTCTGCGGGTTTACCAAAATCGCAGCCGAACGCGGTAGTCGTGGCACAGCCGAGTTTTTGACCAAAACCATGGGCGCAATTAAACACTTAGTACAAGACGAATACGGTTTTTGGCCATATAAATTTATGGGCGATGGTGCACTTGTGGTATGGGCAGGATGGGAACGCCACCCCGATGACCCAGGCCAATATCAGCACGCGCACGATGCCGCGATTGGCATGGTTGAATGTGCACGCCGCCTTCACCGTTTAGCCAAAGAAAACGGCGTAAAATTACGTATTGGGGTTGCGTACGACGAAGTCGTGTGGTTTGATTTGAATATTGAAAAAGATTTGGACCCCAACCCATTGTTCGAGGGCTGTGGCCAAGGTCTTAACCGCGCGGCGCGGTTAGAGCAATATGGTGCATTTAAAGGCTCAACTGCGTTTGCGCCCGAAGTTGTAGGCTTGATCCACCCAGAAATTCCCCATGAAAGCCCCCCAGCCATTTTGGGTGATTTTCACTATCGCGGCCATGTACCCGAAAAACATGGAAAAACCATCGAGGTGTGGCTCGATGGTCCAATTCCCGAAGTTGTCGAAGATTAACTTTTCTTGCGGCGTTTTTTAAGGACCACTTCTTCGTCCTCGTCTTCTTCGTCACTGGCAGCCATTTTCTTGGCAACTTTTTTGAAAATAAATTTTTCGGCTAAATTGCCAGCCATTGTCGCGAGCCCACCAATACTGTTTGACATACCATCGAGGCGTCGACGAATAAACTCCACTGCACTCGAAATACTATCGAGCGTACCCGTTAAATGCTCAATAATCCGGTTAACATTCTGCAACGCGCGCCCTGCTTGGTAGAGAAGCCAGCATAAAAAAACCGTAATCCACACTGTGGCCAAGGCCAAAACAATGTATAAAATATCGTGAGCAGTATTGGGTTGCATAGACAGGCAATAAAAAACTACTCGTAGTATATCACGAGTAGTTTTTGGTGTGAAGTTTTAGGCACGCAATGTGGCACCAAAATTTTTCTCGAGAAGTTTAATGACAGTTTTGTGCGCCGCATCAATTTCCGCAGTCGTGAGTGTGTGGTCAGCTTGATACGTAATTTTATACGCCAAACTTTTTTTTCCAGCCGCCACATGTTCACCGCGGTACACGTCAAATAATTCCACAGCGCTCACGAGCGTGTCTGCGGTTTTAAGAGCGGCGACAATTGCACTGTGCGCAATGGTGTGTGGCACCGTGAATGCAATATCGCGAGTCACACTTGGGAATTCTGCAACCGGTGTATAGGTAGCCAACTGGGCTGGCTGTTCAATTAACAATGTAAGTGACAACTCGGCCAAAGCGACGCGCGAGGCAATACCCAACGAACTTTGCAATTGAGGGTGCAACTCGGCTACCCAACCAACAACCACACCACTGGACACAATCTCGGCGCTGCGGCCAGGGTGAAACTGAGCGCCAAGTTTTGCAGTCTGCAGTTCAAGCGGGCGCTCCAACGCTTCACTAAGTTCGCGCACAGCCTGAGCAGCAGCAAAGAATGGTTCGTTATTTCCTTTTTCAGTCACTGCCAAACCCAAGAGATTTGGTTGTCGCGGCAGCAATTCGTCCGAACGTGGTTCGGCCCGTTCTCCTGCATCTTCGAGACAATAGCTACGACCAAGCTCAAACACACGCACCTGGTCAAACCGGTGTGCATTTGACTCCACGGTTTCTACCAAACCAGACCACAATTCACGACGAAGCAATGGCCGGTCTTTAGCAATTGGGTTATCGAGTGCCAAATACTGGCTCGCATCCAGACCTAGACGTTGCAGCCACTCGGACGCCACAAACGAATAATTGGAAACTTCGGAAAACGCAATGGCCGACAACACACGGCGACTCACCCGCTCAGCTTTGCGCACCGGATTAACAACTGGTGGCACAGTTGGGAACTGCGGCATGGTGGCCGGAATATTTTCATACCCAAACACACGCGCGACTTCCTCGACAATATCCTCGGGGATCGCAATGTCTTTGCTGGCGCGCCACGATGGGACGGTTACGTGGGCTTGATTCTTTTTAATTTTCACATCAAAACCAAGACGTTCCAAAATATCGAGCGCAATTTTGCGGGGAATTTC
>CAYQNA010000007.1:0-43039 GCA_964418775.1 uncultured Gammaproteobacteria bacterium
CAGTTATCCTACCACCGTCGCAACATTTTGGCATTTGGTCGTATTGTTGAACCTCAACGTTACCTAATGTCCAATCTTGCGCACACTCGTCGACCATTTTTGGACGAAAATGCGAGTGTGTATTTTGACGATATCCGCGACTACCTAGACAAACTGTGGTCGGTAGTCGAAAATTATAAAGAAAGTGTACAGGGTCTATACATTACGGTTGAATCTTTAATCAACCAACGCACGAACCGCGTCTTAACGCTCCTGACAATTATTTCTGTAGCATTATTGCCTCACACCTTGTTCTTTAATATGTATGGTATGAATTTGCGAATGCTACCTGGCGCTGAACACGAAACAGCAGTTTGGTGGGGCTTAGCTGCCCTTACAATTGCAGTGGCAACAGGACTCATGATTACACTGCGCCGCATGAAACGCAATGGTTGGTTCTAATGTGCTGAAAATTTTCTCTAGCCAATCACGGTCAATTACCGGCGCGGCCATTATCCTTGGGGCCGCGTCACTGTTGAGTCGCGTTATCGGACTCGTGCGCGACCGCACGTTTGCGCATTTGTTTGGTGCGGGCGATGTGCTGGACGCATACTATGCCGCGTTCCGCATTCCGGATTTTTTGTTTAACTTGCTTTTGGCAGGCGCGATTTCGGTCGGTTTTGTGCCGGTTTTTTTGACTCTCTGGAAAAAAAATCAGACCGAGGCTTGGTGCGTAACCAATGGCCTACTTACACTCGCAGCCTTGACTCTTGGTGGCGCCAGCGCGCTCATGATGATATTCGCCGCCCCACTTGTACACTGGATTACACCCGGATTTACTGGCACCAAACTCGAACTTACAATTCAACTTACACGTATCATGCTTCTGTCCCCATTCGTATTGGGGCTCAGTGGTGTGGTGTCGAGCGTGCTCCACTCATTTAAAAACTTTGCGCTATTTGCGATTGCACCACTACTCTACAACCTCAGTGTGATTGCAAGTGCACTGTGGCTTGTACCAACACTTGGTCCAATTGGTTTGGCTTGGGGCGTGGTGATTGGTGGGGTACTACACTTGGGTGTGCAATTACCTGCACTTATTGCGCACGGCTGGCGTCCGAAGTTAGTGTTTGCTTGGGCTGGCGAGGTGCGTAAAATTATTGGTCTGGTAATTCCCCGCACCTTTAGCCAAGCCGCGCAGCAAATTAATTTTTTAATTGTTGACCGGACTGCTTCCACACTTGCGACCGGCAGCTTGGCCATGTTTTATTTGGCGCACAACCTGTATTACGTACCAATTGGTTTAATTGGGCAATCATTTGCAGTAGCGGCGTTCCCGGCACTTGCAGCCTTGGCAGCTGAAGAAAATTGGGGTGAATTTAAAAATCATTTTTCACGCACCGTGCGACAAGTGCTATTTTTAATTTTGCCGCTCCTGGTTTTATTTATTATTTTGCGCATTCAAATTGTACGCGTTGCTTTGGGCACGGGCGCATTTAATTGGGAGGATACCGTAATTACCGCTGATACACTTGGTCTCCTCACCCTCTCGCTCGCCGCGCATTGTTTGTTTTTAATTACCGCCCGCGCCCTCTACGCACTCCAAGACACGTGGCGACCATTTATGATTAGTGTGGTTGGAGTGATTGCCACAGCGATTTTAAGTAGCCCACTGGCAGGACAGTGGCAACTGGAAGGTTTGGCATCAGCTCTATCAGTCGCGATTATTATTCAGTGCGCACTCCTGTGGGTCGTGCTCCACCGCCGCCTAAATGGTCTTAACGAAAAGACCCTCGTCATCGCCCTAGCCAAAATGTCTGCTGGCCTGGCCGCAGCCGCCCTGGTAGCCCAGGGCCTCAAGGGTCCAATTGCCGAAATTGTGGACATGGCCCGTTTCTGGGGGATCTTGAGCCAGGGCGTAATTTGTGGTACGGTAGGGGTCCTAACCTATGGCTTGGTGTGCCACTGGTTAAAACTCGAAGAAATGGCCTTATTTAAGCAAAGTTTAACCCGCCGCTGGCTCCAGTGGCGTGGCGCCCCAGCCCCCGACCCAGAGAAATTATGAGCCAAACGCGCAATTTTTGTATCATCGCCCATATTGACCACGGTAAGTCCACACTGGCGGACCGTTTTTTGGAAGTGACCGGGACCGTGGACAAGCGCAAAATGAAAGACCAAATTCTAGACCAAATGGAGCTCGAACAAGAGCGCGGCATCACGATTAAATTGCAGCCCGTGCGCATGAAGTACCAGGGTTACACGCTCAATTTAATTGATACACCCGGTCACGTGGATTTTACATACGAAGTCTCGCGTTCGCTCGCGGCCGTGGAAGGTGCGATTTTATTGGTTGATGCAAGCCAAGGTGTGCAGGCGCAAACGATTGCGAATTTGTATTTGGCGCTCGAACAGGATTTGAAAATTATTCCCGTGCTCAACAAAATTGATTTACCAAATGCCGACGTACCAAAGGCAACCGCTGAATTGATCCATTTGCTGGGCTGCAAACCAGAGGAAATTTTGCACTGCTCGGGCAAAACAGGCATGGGTGTACCCGAATTACTGCAAGCGGTAATTGACCGCGTACCAGCCCCAAACACTGCAATCACCGACACAGTCCGCGCCTTGATTTTCGATTCTTTTTACGATGATTATCGCGGCGTAGTGGCTTCGATCCGGGTGATGGAAGGTAATTTGAAAAAAAATGACAAATTGTTACTCATGGGCACGCAAGCCGATGCCGAAGTACTCGATATTGGTCACTATGACCCAAAAATGTCTTCGGATGGATTTTTGGAAAACGGCCAAATCGGTTTTGTGGTCACTGGCTTAAAGGAACTTGGCCAGGTACGAGTTGGTGACACCATCACGCTAGCAAAGACACCAGCCCCGACGCAATTACCTGGTTATAAAGAAGTTAAACCAATGGTGTTTGCGGGTATTTTTCCACAAGAGGGTGATGATTACAATTCGCTGCGCGAAGCGATGGACCGCCTTAAGCTCAGTGATTCGGCCCTGCATTATGAGCCTGAACATTCGCAAGCGCTTGGCTTTGGTTTCCGCTGCGGTTTCCTGGGCATGCTCCACCTCGATATTTTCCAAGAGCGCCTAAAACGCGAATTTGGTTTGCACATTATTGCCACTGTTCCAAGCGTGGCGTACCATGTTTTCCTCACCAATGGCGAAGAGTTAACCGTAAAAAGTCCGCAAGACTTGCCCGATGTGCAACGCATTGAGCATATCGAGGAACCGTGGATGACGCTCGACGTGATTACGCCATCGGATTTTATTGGTAATATCATGAGTCTGACGCTCGAACGCAAAAGCCAATATTTAAATACTGAATATTTAAGTACTGGTTCGGGCCAACGCGCACTCCTCCACTTTGAAATTCCCCTCGCCTCACTTATCACTGACTTTTACGACAAACTCAAAACTGTGTCGAGTGGTTATGCGTCCATGAATTATGATTTCAAAAATTACCGCGACGCAGACGTGGTCCGTTTAGATATTAAAATTGCGGAAAAAACCGAAGAGGCCTTGGCCACGCTCGTGTGGCGCGACCATAGTCATTCAATTGGTAAAAAGATTTGCGAATCACTCAAAGAAACCCTGCCCCGTCAACAATTTGAATTAAAAATTCAGGCCACGATTGGCGGCAAAATTATTGCGAGCGAGCGTATTTCGCCAATGCGCAAAGATGTAACCGCAAAGTTGTATGGTGGTGACGTGACCCGCAAAAATAAACTCCTCGACAACCAAAAGAAAGGTAAAAAGAAAATGATGTTGCATGGCAAGGGCACGGTCGAAATTCCGACCGAGGCGTATTTGGCTGTTCTTAAACGTTAATCTATGTACCAGAACAAAACCATTAAAGTGATTTGGACAATTATTAGTGTGATCATGGTCGTGAGCATGATTTTTTACACGCTCATGCCAGCGTTCTACTAAACATGTCTAAAATTGAAAAAAAGTGGCAATTACGGCCGTCCGCTCCAGCGGACTTTTTGGCGCAATTTCCCGAGTTGCCCGCGTGCGTGGCGAACTTGCTTCACTCGCGCGGACTCACCACGCAGGCGCAAATTGACGAATTCTTGAGCCCCGATTATGCCACACATGTGCATGATCCGTTTTTGTTTAAGGATATGCGCAAGGCAGTGGAACGTGTGCTGCGCGCGATTGAGCAGAACGAACGCATTACAGTGCATGGTGATTATGATGCTGATGGCGTGTCTTCGGCCGTGATTTTAACATCGCTGTTTCGCGCCCTTAAATTTGAGAATTTCTCCGTCTTTCTCCCCCACCGCGAGACTGATGGGTATGGCATGAATTTAAAAACCGTCAAAATGCTAGCAGACGAGGGCAGTAAAGTAATTATTTCGTGCGATTGTGGGATCAGTAATGCGCCCGAGGTCGAACTTGCGAATTCGCTGGGCGTGGATGTGATTGTGACTGACCACCACTCGATCCCGGCAACGGTGCCGCCAGCGCTCGCGATTATTCACCCCAAATTACCAGGCGAAACCTATCCAGACCAAACTTTGGCCGGTGGTGGGGTGGCGTTTAAATTAGCGCAAGGAATTTTGCGTGTGCACCAAGAAACAAATGAATTATTACCCGATGACCAGCGCCACGAAGCGCTCGAAAAATGGCTGCTCGACATGGTTGCAATTGCGAGCGTGGCCGATATGGTGCCGCTACTAGGCGAATCACGCACACTTACAAAATACGGCTTGATTCTGCTCAATAAAACCAAACGAATTGGCTTGCAAAAGTTATTACTCGAAGCACGGTTAATGGAAAGCGACGGCACACTTAAACGCGCCATTGATGCGGACACAATTAGTTTTCGCATTGCGCCGCAAATCAATGCGGCCGGACGCATGGGCCACGCCAATGTGGCGTACAAATTACTCGTTGCTGAATCTGGGGCTGACGCGATTGATTTGGCCTGGGAGCTGAATAACAACAACACTGAACGTCAAAAAAAGACCGAAGAATATGTGGCCGAGGCACTCCGCCAAATCAAAGCTGACCCAGACGCACCGGTTTTATTTGTGTTTAGTAAAAACTGGGCCACGGGCATTGTTGGTTTAATTGCCAGCAAACTCAAGGAAAAATTCAGCAAACCCGTCATTGCCATGACCGAAAATCAAGGTGAAATTGTGGGCAGTGGCCGCAGTGTCGCGGGTTTTAATTTAATTGCGACCCTCCAAAACATGCCGGAATTGTTCCACAAATTCGGGGGGCACCCAATGGCCTGCGGATTTACGCTCAAAAGCGAAGCTGGCATTGCTGAGTTCAAAACCAAGCTTACCGAAGCGTTTAATCACAAAGCCACTGATATTGACCTGTCGCCGTGCATTGATGTTGACGCTGAGCTTGACCTTGATAATGTAGATTGGGAATTGCACGACCTGCTCGAAAAATTCAAACCATTTGGCCAAGCCAATCCCCGCCCGCGCTACATGGCCCGCGGCGTAACGGTTGTGGGCATTCAGGCCATGGGCAAAGACGCCAAACATATCCGCCTCATGCTCAAACACAAAACCAACAAAGTCAAAAAAACTGTTGGTTGGAATTTGTGCGGCACAAATGCGAGCACCGATTGGTGCCAAGTTTTGCGCCCCGGCGATAAGCTTGATATTCTGTACGAAATCGACGTGAACGAATGGAATGGCAGCCGCGAATTGCAGATATTGATTACTGACCTTAAAAAATCCGAAGTATGAAATTAACGGTCTATACTGATGGTGGTTCGCGCAATAATCCAGGCCCTGCAGCCACCGGCGTGGTAGTAAAGGATGTGTCTGGAAAAGTGCTGGCAGCTTACGGCGAATATTTAGGCAAGCAAACCAACAATTACGCCGAATATATGGCCATGATTTCCGCGCTCAAAACCGCGCTTGAATTGGGTGCGACCGAAGTGGAGTGTATTGCGGACAGCAAACTCGTAATTGAGCAACTCAAGGGTAATTGGAAAGTAAAAGAACCAACCTTGCAAAAATTGTGGCTGCAGGCCTGGAATTTATTACATCAATTCAAACGCTACACACTGGCGCACACACTTCGCGTCGGTAACAAAGAGGCGGACGCCGAAGTGAATAAAGTTTTGGATAATCCGGCGAATTACGCGTAGTTGAGCGAACTTTGACACTGCCAAAAACACTCGCTATAATACTTAGTACTTTAAGTATTAATTATCTTCCTATGGAGGGAACAACTTTGACGGCTCGTATGGGCCGCATGGAAAAAAGGTTAGATGGTATCGATACTAGATTGGACGGTATCGACAGCAGATTAGACACTATTGATGACAGGCTGGACAAAAAATTTGATTCTATCGATAGAAAATTTGACGCTGTAGACAAAAGGTTCAATGGTATTGATAATCAACTCGAAAAAATGAGTGTTATGTTAGTGAGACACGATCATGACATTCAAGAAATTAAGGAAAAGCTCACTAAATTAGACACTCTAGAAGAGATGTTCGGAAAATTCCAGAACACTCTTGATACTCTTGTCGGATACTATAAAACGAATCGACAAGAAGTCATCATGATGGAGCCTCGTTTCAAACGACTTGAAACAAGAGTGGACACATTGGAAATGCAGTTTCAAACTTAACAAAAAATCCCTGCACTATGCGGGGATTTTTATTTTTCCACAGAATAGTAACAGTTTATAAAGAGTTTATGCACGCAAACACTTGCGTGCATTTTTTATAAATGAAATAATGAGTGCAGTTCCCCACTTCAAGGAGGGGCGCTCGCGAAAAATGGTTTTCGTGTAGCTCATTACAGGAGGATTCAATGAAGTTCTTCAAGCTCTGTGTCGCCACCCTGATGTGGGCGATGTTTTTTGGCATGTCTGGCTGCAGCGAATACTACGCTCAGCCGGCGCCGCATCTCAATGCGGATGGGTCGAACAACTCGGTCACGTTCCGCTCGGGCGTGCGCGTGTACTCGAACCCCGAGACCGAGGTCAACAGCACGCTCCTGCAGCAGCGGGACGGCTATGCCACGCTGTTCACGGACCCGTACGGCAACCTCTGGACCATGGGCACGGCGCACGCGCTCACGGACCAAGATTTTGCCGAAGCTGGTACGTTCCAAGCCAGCGAAACGGACAGTGGTGCGACATTTTACTACGGCAAGGTCAGGAACTGGGAGATCGACTCCGAGTGCGTGGCGTACATGTCTGCAGGCAACGGCGAATTCGTCATGATCCGCCGCTTCCAGGACCAAGGCGCGTGCCCGACGAGCGCGGGGTATGCCGAGTGGCTGCCACAGGCCGAAGTCGCCGAAGGCGAGTTCACGACCAAGATCAACCCGCTGTGGGCGTATGGCGTCAACAACAGCCCGGACAATATCGAGCACGGTTCGTTCAACGACGTGCCCGTGTACGGCAACGACCCGTTCGGCCACCCGTGTGGCGACTTCCACACGCTCAGCGATTGCTCGGCGTATTCGGGCATCACGCGCACGGGCACCAAGTGGGACAGCGCCGAATTCGTGAATCGTTACCTGCGTGTGGTGTACGACCGCACCACGCTCTGGACCGGTCCGGCCAAATATTTGTATGAAAACAAAGCCTACGGACTGGCGCGCACGGCTAACTGCGGTAGCGTGCGTCCGCGCGTGGGTGATGTGCTTGTGAGCGAAGGTGGTCCGGCCGGACATGCTGCAATTGTGCGTGCGGTCTCGGACCACAGCGTCACGGTCATCCAGCAGAACTGGTTCGAATCCTCCATGGACAACAATATGACTCTGGAAATGCGCACGTCCGGAAACAGCTACTGTGTGGCTGATTTCGGCGACGGCTATCCGGTGTCCGGTTGGCTCCGGAAGTAAAGGAATGGCCTGCCCGTCGGCATTGTAGACGGGCACCTCAACTAATATCGCATGACTTCGGGAATACCGACTTGGTCTAATTCAGTTTTACTAAAACGCACTTTAGGTCCCAAAACTATGTTCCATTTCTCATCATCTTTTTTCAAATAAACCCAACCACTTTCTTCATTTGGTGAATTTGGTACAAATGTATTTATCACCGCATAATTATTGGTGACCATAATTGTCGCATCTTCTCCTGGTTGGATAGTGTAATTACTCTTTTTTTCCTGGAGTAATGTTTTAACGGTTTGCAAAAAATCAGTTTGCTCAGCTGGTGTCCAGGCTACCCATTGGTTACGGTGAAAAATAAGCTTGCCGTTGAGCGCGTACCCATCATCAGTCGAACCTTCGGCCAATGTTCCTTCCCATGTCAATTGTTGTTTATCGTCACTCAAACGCAATGTCACTTTCCCACTGTCTTCGCGACTACCTTCCCAAGTAGCGACAATGCGATTACCGTCAACTGAATTTGAAACCAAGGTACCATTATTCAAACGTGCTGCTGGCGCTCCAGGAAAACTCCATACCGCGTCAAACGTACCAGATATACCGCTGTCTTCCACGAATAAACGTAGGTTCACACCTTGCGAATACCCTTTGTCATCACTGATAAAATAATCCCAATGACCATCCCACGTTTTTTTGGTTATTTCAGCCTCGTCCCGAGCCTGAATCACCTCGATGGGTGGTTCACAGCAATTAACCCGCGTGTTATACCAGTAGTACCCGCCAACACCAAGGGCGAGGATTACCAAGGCCAAAACAATTGGACGTGAGATTTTCATATTATTCTAGTTCTTTAGCCAAATCTTCGAGAAGTTTTTTGGCAGTGCGATTTAATTTTTTCGGCACGTCTACAATGATTGTAACATAGTGATCACCGCGACGCGAGCTGTTGAGGTGTGGTACACCTAAATCGCGCAAGCGAATGCGCTGCTGTGATTGCGTACCTTCGGGAACTTCAATTTTTTTCTTTCCGTCCAAAGTCTCAATTTCAATCTGCGCCCCAAGTGCGGCTTGCGGGAATGTCACGTGTGCGTCTGTAAAAATATCATTACCCTCACGCACCAAATGCTTATCGGATTTTACGTGCACACGCACATACAAATCACCCGCAGTTCCACCTTTACCAGGATACTCACCCTTACCACTTAGGCGAATAGCACCGCCGGTATCAATCCCAGCGGGAATTTTGATTTTGTAACTTGATTCACTGCGCACGCGGCCCTCACCACGACAATGTTTACATTCCTTTTCTGGAACTTGCCCTGCTCCATGGCACTTGGCACACTGCACCACGGTTTGCATGGCCCCCAAAATGGTTTGTTGCGTGCGACGCACCTGTCCTTGTCCCTTGCACTCGCCGCATTGATTTAGTTTACTGCCAGGCTCAGCCCCACTACCACTGCACACATCGCACGCATTTACTTTGGTCAAGCGAATATCTTTTTCAACACCAAACACCGCCTCGCGGAATTCCAATTGTACGTCGACCTGGATATCATTACCACGCTGGGGGCCACCGCGACCACCGCCACCAAATCCAAACATATCACCAAACACATCGCCAAAGCCGCCAAAATTTCCAAAATCAAAATTCATTCCGCCCTGACCATTGCGAGCGGCACGCATAAAATCTTCCCAACCTGCGCCACCACCAAATCCGCCCTGCTGTTCAAAATCAGCACCGAATTGGTCGTATTGCTTGCGTTTAGTTTCATCACCAATAACCTGAAACGCCTCATTGATTTCTTTAAATTTTGCCTCATCACCACCCTTTTTATCAGGGTGGTGCTGGTGTGCGAGTTTGCGAAAGGCTTTTTTAATCTCCTCCGCACTCGCGCCCTTATCAACACCTAAAATTTTGTAGTAATCTTTGGCCATAATTTATGGTAACATTGGATCGGTTATACTTTCCCATTTTTCCCAGGTGTGACCACGCAACACATACGCTGTAGTGTCGTCCACCATGACACCCTGCTTAAACGTGGTGAATACTCGCTCTGGTGCTTCTACAGTTAACGCCCCGCCCGTAGAAACCTTCCAATGGCCGCGTGTCTCAACCGAACGATCGGCATTTGAAGCATAAAAATATTCGTCACTACCCTCAATTAACACGTATACAGCGCGCCCAGGCACATCCTCGCCCACTTTCCACCAACCCTGCCAATCCATTTCGTATTTTGATTCCGGAATAGTCGCCAAACTAACTATTGTCGGTGCGTACGTGACATTGCCAAAATTTTGGACACTCACTTCAGGTACCGCCTCTTCGATGATTTTAACCTGCCTTGTCGATGTGGAGGCTGGTTGCGTATCTAAACGCGAGCCCGTGTCTGCAGCCGGTGCCGACGACGAACCGCATCCTGCACCGACCAGTACAATTGCAAATGCAAACGTAAAATATTTCATATTAATCAGTAATATCAACTAATTGTGGCTGTTCTGCCAACAGGTAATCAGTATACTTCATTTCGATTGAGTCCGTAAGGCTACCAGCATTAAAATTAATGAATTCATTTTCAGCTAAGCGTTTATCACACACTGTTTTCAAACCGATCACCGAGCCAAATGGTGGCACACTTCCAGGCACACACCCTGTCACTTCGGTAGTATCTTGAGCAAAACTGACCCCCTCACCGACAATAGCTTTAACTTTTTTACCGCTCAAACGTAAATCAGCCGGAATTACGCACAGGTAATGTGCCTTGGTTTTACTACCGCGCACAACCAATGCCTTGGCACCTGTGTGCAAATCAACGCCACGCAACAAAGCCACTTCTTGCGACTTCCCCATTGGCTCATGGTGCGTTTTTTTATACCCAATCCCCCGCTCGTCAAGCAGTGCGCAAATTTTAGTAAAAACTGGTGTGGACATATACAACCCTATTCAAAAATATACTTAGTCAGTAAACAAACCCAGGTGATCAACAAAAGGAGCGCCAACCAACGCAAGATAGCCCCAATGTTCCTTAAATAGGAATTAATTATTGAATGTTTATCTTTGTCCAACTCTTGATCATACCGAACGCCAACAGTATAGTGAACTAGCCACACAAATCCGACCAGTACTGCACCCTGGCCCACTAATAGAATAAATTTTTCTAACAAACCTGCTTTTTCTTTAATAATTTCAACACCGCCAAACAAGAAAGCAATCACCGCAACAAATATACTGAGTATATTTAAGTTATCTCTTTTTACATCTTTGATATCTCCGCTTATACTCTTTGAAAGATCCTCCATGCGTGCAGCTAATTCCTCAACTCTTCTTAATGCATGTGTTGAATCTTCCTTCGCTTTCTCTAATGAAAGTTTAAAATTACCTGATGATTGTTCCTTACCGTTAATAAATTGGTCACCCCCTAAAAAACCAGCAATAGCAGCACTGCCTGATATTTCTTCGTTCATATCATGTGTACTCTACTTGAAACACGGCCGCTTTAAACGGCGGTCCTTCAAGAGCAGAGGATTCAATTTCAATGAACCACTCTCCAGGAGCAGAAAACAAGCTTTTTGCTGGAATAGGAACAAATAGCAATCCCCCCATGCTGTTACTAACTGGATCTGCTTTGACAGTGCTATTAACGACTTCTATACTCTCATACGACTCATCCCTGTCCTTTGGTCTCATTCTAATAATAAAAGTATCTCCTTTTGAAAACTCTTTCGCCTTAAGTACAAGAAAAAATGTATTAGGATTAACTCTTTTACCACTCTCTTTATCAAGTGGAATACTCAATTTATCAAAAATGCCAATTGCGTTTATCTTATTACTCTTACCCTCAGATGCAAAGTCGCATAATAATGCATATTCTATTTTCATACTTCAAAATACTTAATCATCAAACGCAAGGCCCCGACTAATCAGGGCCTCGGCGTCTAATGGTTATTTAACTCGCTGCCACACCTGGGCTTTGGTAAATGGCGAATCAATCAAATGCAACTCGTCATTACCATACAAATCCAACACAACATACGTCATTGGTGTAACTTCTGGCGTATTTGTGTGCAAAGTCAACGTATTGCCGGTAAAAGACCAATAACCACTATCATAGGCCTTACCACCAATCGTAATCGCATAATACGATTTGGCCTTCATGAGTGTAATTACATTTTCACCGCCTGGTACCGGGCCAGACACTACGCGCCACGTACCAATAATTTGATCAATGCTAGTCACCTTGGTAACTTCGGCTGGTTTTTCGGCTGTAGTATTGGCACTAATTACTGGCTCAGTTTTTGTAACCTCGGCTGGTGCTTGCTGCACTGGTTTTTCAACCGTTGTGGTCACAGGGATCACGGTACTATCCGTGTTTGTTGGCGGAGTTTGGGTGTCGGTACTAAAACTAAACGAACAACCAGTCATGACCGACGTTACTACTAAACCCAACAAGACCAACAAACCGTTTTTCATACCGTGTATGGTTAGAATAAATTATTTTTGCTCGTCCACAACCTCGCCTTCGATTGGACCCTCGCCGCTTTGTTGCGAGTCTTTTTTGTCAGCACCGGCATCGGCCGCACCTGGTTGAGCCTGTTGCGATTGTTCTTGCTGATACATTTTAGCGCCAACCACCTGAGCCACAGTCGAGAGTTCGTCCGAAGCTTTTTTGAGGGCTTCAATGTCCTCGCTGTCTTTGAGTGCTTTTACAGCCGCCAAAGCGTCAGTGACTTTTTTCTTTTCTTCGTCAGTGACACTGATTTTCTTTTCCTCCACGTCCTTCATCATTTTTTCTGTTGTATAGACCATGGTTTCGGCCAAATTGCGAGTTTCAATGAGCTCACGCTTTTTGGCATCATCAGCCGCATTGGCTTCGGCTTCTTTTTTCATGCGTTCGATTTCTTCCTTGGAAAGACCGGACGAAGCTTCGATACGGATTGATTGCTCTTTGTTTGTGCCCTTGTCCTTGGCTTTTACACTCAAGATACCGTTGGCATCAATGTCGAAGGTAACTTCAACTTGTGGCACGCCGCGTGGGGCTGGTGGGATGCCATCGAGGTGGAACACGCCAAGCATTTTGTTGTCATTGGCCATTGGGCGTTCACCCTGGAGGACCTTAATTTCCACGCTTGGTTGATTGTCGGCCGCAGTCGAGAATGTATTGGATTTGCTGGTTGGAATGGTGGTGTTGCGTTCGATTAACACTGTCATTACCCCACCCATAGTTTCAATCCCGAGTGACAATGGAGTTACGTCGAGGAGCAAAATTTCTTTACCCAAATCACCTTGCAACTGACCGGCCTGAATACCAGCGCCAACTGCGACTACTTCGTCTGGGTTCACACTGGCATTTGGTTTTTTACCAAAGAACTCTTCAACTTTCTTTTGCACGAGTGGCATGCGAGTCATACCACCAACCATAATTACTTCGTCGATTTGACTGAGCGAGAAGCCCGAATCATCGAGGGCTTTTTTGGTTGGGAGCAAAGTTTTTTCAACTAAATCCATGACCAATTCCTCGAGCTTGGCACGTGATAATTTCAAGTTCAAGTGCTTTGGACCTTCGGCCCCAGCTGTGATAAATGGTTCGTTAATTTCGGTTTCTACCGTGCTCGACAATTCAATCTTCGCTTTTTCGGCCGCGTCTTTTACACGCTGCAACGAGAGTGGGTCTTTGGACAAATCAATCCCCTCGGTCTTCTTGAATTCATCAATAATCCACTGAATAATGCGTTGATCAAAGTCATCACCACCCAAGTGAGTATCACCGTTAGTGGCCTTAACTTCTACGGTTGAATGTCCACCCTCTTCGTCGGTATCATGACCAATTTCCAAAATCGAAATATCGAACGTACCACCACCAAGGTCGTATACCGCGATCTTTTGGTCTTTGGCTTTGTTAAAGCCATAGGCAAATGCCGCAGCAGTTGGTTCATTGATAATGCGACGCACTTTTAAACCCGCAATTTCACCCGCATCCTTGGTCGCCTGGCGCTGCGAGTCATCAAAGTACGCTGGCACCGTAATTACGGCTTCTTCAATCTTTTCGCCGAGTTTAGCTTCGGCATCTTCCTTCAGCTTGCGCAAAACCATGGCACTAATTTCTGGTGGCGAAAAAGTCTTGTCCCCCATTTTCACTTTTGGACGATCACCATCGGCCACCACTTCGAATGGCGAGTGTTTTTGCATGTTTGCCACTTCGGCATCGCTGTAACGACGACCAATCAAACGTTTAATCGAATTAAGTGTATTCTTTGGATTGGTCACTGCCTGACGCTTCGCCAGCTGCCCAACCAAAATTTCACCGGTTTTACTCATCGCAATTACCGATGGCGTGGTGCGATGCCCTTCCTTATTCTCGAGCACCTTTGGCTGACCACCTTCGATGATGGCCATGCACGAGTTAGTTGTTCCCAAGTCGATCCCTAAAATCTTTGGCATATATAATAAATTATTGATTAAAACCCATAGAACCACCCTCCGGTGGTTTCATTATTGGGTTAAGAAAATTAGTCAACGCATCCATCTTATAAAAAAATAACTTAGTTTCAACTTCTTTGTATGGACGATACTTTACACCCCCTGTTGGAGAGCTACTACTGACTCTACTTGTAATTTCTTCTTCGGGGATTCGAAAACTATCAACTTCAAAGCCCTTACTTTGTAAAGTATTAATAAAATCATGGTATTCCTTTATATACTTTTCATGAGTGTAAAAGCTATCTTTATCTAAATTGCTTTTAAGGGAGTTCAGCGAAGCAATACCCTTTAAAATATCAATATTTTGCATAAAATAATAATGTTAATTAATATTAAAACCTATTTTAAAGATTTTTGTAAATCATAGTCGCGGTCGGCATAACCTAGTTGCTCGTAAAAGTTTTTTGCCTTTTTATTTGGTCCAAAGACTTCAATCAAAGCTGTGTCACATTTTTTGTCACGGAAATATTCTTCGACCCTGGCCATTAGCTGTTTACCAACACCCGAACCTCTATATTCTTCTTCAACAAACAGATCAAGGACCCTACCTTGCTTGAGTGGAATGTGGCTGAGTTTTTCGATCTCAGACTCTTTCTCAACTACACCAGCGATAAAACCGACCATTTTCCCATCATTTTCCGCCACATAAATTTGGCCATCTTGTTCTTTTAATTTTTCAAGTAAATCAGTAGTGTACGCTTCACCATACCCTGGATTACAGACTAAGCGGCCCAGATCATCAATATTAGACAGATAGGTCATAAACCGATACTGTGCAGCAACCATTGGTTCAATGTCTTGAATTGTGTACTCACGAATCGTCATACTATTTAAAAATGTGATACTCAATTTCGTGGAGCATGCGGCCATCCTGAGTTGGACGATCGAATTCACCAACCACTTGACCACCAATACCTTCAACCAATGCGCGGGAACGGACATTGTCGACCGCAACCGGATATTTGATGTAAGTATAATCGATGTTCTCGTCTGTCCATTTTTTGAGAGCCTCAATCACCTCTTTACCATAGCCCTGATTTTGCGCCACAACTTTGAGCCAAAGTCCAAATTCAGGAGTATGCGTATCCAACTCATGAATGCCTGCGCAGCCAAGAAATGCTTCATCTTTCGTTGTGATTGCAAACACAATTTCGTGTCCAGCCACGCGCTTGGATGTGGTTTCCATTATGTATTGTTCAGAATCTGTCACGGTTTTGGCTGGCGATGACCACATAAAGGTCGTAACCACGGGCGTAAATTCACGAAAGCAATCCTCGGCATATTTTTGGGTTAGCGGCACCAACCGCAGGCGCGGTGTTTCGAGAATTACGTTGTTGAGGTCTAACTTAGTCATATTATTTCACAGCTGGGAACACAACCAGGCTATCGAGAGCCGATTTCATTTCTGGAATTTCAGATACCCCTCTACTGCCGCACTCATTACCATAGACCTGGTAGTTGTATGATGCGCCAACTACCTCATAGGTAAGTTTTAGACAACTCGGACCCTGAGGCTGATAATATTCCCAGACTTCAAAACGAGGGTGTGCAATTCTTTTTGATTCACCGCCAAAATCAGTTAAATTCTGTTGCTGAATTTGACTACCTGAACGCTGGGGAATAGTACTAATATAGGCACTTCTAAACGAAGCACAGCCTTCGCGACAATATCCCCATGAATGACCAAAGGAAATTTTAACGTCTTCTTTAGCCTGAGCAACCTCAAACGGAGCGATAATTAATTCAGTATTCAGTGTTTTTGTGTCCCAATACTGTGCGTATAACCCAAAACCAAATTTTGAATTTTCATACCAGGATCCAATTGAATTTTCGCCGCTAGTTTTTTTCCTTTCCAGATATTGTCCTCCTCCTGTTTCCATTACGTGGTTGGGGTCAAAAAACACCACACTCTGCAACACGGCTTCTAACTTTCTTTCAAGCTGCTCGTACGATTCGTCTACATTTTCAGTCACAATTTGAAAATCAAACTCTTTCCAATTCTTATTGACTCGATAATTAACCTGCCTAATAAAACCGTCCATATTTGACTCTTGGAAACGAACCACTTCGTATGTAGTAGCACCAATTTTTTTAGTTGTTGTACTGACTATCGGAGGTACATAGCCGCTATTCGCTACCGAATGACCATAGTCAGTGATTGTAAATGTAAACTCTCTAAATACCCAGCAACGATCTACCTTGACCGGGCGGCCAAAGGCAAAAGCAATATGTGTATTTCCGTCAAGAAGGTGTGAGAGGGTTGAAAAAGGTGCTAAAGCAAAATTATTTCCTACCCATTTATTATTGTAAGGGACAGCAAAGGAAACGCCGTGCTCATTATTAAAATATTGCACACGGGTGTCAGAACCAGGATTTTGATTGTAATAAATCTGATTTTCAACTTCTGGAACACATGCATCTCTTAGGGCCTGCTCGAGATTATTAGTAAGAATTCTTTGCCCTTTAGAATCAGGAGTTGTGCTCGCTAATAACTGTCGAACAGACAAAGTATTAGCTTTGGCCAGGTCTCGCGCTTCGTTTACCATTTGATTTTTATCCTCCTCAACCTGCTCAACTTCTGAAGACTGAACTGAGGTAGTAGTCGTATTAGATACCAAAATTACTGATGGTTTGTTAGCCGCTAGCTGTTTACCCGTAACCAAAACACCAACCACAAAACTTAGTCCGGCAATACCGACTCCAATCGCGATTGTTCTGGCCAGGCTCTGGTCCATACAAAATAATTAAATAAACAGGCTTATTTCTTATCTTTCTTCACAATCTGCACACTCACCTTTTTGGCCTTTGGAGCGTCGATTTTGGGGCAATTAACTTTTAAAATCCCCTCTCCGAATTCGGCGGTCACTGCGTCCTCGTTTACCGAAACTGGTAATGGTACTTGGCGGAAAAACGAACCACTGCGAATTTCTTTGCGATAATAATTTTTCTCGTCAACCTCGTGCACTTTTTTACTTTCGCCCGAAATCGTCAGAATACCTTTTTCCACAGTCACCTCGACATCTGAAGGCTTCATGCCTGGCAATGCAGTCTCGACGATGAGCGCACCATCTTTTTCGTACATGTTGAGTGAAGGCACAAAACCACGCTGCACGGCCAAGCTATTTACCGGCAATTGGCCGAGCATTTCCTCCATGTCACGCATTGGGTCAAAGCCCTGGTAACGAATGAGAGACATATACAATAATTATTCAGCTTTCTTCGCAACCGCTACCGCGACCTTGGCCACCTGTACCACTTTGCCTTTCATAGTGTAACCAGGCGTAATTTCGCGGATAATCGTGTGTTCAGGTGCATCACTCGCCTCTTCCGCCATTGATTCGTGGCGCGTTGGGTCAAACATTTCGCCCACAGTTTTAATTTCCTCCACCTGATGCGTTTTTAAAATCCCGGCAAATTGCTGCATGATAAATTCCACACCTTTTTTCCAATTCAACCAAGCTTTACCGGCGTCACCATCCAATTCTGGCGGCGCAAATTCCATGGCTTTTTTAAAATTGTTGTACACCGGAATAAATTCCTCAAGTACACGCAACTCACTCCAGGCCGCCCACTCTTTTTTCTGGTCTTCCATTTCACGCTTCAAATTCTGGTAATCAGCCTGCGCGCGCTGCCAGCCTGCTTTGTAATCTTCGTTGGCACCAACCGTATTTTTATTTACAAAAAATTGTTCAATCACTTCACGTGATTTTGGTTCTAGTTTTTCTTCGCGCAACCATTCTTCGGGCTTTTGCCATTTCACCTCAGTAACTTCACGACCATCCATTTTCACCTCATCCGCGCTACCGGTTAATTGTGCCTTAACCTGCAAACTAACAAAATGGCCCTTTTTAGAAAAATATGGTAGGTCAATCAAGTTCGCGACCGTGACTAATTCCACACTACCGACTTCTAAACCCGTCTCTTCATACGCCTCACGTTTAGCCGCATCAATCCAGGTTTCACCATAATCAATGTGCCCACCACAGGGAATAAACATGCCCTGCCACTTTGGCGAACCAGCCAACATCAATTTACCATCGCGATCAAAAATATACACACCAACACTTACCTTTGGTTTGATTGGTTCAGTTGAATTCAATGGCTCAGACATATTATTTAGATAATTCCAAAATTAAATTCATGAGGCTGTGTCCCTTGGCATAGTCCAAGCGGAGTGGGCCCATGATATTGATAATTGTGTTGTTTGGTAAACGTGCGGCCACAAGACTAAAATGGCTGCCAAGCGGATTATCGCTACCCACAAAAATAGCTGGGCCTGGCGTGGTCACGCGGTCAAATAATTGACCAACCAAATCCTCCGCTTGGTCAAACATCGCTGACGCATTTATTGTGTAATCAGCACTACGGAACTCTGGTTGCGCAAATAAACCCGAGAGACCGGTGTAATACACGCGGTCTGGACCAAATGCCACGATCACGGCATTTTGCATTTCTTCGGCCAAAGTTTTGCTGGCCAATTTCACACCTTCGTCGCCCACGGCTTCGCGAGCAATTTGCTCAAACGCAGCCCGGATTTTTTTGGTGGCTGGAACCGAAGTCATTAATTTATCCACATATAGCCGATAGCCCAATTCAGTCGGGATTCGGCCCGCGGACGTGTGTGGGTGGGTCAAAAAACCCGCTTCTTCGAGCTCCCGAAGCTCATTCCGGACAGTCGCGTCACTCATATCCAGCTCAAACTCAGATACCAAAAATTTGGACCCCACTGGTTCAGCGGTCCGAATAAAACTTTCAATCACGAGTTTAAGTAGGTTTTCCTGGCGAGTTTCCATATTTTACCTAGGCAATTTAGCACTCAATCTGTCTGAGTGATAATATACCAGGCCCCCAAAAAGGTGTCAATAGGATTAAACCTTGGTATACAAAAAATCCCGATTGCTCGGGATTTTTATATTTAAGGTAATTACTCGGCCACCTTGATTTTCGCTCCACCCGTAATGTCGGACACATCACTAAGGAGTACATTTTCCACAAAAATCCCGCGTGGGTAAAAAATGCTTTCGAGTTCGTTTTTGAGTTCTTTTTCCACATCATCGCGGCGCGCGCCCATGATTTCACCGGCCTCAAAGCGACTGGCAACCATGCGCACACGACTGCGCACGGTCGGACGAATAATTTTGGCCACAAAGTCTTCGCCAATGGTTTGCCATAACTGTGGGATTTGCTGAATGTCCAGACGGAGCAACAACGTACCCTCGAGCGCAAGCTTGTGGTTATCACCACTCATCACGGCCACTGGCACATCGCCCATGGCTTTTTCATAACTCGGGTTAAAGTCGCGCGAAATGCCGTATTCGAGCGTCTGTGTGTTGAACAATTTAGCTTTTTGCCAAAATGGAATTTTGAAATGCAAACCTGGGGTCAAAACTTTTTTGAGCACACCGCGGCCAAGGTCATACACGCAGGCCACATAGCCTGGCGGTACATTAATAAACAAACCTTTGAGCACGTCCTCCACGACAAACGAATACATTAATTTATCCAGGGATTCTGACATAAAAATTGATTAGCCTAGTGTTCTTCGGCTGCTTTAATAATTGGTTTGAAAAATAGTTTAGCAAATAAGGCAAAAATAAGCGAGAACACGAGCGATGCGAGCACAAAGAGCGATTTAACCATTGGCAACCACCACAGGGCGGCTGCAATGAAAACCGGGAACGCGACAAAGTACAGTAGGTCCGAACTATTGGCTGGTTTTTTGCGCATTTCAAAATAGATTTCGAACGCGAGCCAAAGACCAACAATCCCCGCCCATACCACATTGTGGCGCTCACCCAAATCAAAGCCAAGGAAAATTGTATTAATGCGGCCTGGAAAATCCACGCTTGGGTAGAGCAAGCGCGCAATTTTTTCGCCCGTAATACCGCGCAAGAACACTTGATACAGTAAAATAAACACAAGCACTTGCATACCAAGCACCACAAATTTAGCCCATGGGTACACACGGCGTTTGCGTAAAATGCGACGAATTTCTTGTTTCTTAATAACCGGGTCTTTTTGGTATTCTTTGTCGAGCCTGGCAACCTCGGCGTACAAAGCTTCGTTTTTGCGCTGCTGTTTTTCGCTCACCACGGTAAATGGCAACAACACGACACGCAGTAAAATCGTTAGATACACAACAGCCCAACCCATGTTTTGGTTAGTCCAGTTGTTGTAGAGCCAGATCAGCAAATTGAAGAGCGGCTGATACAGGTAATCGTGCCAAAAGGCGGCAATCATAATGCTTGGATTATACCAAACAATGGTCGCGAGCGCAAGCTAGACTCGCTCCCAATCTTGAACCTGAGCCAGGTATTCATCCTTAATTTCGGCAAAATAGACCTTGACCGCGTCATGGTCATTGGCCACACGGCCGTCGAGAATGGCTTCTTCGAGCGCTTTTTTAATGCGCCCCACGGTCGGACCTGGTTTTAAACCGCACTCAGCCATAATTTCCTCGCCACGCACCGGTGATTGGAATGCACGCAGGCGATCTTTTTCCATGACTTCGGCAATACGTGCATCAAGCAAATCATAATTTTTCAAGCGACGCACTTTTTTCTGCGGATTACCTGTCGTAATATCAGCACGACAGAGCGTGAGTAAGTCTTGCAAATCATCCCCCAAATTTACAACCAAACGGCGCACCGGACTATCGGTCACACCATCGTCCATGATGGCGATTGGGTACAAATGCCAGCGCACCAGCTTGGCCACATATTCTGTGTCTGCTTTACTAAAACGCAAGCGACGCATAATTTGGCGCACCATCTTTTTGCCCACATGTTCGTGCATGTCAAATGTCCAGCCACGACCAGGCACAAATTGCTTAGTGTCTGGTTTGGCAATGTCGTGCACCAAACCAGCCAAACGCAAGAGCGGCTTTGGATTCCAACCGGCAATGTTATCAACCACCTTAAACGTGTGTGACAAATTATCTTTGTGCTGATAACCGTACAAATCTTCCACGCCCTCGAGCAACGACACCTCGGGCAAAAATTCCGCAAACAATTTAGTTTCGTGCAAAATATAGAGCCCAATTGATGGTGTATTTGTGGCCATTAATTTTATGAGCTCCTCTTGCATACGCTCGGCCGAAATAATTTTAAGGCGAGGCGCATTGCGGGCGAGTGACTCGTACACACTGTGCTCAATTGCAAACCCAAGTTGCGCCGCAAAACGTGCGGCACGCAGCATGCGGAGCGGGTCTTCGGAAAATGTTTCATCTGCATTGAGCGGCGTGCGCAGCAATTTATTACGCAAATCGACAAGCCCATTAAACGGATCAATAATCGTGGCGCTCAATTCCCCACCAACGACTTCGCGCGCCATCGCATTGACTGTAAAATCACGGCGGGCCAAATCTTCGTCAAGCGTGGTGGCTTGCACAACCGGCTTGCGCGAGTCCGGATTATAAGCCTCGCGACGCGCACCCGCAAATTCAATTTCTTTTACCCCCTCAAAATCAGCTTCATTTTCGGGCACCGAAAATACAAACCGGGCAGTATCAAAATCAGGAAATTCAACCAGCGAACCAGCCTCTTCGCCAAGCTTCTCCGCAAAGGCGCGTGCAAACTCGAGGCCGCTACCGGCGACAACAAAATCAATGTCTTTCTTTAATTTACCAGGTTGCAACACTTCGTCGCGCACATATCCGCCCACTGCATAAATTCGCACACCCAATTGAGTGACAATCGCGCTTACATTTTTAAAAATAGTTGTTTCAATCATATTACAAAAGCATCCACAAAATCAGCGCACCAATCACCACGCGATACACCACAAATGGCATAAAGCTCCAACGCTGCACAATTTTAAGCAAAAATTTAATCGCCACAATACCACTTACGGCGGCAGCTACGAATCCAGCCAACAACATTGCCACACTATCCCCCGTTCCAGCCTTAAGTGTCTTAAGTAGTGCGTCTGCACCAGCAAGAGCGGTGATTGGAACACTCATTAAAAATGAAATTTCAGCTGCTTGAGCACGAGTAAGCCCACTAAACAAACCGGCGGTCATGGTAATACCCGAACGCGATGTACCTGGAATTAACGCCAAGACTTGTGCGATACTCATGGCAACAATATTTTTAACTGGTTTTGTTTTTTCAATCGGTTTCTTCTTACGCACATACCAATCGGCTGCCCCCAAAACCAAACCCCAGGCCGCCAAATTTATTCCAACCACTAACGCGTTACGGTCGTTGGTCTCGAGCAATAAACCGGCAATCGCCGCAGGAATCGCACTAAGCGCGATTGTCCACGCCAAAGTGCGTTCGCCTTTTTGTTCAACTTGGCGCGAAAATGCGGCCTTGGTCAAACTCCACAGACGAACACGAAAAAACCACACCACCGCCACAAGTGTGCCGAGGTGCAAAAACAGGTCAAAACCAACCCCTTGGTCGGCCCAACCTAATAATTTAGGAACAAAAATCAGGTGTCCGGACGAGGACACGGGCAAAAATTCAGTCAGCCCCTGAATCAGGCCCAAAACAATGGCTTGCAAATAGGTCATAGCTGAGGCTCAGTTTAGCAGATTTTAGGGAAAAATCAACCTGTCTACGACCTTGACAAAATCGCTTATTTACGCTATTTTTGAGCAGTCCGGCTGACCTCTATACGAGGTACACCATGCTGAACCGACAACAAGCTCTCCGCATTCTGGTCATCGAACCCGACCATCTGTTCGAGTACAGCCTTACGGCCTTCCTTCGCAGCCGCGGCCACTCTCGGCATTCAACTGTAACCGAGGTCGGCCGGACACCAACCTCTCACATTTGAAATCAAAAATTATTTTGTTTGTATTATCTCGCGAGCCGCGTTCCAATACGCCGGCTCGTTTTGTTTGACTTTCATAAAATACCACCACTCTGTCCCCCACCAATACGCGCGCGGCGAACCAATGTGTTCGGCCACCCAGGCATGACGTTTAAGACGCTCAACAGAAAATTTCTTGATTTGATCTTCGGCCGATAAGGTAAGCGCAGTCGCATTGGTAAACCAGGGCTCGGCTTGCAATTCGGCAATCATAATGTCGGCGGCTGATGTGCCGCGCAACCAAGCCGCAAACGCAAATAATTTTGGCGGCACCCAATCGTAATACATTGGCCATCCGTTGGGAAAATTGACCACGCGATACAATGTTGTGCCAAAAACATCACCGGCCCCAAGAGCCTCGCGCCAACTACCAAGCTCACCACTGTCAGTCATCATAATTTTATGCGTCGCATCAAGGCTGCGCACAGCGGCAACTTCATCTTGCACAGCGTTCACGTCAAACAACGCACACTCGCCAAATTCAAATGGCAAGAATGGTTCATTCTCAACTTGCCACAATTCTAAAGCCGGATGTGCACGGTAATGTTCAGTAGTGCCTTTTACATAATTAACTAAAGCCGTGCGACGTTCCTCGGTTGTCAGCAAAGTCGCCCACTGTGGCCAACGACACTCGGGCCACCGTGGAGTTTTTTGACCAACAGACAGGAGCACTTTTGTGTCGTGTTTTGCAGCTTCATCGAGCAACCAATCGGTGTCGGTCCACACAAATTGCCCACGTTTTGGTTCGATTTCATTCCACGGTGCGGACAAACGAATGTATTGCGGCTGCAATTCGGTGAGCGTGTCGGCGTACGCTTTTTTCCAATCCAGCCCTAATTCTTTGGCACGTTCAATGCTAAAAGTTACGCCATAAGTCACGGCCGTGTGACGCAGACTTGCAATCCAGCCAGCAATCAGGGTGAAAATAAACAATGTCAGAATACCGCGCAAAATCCATTTTAAAATATTCCAAATCACGTGCATATTAGGACACTAAAATCACGCCAACAATTACGAGCAATAACGCCGCGCTTTCGAGCCACAATTCGCGGTGCGAAACATACTCGCGGAAAAATTTTGGACGGAAGGTGTTAAGTATTAAAATCCCGGCAAACATCAGTGCGTATTGCAAACCAGCGAGCGCATTTACAATGGCCACGCTGCCCAGTGCAATGGCATATTGAATTGCACTATTGGCCAACAAACTGAGCACTTTTGTGAGTACGACAATAACGAGCGGATGGTGTTTTGTTTGTTTGGTTTTTTTAACTTTGAACGAACGCCAGACGGCTGGTGAAGTGAGGAGCAATAAACCAAACACGCCAATCGTAACGCGAGTCAAAACAAACGCTGGCAAAAAATCAGCCGAATTGTACACGGCTTTGGCCGTGAGGTGTGAAATTGCAAATAAAATTCCTGATACAATTCCCCAAATATAACCAGTGTGCCAACCGTGGCGCGACTGAGTTTCTTCACGCGCCAGGAGGAATGAGGCTGCGGCCAAAACTGCGCAACCAATAATTTGTGAGAAGGTCAGTTCCTCACTAAGCCACAAATCTGCGCCCGCCAGTGTGCCAAGCGTAATAACAGCCCCGATAAACGGGTCCAAATGACTGGCTTCACTTTTTTTAAGCGCAATAAACATCAGCCAGAGAGCACCACCAAACGCGAAGCCGGAAATTAAGGACAACGCAAGCAAGCTTGGGTCAGTAATAAATGGCACAAAAATCCACGCTGCAGCAACCGCAAGTAAAAACACGGTTGAATAAAAAGTATACACGACTGGGTGTTTGAGTTCGGCCGTTAAAATGCGCTTATCCAAAATAAACACGGCCGCCAGTAGAGCATAACCAACCAGTGCAGAGACAAACCACATATTAAGAAATAGCTTTGATTACTTGTTGCGTGCCGTCACTCGGTGCTTGGCGCGCATTACGCGCCGCGCGCGCGAGTCGGCCGTTTTTTATCCATTGGCGCAACCAAATGTGCGTTTCGCTTGGGTTGAGCTGATCAATGCCTGCGCCCAAATGCTGCAACCACGCGCGATTGCAGCGTTCTTGTGCCCCAAGTGGCTCGGCCATAATTATGGGAATACCAAGCCCAGCGTAAAACGAGAGCTCACTTGGTTTGGTCCACAGCACATCAGTGTCGCGCAAGACTGCGTTGAATTTGGCAAAGTAATCTTTTTTCTCAGTCGCAAAAATAATGCGTACCGCGTGGTCTGGAATATGCCACTGCTCAATTGCTTGCGCAAAATAATCCGCAATTTCGCGACGTGTGCCAGCGACCAAATTTAATTTCATGGTTTCATGCACCAACTCGTTGCGCAAACTGCGAAGTAGTTGCACCCCAACTTCGCGTTGCGCCCCCGCACCACCAACGCAAAACGTAATCGTGATTTGCTGCCCATTTTGCAAGCGCTTTAAACGCGCACGCCAATCAACTTCGAGCGTGTCTGTTAATTCAGTTGGTAATGGAAAACCCGTGACCGTAATTTTGTGCGGCTGCACGCCGTACTGCAATAAATGTTGGCGCACTGGTTCGGTTGGCGCCAAAAAACGAATTTTACTTTTCGCCGCATTCAGTGGTGCCCAGGCGCGACTCACTTCGGCATCGCAACACAGCAAAAAAATCTCACCACCATACCCATGCACTTCGGCCATGTAGGCGGGAATAAAAAACGAGGTCAAAATTGAACGTGGCGTGCGACTGAAGTGTTGAATTAAATCACGCCCCCACCCATTTTTGATGCCACGATACACTGAACGCAATTGCCATGTTGGTGCGGTGCGATTACGACGCGGCGCAAGTGGTTCAATCCGTTGAAAATAATCCATGACCGCAAATACAGCGTGACCAATCAAAGGCACAGTGCGAAACCGCGACACTGCTTCGTATCCAGCCTGCATATCATGCCAACGTTTATGATCACGTTCTGGAATTCCCTCGTACACATTCGCATTCACAATTTCCGCCTGCAACAAATCAGCCACGGGCGCAAGCGCGCGTTGGTGGCCGTATCCCATATCCACCGCCACTAAATGAGGAACGAGGCGACGATTCGTGACAGACATACAATGCGCACAGTATACCACTAACGCTTGACAAAATATAGTTTTTGATATAGCATGACGTGTCCGCAACTATGCGGCAAAACCGATGGAGACAAATCAAGTGATCGCTCTGCTCGTTATTCTAAACATTCTGGGCGCCGCGGGCTTCATCTTTCTCATGACGTGGTGGAGGTTGACCAAGACGGTTGACCGGCAGATGCACATCCTACGGGAGGGACGACCGGGTGGCCGCACGATCCTCGTGCTCGAGGGGTGCAACCAGCGTGATGGCGCAGCCAACTGGCTCGTGTACAACCGAGTCATCGGTCCGAACGACCAGGTGATGCTCCTCAAGCGCAGGTTCCACGAGTCGCACGATGCGCCGTGGTGGTATGCCAAGAGCTGGATCCCCTTGTGGCTCCAGTTCACCGAGGTCTTGGCCGCGGTGCGGGAAGCAATCCAAAAGGAGCAGCTTCCGCCTGAGTTCGATGTGGCCGGCCATTCGGTCGGTTGCATCATGGCCAAGCGCCTGGCCGAGGCGTTGCCAAAAGTCGTGGACCGCGTCATCATGTTCAACCCGCCGACCGAAGAACGCGCCGAACTCTTCAAGAACAAGAAGTTCTGGAAAAAGGCTGGCTTTTGGGCCCTGCTCCACTCAGTGTGGACATTGATCGTGTTCTGGCGTGGGTTCACCCCGCAGACCACGGTCACGCGGCTCTGCTACATGCTGCCCAACACCAAGGAGTACGAGGTCCTCGCGTTCCGGCGCACGATGCTGACAGACTCGACGCTCACGTTCTACGGGCTCCTGTGGTACAAGGGCGGCGAGCTCGAGCGCGCACAGGCGAAGGGGTGGAAGGGTAAGGCGCTGTACATCGCCACGCCGGACGACCTCCTGTTCCCCATCGGTCTCACAGTGCGTGATGCCACGGTGCGGGAGCGCTTCGCACAGTTCGTCGCGCTTGCGTCGTACTCGCCGCACTGTGTGTGGCTCGCGGACAAGCAGACCAACGAGCTCAACGTGGCGCGCGTGCGCGCTGCGATCGAGAAGATGTGAGTAGACGCGTGCACAGACCCCGCACGCACAAGGAGAAAAAGGAGGGGTCATTTAAACGCATAATAATTGTGCGTTTAAATGACCAAGAAAAATCCCGCCGGAGCGGGATTTTTTGTTTACGTTGCTGGTGTAAATATTTTTTGAAATGCAGGCCGTGACGTAATTGTGCCGAGCCAACGCTGCACATTGCTAAATTCAGTCATATCAATTTTTACCATGACTGCGCCCATAATTACAGCGGCCACATTTAAATCTGCGAGAGAAAACGCGTCACCAACCAACCACTCGCGGCCAGACAAGGCCTTGTCCAAAATACTAATGTAGTGGAGCGTTGTTTTTGTGCACTCATCGGCACGCTCATCACTAAGCGGACGACCATAATTACGTAAAATGAGTGGCTCGATCACGTGCGCCACATTGGCCACGCTCCAATAACTCCACTGCGCAATTAAACCCGTTTCCTGTGCACTACTTCCACGCCATTCAGGACGAAATTTTTCAGTTAAGTATTCATTAATTGCGAGCGATTCCCACAACACAAATTCATCTTCAACCATTACCGGGACTTTACCATTTGGATTTAAAGCCAAAAATTCCGGGGTTTTATGCTCACCGCCACGCATATCCACACTCACGGCTTCATAGGGTTGTTCCAATTCTTCCAGAAGCCACATACAACGACCAGCACTCGACATTTTTCCACCGTAGATTTTAATCATAAACAAATATTAACGGGTGTATAAACATTTTTTTGTGGTCACATGCGCCGTAACGAGCAAGACCAACAATGTACCGACTGCCACGGCCGCAGAAATCGCTGGATTAACATCTGAATATCCAGTCGTGGACCACCGCAACAAATTAATCGTGTGATGAATAGGGTTAAACAACGCGATTTTGGCCCAAATTCCGGGCAATTGTGAAATTGGGTAAAACACACCAGCCAAGAAAATCATTGGCTGCATCACAAATGTGGTCATGAACGTGAGGGCCTCAAAATTTTTGGCTGGCATACCAAACGATACACCCAGCAAACCGAATTGCAAACCAGTCAACACCACAAACAGAAGCGCAAGGGTTGGATGCTGGATAGTCATGTCGGGAATAAACCACGCTGTGAGGAGCACGGTAATCACCAATGTCACAACTGCGCGTGTTGCGGCCGCAAATGCAAACGCGACACTCACCAGCCAAGGACGCAACGGGACCAGTTGCAAATCCACAATTGTCCCAACATTTTTTGCAATAATGAGCGCAAACGCTGGATTGGCAAAACTACTATTAATAAGGGCCATTGAAACCAAACCAACATACACAAACGTCAAATACTGCATGCCGCCCACCATTTGTCCGCCTGTAATAATTCCAAACACAGACAAATACAGAGCCACCGATACAATCGGACTAAAAATCGTGTCCAACCACAACTTGCGAAAGCGCGCCACCTCGCGGCCGTACAGCGCCAAAAAACTGGTCAACATATTATTTGGTGAGGGTTAAGAAAATCGTTTCAAGCGACGCGGCTTCGCTGCGCACTGATTTTAAATTGCCTTTGTAATGCGTAGTGAGTGCGGCCATGTCTGCGCCCAAATCTTTGAGTGGATATTCAAATTCCGTACCCACGGCACGAACAGCCTCCAAATGCGGTACTTTGGTATCGAACAATTCAAAGTGGATTGTGTTTTTGGAAAACTCAGCCTGCAAATCACGCAAACGACCATCGCGAATTACACGCCCATGGTCAACCACAGTAATGAATTCGCAGAGCTGTTCAGCCTCTTCCAAATAATGCGTCGTAAATAAAATTGTCGTACCATTCGCATTCAAGCGGCGCACAAGTTCCCAGATCTTTTGGCGCAGCGCCACATCAACGCCCGCAGTTGGTTCATCAAGAATTAATAATTTTGGTTCATGTAAAATTGCTTTGGCAATCATGAGGCGACGCTTCATGCCACCAGACAACGTGCGTGCGCGTACTTCGGCTTTATCCATCAAGTCCAAATCCGTTAGGGCGGCGTCAATGCGCGCTTTGCGCTCGCGCATGGGCACACCGTACATGCCACAAAAATAATGCAACACCTCGCGCACGGTAAACGCCATTTCCACAACCAATTCCTGCGGCACGACACCAAGCAATTTTTTGGCCGCTTCGGTCTCGCGCGTCACATCGTGACCGAACACACTAATTGTCCCCGATGTTGGCGCCAAAATTCCACTCACCATGCTAATGAGCGTGGATTTGCCTGCCCCATTTGGGCCAAGCAAACCATGCACACTCCCCTCTTTAATTGTAAACGAAACATTATCGACTGCAGTCATGATACCCTTTGGGGTCTCAAACTGGCGGACTGCTTTTTGTATGTCTAATGGCAGCATAAAACAGAATTACAAACGAAAACCAGGCCAAAGCCAGGGCATAACCAGCGAGCACGTCGCTAAGCCAGTGCACACCCAAATATACTCGACTCCAGCCAATTAGTAAACAGAAGGCACTTGCGCCCAGGGGAAGCCAACGGCGCAGACGGACGGACTTTAATTTTGGTGCCAGAATCCACACCACGACCAAGGTGAACAAGGCGGCCGCAGTGGCGTGCAGACTAGGAAACGTCGAGCCTGGCGCGTGCAAAACAGCAAACTCTGGACGTGACAAATTAGTTGATTTTTTAATTAAAAATCCAATCATGACCCCGCCGATCATAGCCACAACTGGTAACCAGCGGCCGATTTTGTGCTCCAAACGCCATGTCCAAATCAATAATACCGCGGCCAAAACCGTAGCCGGAATTGGGTTAAACAATTGTGTGACCGCTGACCAAAACGCAATGCCGCCAGGTGTGCGAATGTGCGCGACCCAATTGCTAAATTGCCAATCAAAGTGGTGAAAACTATTCGAGCGCGTAGTGGCATAGGCCAAAAGAGCAAAGGCAGTGAGGCCCGCGACATTAAGTGTGATTGCGCCAAGTGTAGAGGCGGATAATTCATTGCGGTAATGACGATACCAATGCACGAGCGCCCACCCGCACACAATCGCGAGCAGGAGTACCATCAGCGCACGCCCAAAATACGCGGCCGCAACCTGATAACTCGCGCCCGCAATGTAACCAACAGCAACCGAGGCAACCGCCCAACTCACCCCACCAATTGCGTCATACACCAAAAAACGATGCGGTTTTACACGCGAGGCACCAGCCATAAATGGGGCGAGCGCACGAGTCACTGGTAAAAAACGACCAATAATCAATGTTTTGCCCGCATTATGTTCCAATTTGTAGCGCGTGGTTTGCAAAGCCTCGGGTGAAATCGACACAAAACTCCCCAACCGCTCCATCACTGACAAACCATAACGACGCCCCAACCAATACGCCACGCAATCCCCAGCAATTGCCGCTACCGCCGCCAATGCCGTCACAATAAATGGATTCAACACATCAATACGCGCCAAAAAACCACTGGCAATCAAAATTGTTTGACCAGGAAAAATCCCCCCAATCACAGGCAAAGTTTCTAAAAATGTTGCCGCCACCGCAATCCAATACCCCCAGTGCTCGGCCAACATAAAAAACCAATTCGACCAACCCATATTATTGCGGTGAGAAAATAGATTTAGGGACGTCTTCTCCGGCCAAATGACGGGCAATTGTGCGTCCGCCAAACAATGATGGCAAAATTCCCACCCCGTTACAGCCTAAATTATAGAGCAATACCGGATTGCGCGGCTCTGGTCCAACCACCCGCAAATTGGTAGGTGTAAAGCCCATTAACCCATGCCACAAAAATCGGTACTCAATATTGGCCGGCGCCGGATTGTAGGTTCGTCGCATAAACGCATCGATTTCGGCCTGCGCCTCAGTTGGATACGGGTGGTCCGGCCTGTATTGATTCGTATCGTCCATGAGCGCCTCTGGCCCACCGATACACACCAATGTGTGGCGCGAACCAGCGTGCATCGGGAATGGTCGACGCGTCAAATAATAGTACGAGTCCGTTTCGCCCTCGGCCGCAGCCGCACTATTTTTAGGCATGTAGCTAATGGCAATCGGCGGCTCATTAAGTTCGTCCAAATATCCGGCCATGTACCCAACCACACCGCGCACCAAGCGGTGAAATTGCGCACTCAAGTCTGCGCCCAACAAATTTTTAATTTCAAATTTTTCAAATCCATTTGTGCACAACACAATATTTTCCGCGACCACCGTTTTATCACCAATGTGCAGACGCCCGCAACTGGCCGTCAATTCAACTACTTGCACGGGCGCATGCTCGGCCAAAATAAAGCGTTGCGGATAGGTGCTTAGTAAATAACCGACTAATTCTTCGGTAAAGAGTGCACTATTCAAACAGCCTTTACGTTTGGACAAAAGCGCAAAATAATCACTGTCTTTGGATTGCAGTAATGTTAAAATTTCCGCATGCGGTACCACAGTGTAGAGCCCGGGATAATTCGCGAGCACACCTTCGGGGTCGCCAGCTTCCTTAGCCACAAGCACAGTTTCCTCGCCAGCTCCAGCTTCGGCTTGGAGTGCAATGTCAGCCAAATGTGTGTCCAGATCTTTCCAGGTCGCCAAACCCGCATACCCAATGAATTGCGAAAACGGCGCCGTTAATTTGGCATCAGCATAAATTTCTTCAATAAATTGCCAAGCTGTGTCCACGGCCACTTGTCCGGCTGCAGCCATTGGCAACCCAAACTCGCGCACGATATCTTGGAATGGACGCTCAAAATAACTCGTGATTTGGCCGGCATTGTGACCCGTGGCCCCATGGGCAACTTTGCCCGCTTCCACGAGCACGACTTTTTTATCAGTGTATTTGAGTGTAAAAAAAGCCGTCACCACACCAGAAATGCCAGCCCCGACAATCGCCACATCGGTTTGGGCATGAGTCGCCAGTTCGCTAACTGGTCGCTGTCGATTTAACTGGAATAACCAGGGAGAGGGAGTGAGCTCAGACATAGTTATGACTATAATACCCTATTTTAGGTCAACTGGACAACGGCCACAGCCTAGTTTTATACTAGGCGCCATATGCGCGTTCTCCTGATTGACGACAACACCGACCTAACAAACAGCCTGAGGGCAACCCTGACCACAGCGGGGTTTGTGGTTGACACAGCAAACAATGGGTCAGACGGCGCCAAGCTTGGACGCGTGAACGAATATGATGCCATTGTATTAGACTACAATTTACCTGAAATGAATGGAGATGAGGTATGCCAGAGCTTGCGGGCCAAGGGCAAACACACACCAATTATTATGTTGTCTGTTCTCGGTGGAACAGATTTAAAGGTGCGTTTACTTGAATGTGGGGCCGATGATTACATGACTAAACCATTTTCTGCGCGCGAGTTGATTGCGCGTTTGCACGCCATTGGCCGCCGCCCCACAGTAATGCACAAACCAATTCTTCAGCTCGGTGATTTGGTAGTTGATATACAGCAATACAGCGCAAAAAAAGGCAAAAAAATATTGTCGCTCACACCCAAGGAATTTAAAATTTTGGAACAACTCATGATTCACTCGGGCGAAGTCGTGTCGCGAGCCACACTACTCGAGCATGTCTGGGACGACCAGGCCAACCCCCTTTCAAATTCTTTAGACATGCACATTTCCGCTCTACGCAAAAAAGTTGATGGTACCCGAAAAACCTCAATAATAAAGACAATTCCGGGTATTGGATACAAGCTCGCGTTTGCCAACTAAACTTTCCACAACCTTTAATCTTTCTTTACGTTTTCTTTAATATTAATTCGCTATTATAAGTCCAGTGGCGTTAGGCGCTCCCCGCTGCTAAGGCTTCGGTCAACCAGGTAGTCGACTGGTTCTACCCGCCTTCTTTACTCACTTATCTTTTGGCATATGAACACTGTTTTTGCCACGGCCCTGGCCGATGCCCAGCAACGCGAACCTGGTTGTTTGGTAAAATTGGCCACCAGTCAGGCGACCACTACACCCCCTTGGTCTGGGTAATTTAATAGCCATGACAATGGTTTGGCTTCACAAACAAGGTACTCAGCTCCGCGCCGGGAAATACGGGACAGATTTGGTGTTTACCACGCTACACCGCTTACTGGCTCCGTATTCCCGACGCGAAGACGAAGCGCGGCGAGAGTATATCTTTAATGTTATTGCCCTTACATTCGTAATTGTGACCGGGGCTATGTTTGTGACTGTTGACTACTTGGAGATAATCGAACGTCAGCGCAATGGAATTTCAGTCTGGTTAAGCACGGCAATAACCATTATTTTCCTAGGTCTCTTTATCTTAGGTAAGACCAGATATCGTCGTGTGGCTCGCCAAGTCTTCTTGGTTTTGCTACTTACCCCCTGTCTTTATGCATTAGCGTTATGGGGATTACTGCTGGCAACACCACTACTTGGTTGCGCACTAATTGTTATCATGGCCGGCATCTTGCACAACACCCGTACCGCTCTAGTATACACAGTTGTAATTTCAATCGGTCTCGGATTAATTCACTGGAGCCACACACTCGGTTTAATAGTCCCAAACCAGCACTGGGTATTGGACCCAGTCCATGATACGTACTGGATTGAGTTAAGCGTGATATTCTTTGCCCTCCTCATAATTACTTGGCTGGCCGAACGCGAAATTAGTGCTGGACAAAAACGGGCCAAATTAGCCGAAGAAGCCCTTCGTCAAGAACGCGATCAACTTGAAGTACGCTTAGAGGAACGTACCAAACAATTGGCCAAAATTCATTCCGAACAAACTGCTAACTTACTGAAGCTCGCACAGTATGGCCAGGAATTTGCCGGCTATTTTCATGATTTGGTAAACCCAATCACCGCCGCCTCAATTTCTCTGGAAAAAGCTAACCAGAACACCAACGCACCTCGCGACCCATTGCTCGACAAAGCGGAGTCAGCCATGCACACGGTGATTAACTTTGTGCATTCAGTCCAAAAACAATTACAAAAAGAAGCTAAACCAGAACTAATCAATTTGACTCAAGCTGTCACACAGGCAACCGAAGTTGTCCAGCACAAAATCCGCCGTCAAAGCATAACCCTGCATACCGAGGTAAATCCACAAGATACTTTTTTCATGGACCCAGTTAAGCTGTTCCAAATTATCAGCAACTTACTTAATAACGCAGTCGAGGCTTGCAGTGATTGTCCGACCAGAAGCGCACGCACTATCTGGCTCAACACCAAAGCAAATGCTGACGGACTGTCGGTTGTTATTACCGATACTGGTCCGGGTATTCCCGAGCATATTCAGTTTCGGATCTTTGAGCCCATGACGACTTCCAAACAAAAAGCATATAACCTTGGTCTAGGTCTTAGTATTGTTCGCCACATTGTAACCCAGGAATATGGCGGCTCAATCACAATTGCCAAAACCGGGCCCGAGGGTACAACATTCTCTGTACACATACCCAAACACTGATTAACTTAATCTTCACTACAGGAGGGATATGAACCAAGAACAAGTCTTGGCTAGCACCAACTGGTGTCTAGCCCAACTTAAAGCTGAGCAAAATCCAGATGGCAGTTTTACCAGCACGACCCGCGAGTTTGCGCGCGGCACACTTGTTACATCACATAGTCGTCGCACCACGTTTTATTCTGCTGCAATCACCTTGGCTCTGCAAAATTCAAATGGTCCAGAAGCAGAGGAAATTAGAAACCAAGCCGTGTCTTTCTTACTCCACGAAGCTGGACCAAATTATGAGTACCGCTACTGGACACATGACCAAACTCACCTACCGGCCTATCCTCCAGATCTCGACGATACATTGCTAGCGCTAGCGGCAATCCACAGTGTCGAGGAGCGCTTAATTACCGGTCGCTGTTTGGCCTGGTTACTCCGCCACCTGATTACAGGTGAGAAAAAACCAGGTGGGCCATATCGCACCTGGCTATTTGGCCCAAGCAAGCAAGGCGCTTGGACAGATATTGACGGTGTGGTTAATGCTAATATTTATTTTGCTCTAACCGAGTTTGGAATTTCTGCTCCACAATTAGCTGAATTCTGCCGGTCACTCGTGTACGAACAACGCTGGCATTCCCCATATTACATTGGTATCTGGCCTGCCTTGTACAGTCTAGCCCGCATCGATGTCTGGAATGACCAAAAAACTAATTGGACAGCAATTTGGCAAGAATGTATCCATAGCCCCAACGACACACTCAGCCAGGCATTGGTATTAAGTAGCGCAATCAGGACCGGGTGCACAGACGTAGCGGCCCTCCAAAAACTAGCTAGCAAAATTATGCAGGCATGCTCAGACACAAATAATGAATTTGAAAATTGTTCGTACATAATGGAACGGCATGGCGCGGACACTACCGAATTATCCGGCGCACGAGGCTGGACTCTGGCGGCCGTCATCGAAGCTCTAGAATTATTCAGAAAAAAGTTTTACCCACCGCCACCAGTGGCTCTTGATTCAGCCACCAAACAGTGCTACCAAAAAATAATCACTCGTGTTCATGCTCGGTTCAATAATATTCCCGAACCTTTGCACACCCCGGCTAAACGTGCAATTCAAGACATTATTGAACTTGATAAACGTCAAGAAATTGGTTTGGCAGCATATTACACCAACGAATACTTGCAAACACCGCTAGCCACACGAGTTGTCGAAGAATTAGGGTATTTAAACATGCTTGGGTGGCTTGCTTACCATATCTATGATGATTGGATTGACGAGGGACATGGTGCGTACCCATTGGCAATTGCACAAATGTCTTGGCGTGAACTGGGTAGCGACTTCGCCACACTGTGCCGCGGGCAAATTGTTTTGCACAACTGGGTCAAAAACATATTAGACGAAGTTGACAGTGCGAACGGTCTTGACCACATGACCAACCGCCTGAGCCAAATTGACGGCACTGTTGATATTAGCAGTTTCTCACCAAAAACAAACGACGTCGAGCCATGCAAATCAATTGGGCACGCTCTGGGTGTAGGAACTGTGTTTGCTTTGGGCAGCCAGGCCCGTAACAGCACGTTAGAAGGTGTCACCCAATTCTTTAGAAACTACCTAACAGCAAAACAATTGTGCGACGATATTCATGATTGGGAAAAAGATTTAATTGCTTTACGTCTCACTCCGGTGACACGCTCAGTTTTATCACAGTATCTTGCTGAACATGGCAAAGTATCCATCACACTCGAGAACGAACTGCCGACGCTTCGAAGCATATTTTGGGACCATAGCATGCCAATCGTACTTGCGCAGGCCGCAGACCATTGTTCCAAAGCCACTGCCTGGTGTCGCGATTTACCATGGCAGTCAAAGCCAGTCTTTTTCCTGGATGGTTTACAACAAGTCCAAACTGCTATCCAGCGCTGCCGGAATGAATTTTTTAAGGCCACTGAATTCTTAAACACCTATGCAAACATCGCAACTTAAATCCACCATGGAATCACTCCGTCCTCGTCTACACCAGGAAATTGAATCCTGTCTCACATTACTCCAGGCAAACCTTGGACCATGGCCACACGACCCAACCCAAGAGCACTATTGGCGTAGATTACGCAGTTATGCGGTTGGTGGAAAATTACGTCGCGGAGAACTTTTGCTCATCGCACTACAAAGACCCCACGGTGAGCGGGCCGCAATTGCCTACCGTCTTGGGGCTTGGCTCGAAATTTTGCACTCTGGCTTTCTTATTCACGACGATATTATTGACAACGATAACCGTCGACGTGGACGTCCTAGTTACCACGCATTTCTCAGTAAAGCATTCCCGGAATGGGCAGCCGAACAAAAACGCACCCACCACTCCCCTGACCAAGCCGGCCGTGGTTTAGCTCTGGCCATTGGTGAATACTTAATTAGCGCCTCAGCAAATGAAATCAAATTCCTCGATTTACCAGAAAAAATTCTCGAAAGGATCGTAGCTCGGTGGGACCAAACAGTGGTCGATACTATGGCCGGTCAAATTCGCGATATTACCAGCAACCTACCAAAAGAAATGGATAAAGACCATATTTTGGAAACCGCTCGACTCAAGACCAGTGGCTATAGTTTTTCTCTTCCTTTGTATTGCAGTGGTGAGATCGCTGGCTTGCCACAACACTTATGTGAACGTCTGGCACAACTAGGAAATTATCTGGGGATCTGCATGCAGTTACAGGACGACGAAAATGGATTATTAAAAAGTACCAAAGAAATTGGCAAAACTCCGGGGACTGATTTGCGCGACAACACCATAACATTATGGCGTTGGTATTTGGAACAATGCGCAGATCCACTGGAAAAGCACATGCTCAATCAAATTGCGGGTGCACCGGTCATTACCGAGGATGAACTTGAATTTATTCGTTGCCTCTACCGCAAATATGACCTGGAGTCGGTACGCGAGGTACACCAGGAGCGACTCCTTAAGCGAGCGCGTCGGTTAATCCGTAACACGGAGTTTCCAGGATTTCTAACAGAGCGGTTACAAGCCTTAGCCACTATCGAGTTTACTCAATAAGAGTGCAACCGCACCCCACTCCAGCGTTCTAAGCCTGAGAATTGTTGAGCTCCAATTCTATCCGGGAGGGCAGGCTTGGTTGTTGGACTAGGGTGCGGTTATAATCGCTTGTGCCGCCGTGACACCACTACTGAGTGCGGTTTCCATAGAAGGACCACCTAAATAATCACCCGCATACCAAATTCCACCCTGACCCTGGTTGTCGCGGATCATTTGCACAAAACCAGCTTTGGCAATTGGCATGGCTTGCTTCCAATCAACAATGTGCAAAGTTTTTTGCCATTGGCAATCAGGAAAAATGTTCTTTACATCATTACGCAGTGCGCGTTCCAAATCCTCGGGCGCAATAGCTTGCTCACCAGCTTTGTAATTAATAATTACAGTTTCGGGTGCAACACCAGGCACCATACCAGCTGCACGAATAACCGAAGTAACACCAGGTTTATTTTTATCCACAGCAACAAACGCCGCGCTCCAGTCAGAGGTAGCTTTAATCTTTGGTGCCTTATCGAGTGCCCCAATTACGGCGTAAAAATGAGTATAGCTAATATGTTCACCAGACTGTACCCAATCACGAGTAGCCGGTAGCGCATTAACAATATAATCTGCAGTATACACACCGGCCTCTGTGGTCACCTCCCCAGGACGAATTGCCTTAATCTCCTCACCCAGACGAATCTCGCCACCCTGCTTGCGAATATGTTCGGCGAGCACATCGGCAAAGCGCTGATTATTTCCGTTCAAATAAAAACCGCGACGCAAATCACCATGTGCAGTGACCTGATACGCAATCGGTTGCCAAAACGACATTTGGTATACATCGGTCGGCGCATAACAGTACCCTTCATTTACCACATTTATATATTTTTCCAATGAGCTGTTTTCCCCCACTACCGGCCGGATGGTTCCGGCAATCGTCTGTTCGCCGTATTGTGACAAATTTGGCGCGCGGAAATTTGGCCATGACTGAACCCAGTCGGAGACTAGTCGTAAACCAAACAAGGCCTTTTCACGCCACGAAATTGGAACTTCGCCTTCCAAATACAGCGGACCATTCGTTTCCAGACGATAAAAAATCTTAGGTTTACCAATTGCCGTAAAGTCATTACCAATGCCAACTGCCCGAGCCAGGCGCCAAAATTCGTGATACCAAGGATACACAATAAAACCACCTACATCCACCGGTTTCCCATCAACCGGCACACTGTGCACACGCCCGCCCACCCGGTCCCGCGACTCTAGGACTGTGACTTGGAATTTACCACTTTTCGTCAATTCATACGCTGCGGCCAAGCCGGCCAGGCCTGCCCCCGCCACTACTACTTTTGGTTTATCAGCCATACAAGTAAAGATAAGTCTTTAGCCACAGTACCAGAAACGACCTAAAAACGCCAGATACAAAAAAGCAGAGCTGCGCGCGCTCTGCTTTTTTAAAATTGGGTTTAGACCCGGGCCATTTTACTGGCGAGGACCACGATCTTCGAGTGGGCGAGCAATATTAACAGCCACTACGCGGCCGTCAATTGGCTTACCGTCGTAGGTAGCAATGCCTTTCTGAGCTTCTTCTTCGGAACTCATTTCGACAAAACCAAAACCACGCGACTTGCCAGTGAACTTATCCATCATCACCTTGGCGGAGACGACAGTACCACATTCGGCAAAAGCGGCGCGAAGGCTGTCGTCAGTTGTACCCCACGACAAACCACCTACAAACAATTTAGTATTCATAACTACGAATGAAACAAACCAAGTTGTAAAATTCCCATCTGTCCAACAACTTGGTCGCTCATGTCGTGCACACATTGCGACTAAATTTGAACTCAGAGACCTTATACACTGGGCTGCCCGTTGGCGGGCAGTGATTATATTATACGGAATTTAAAACTGAGCGTCAAGCAATCTGACGGGCACCCTGCAATTCCACAAATGGCTGCAAGCGAACGCGCAACTGCTCTTCAATACGACGAACGGTAAACCGGTCTTCAGGTGCCACAAACGACAGAGCGCGACCAGTTTTGCCAGCGCGACCAGTACGACCGGTGCGGTGTACGTAGTCTTCCACTGTAGTTGGCAAGTCATAATTCACCACCAAGCTAATTCCGTTCACATCGATGCCGCGAGCCGCAATATCAGTTGCCACCAGCACACGGTACTGACCACTCTTAAAGCCAACCATCGCAGCCTTGCGCTGGGCCAAACTTCGGTTTGCGTGCAATTCAACCGCACTATGACCGAGCTGGCGCACTGCGGCGGCGATTTTCTTGGCCCCATGTTTAGTGCGAGTAAAGACAATAATTGTCCCTTTTTCTGTTTTTAAAACATTACCAAGCGTGTTCATTTTTTGACCACCGGCAGCAGACACTTGGTGATGCGCAATCGATTTAGCAGTTGTTCCGGCTGGCGCAACTTCGACGCGTACTGGTGCCTTCAAAAACTGTCCAACCATTTTTACAATTGAAGCTGGCATGGTTGCCGAAAATAACATGGTTTGGCGTTGCAGTGGTAAGGCGCGCAAAATTTGCATAATTGCTGGCGCAAAACCAATGTCAAACATACGGTCGGCTTCGTCGAGGACGGCAATTTTAATGTTACGTAAATCAACCAAACGCTGCTGCATCAAATCAATCAAACGACCAGGGGTCGCTACAATAACGTGTGGAGTTTGGCGCAACTTTTTAACCTGCATGGCCTGACTCGCACCACCCATCAGGGTAACAGTGGTCAAACCAGCACCACGCCCAATATTCAACAGGGTTTCCTCGACCTGAATCGCGAGTTCACGGGTTGGTACAATTACCAAACCCTGCCCACCGCCACGGGCCAAGCGTTGCAACATTGGCAATGAAAAAGCCAAAGTTTTACCAGTTCCGGTTTGAGCAATACCCAAAATATCGTTACCCTCGAGCGCAGCTGGAATCGCCGCGCGCTGAATTGGCGACGGAGTTACTAAATTACGCGCCGCAAGGCGCTCTAACAGTTTGGGCGAAAGGCCCAAGTCGGCAAAGCTGCCGCTCGCCGTTGGTACGGCGTTATGTGGGGTGTTCATACTTAAATAAAAGTGACCCATTTCGTCTGGGCCACTTAAAAGTATGACACATCGATCCGAGTCTGCGTGCGGCCAGTGTTGGCAAGCACGGTAATGACACAGCAGTATACCACGCAGAAGTGGTTTTGTCAATGGTGCTAGCCATTTTTTGCCTTATTTTAGCCATTTTTCTTAAGCAAATGCGCAAAACTCTGACGAATTTTGGCGATTTTGGGGTCAATCACCACTTGGCAATAGGGGTTACTATCCCGATTTTGGGCATAGTAATTTTGATGATACGCCTCGGCTGGGTAAAATTTTTGCAAAGCCTGTACATCGGTCACAATTGGTTTTGTATACACACCCTCGGCCGTAAGTTTGTGAATATAAGCCTCAATGTCTGCCTTTTGCTCTTCGGTAGTGTAAAAAATGGCCGAGCGATACTGGGTGCCCGCGTCAGCACCCTGACGATTAAGGCTCGTTGGGTCATGAGCAGTAAAAAACACAGCCAAAATCTGGTCAAACGAAATTACGCTTGGGTCAAACTGTACTTCCACAACTTCGGTATGTCCTGTGTTTCCACTTGAAACCTTGTGATAATCAGCCTCACGCTCTTCGCCACCTGCATAGCCAGATGTCACTTTAGTCACGCCTTGGAGCATTTGATATACAGCCTCGATACACCAAAAACAACCACCACCAAACACAATAGATTCGGTCATATTATTTTTTAGGAACAAATTTCAGCGAGATCGAATTCACACAGTGGCGCGTATTTTTGGCCGTAAAACGTTCGCCCTCAAACACATGTCCCAGATGTCCGTTGCAATTATTGCAGGTAATTTCCGTACGCAAACCATCGGCATCAGTTGTACGTTTAACCGCACCCGGAATTTCTTGATCAAAACTTGGCCAACCACAACCCGAGTGAAATTTGGCCGTTGACTCGTACAACGGCGCATTGCAACGACGGCACAAGTACGTACCCTCCACAAAAAAATCATCATACTCGCCTGTGCCTGGATATTCAGTCCCTTTATGTACGATTATCTTTTCTTCTTCCGGAGTCAATTTGTTGAATTCCATAAAATTAGCCAAAAGTAAATGCAAACGCTTGTGTGCCTGGGGTAATAAATTCAATAGTTAGTATATGCTCGCCAGCATTGCCCTGCAAATCAACCAAATGATACAGGCGCTCACTATCCACCTGGACAATACCGTCATCGACATCGGCACCTGCCTGGATTGATTTAATAGACTGTCCATCGAGCAAAACCCTGACCGCGCCTTTTGCTTTGGATTCCGGCCCCAAAACCAGGAAAACTTTATCGGCCTTAAACCGATAATTCAAAACGGCATTTTTTTTCGCCACCAAATTTTCAGTATCAACCATCCATTCTCCACCCAAACTAAACGTATTCAGTGGTAACTTCGAGGTCAGGGTAAATAATTTAGTTTGCGTCCCCAACGCATGACTTGGGTAATAACGTTCCATTCTACTTGAACCCAAGTATGTCTCTGGACTTTTGGCCATATTTAATTCTTCTGGAACACTCACGGCACTCTCTTCGGACACAGTTTGGTTAGGTATTGTTTTGAGCCATTTTTGAATTACCGCTTCGGTCTCTTCGTATTCGCCCTCGCCAATATGGTCATACACGATTTGGCCATCAAGATTAATAATATATTTTCGTGGCCAATAATTATTATTATACGCGCGCCACGTACCATAGTTGTTGTCGAGTACAACCGGGAATTTAATTCCAAGTCGAGTCAATTCGCGTTGCACGTTCTCGATTTTCTTTTCAAACGCAAATTCGGGAGTATGAATACCGATGATTTGTAGCCCTTGATCCTTGTACTTTTCTTGCCAGGCATTTAAATGCGGAAATGTGCGGATACAATTAATGCACGAATACGTCATGAAATCGAGCAAAATAATTTTCTTACCCACGTATTGACCAATTGTAAATGCCTCCGAATTTACGTAACCAGCTGGGTCAACAATTTCTTGATAACGCGGAAAGTTTTTACCTGACACCACAGAAGTGTCTTCTGTATTTGAATCGAGTTTTTTGATTAGATTTTCTTCCAAGTTACCTACAGTACCATATCCCTTTTCCACCAAATAAGTCTGCAATTTTTTATCCGCACCCGTAATGATAAAAATACCAACTAGCACAAATACTATTCCCAAACCCCGACGAAACCAGCCAGTTGGTTTAGCAGCAAAACGAGCCCGTTTGATAAAGCGCTGCCCCAACAGACTTATCGCGAGTAGAGTTAGAGAAAGACCAAGTGCATATGCAATCAAGTAAACCGTTCCTAACAATAAACTAGC
>CAYQNA010000008.1:0-5802 GCA_964418775.1 uncultured Gammaproteobacteria bacterium
TATCACGCGAGTTTGTGGTACTCGCAGTACGGGTTCGATCCCCGTTGGCCACCCCTTTGCTGGGGTGTTTTTATTTGGAAAGGAAGATCGACAAGCGCCTGGAAATTTGATATGGTGTTGGATATGAATAAATTTTTTACTACGCAAACAGCAGCCCTTATGGCTGTTATTTTTGTTTTAACTGGGTGTGGAAAACAAGTTAGCGAACCGGTGGTGATACCGACGCCGACCACAACTTCGACTGTTGAGGTGACAACCACGATGGAGGTTACACCGATGATTATTGAGCCGGTCATTGTGCCAATCGAAACTGTGGCCACGTTTACGGCGCCAGTAGGCTGGGAACACTCAACGGGCACAGGCAGTTTTGCGTTTGAAAATTTCGAGCCGCCGTATCCACAAGACAAACCAGAGTATCAATTTGCCGACCACATTATGGTTGCGTATGGCAACGATGGTTTGTATCGCGAGACCATGGGGTACACTGAATTAAAAACCTCGTCAACAATTAAAGTTGCAGATGGTGTTTGGAAAATTAATTATTACGAAGGTGCGGGCGAGGGTAGGCCAACAACGGAAAAAGCGATTATTGCCACATTGATGTCTAATGAACCAAAACCACCAGGCGAATTACGTAACTTCTTTATGGCTTGGGCGTATTATTCGGATGATAAAAAAGATATTGTACTGCCTGCGTGGGAAGAAATGTTAAAAACATTTAAACTAAAGCAGTAGTTTTTTACTCCTCGCCCCCTTCTTCTTCGCCATCACCATATTGTGGCGCAACATAGCCACAATCTTCACAACGGAGGCTATTTCCCATTTCTTCCATCATGGCCCCGCATTCTGGACAAGTAGACATATACAGAGTACAGTTAAGAGTAGATTACTCTTAAAGTATACACCTATGGACATGATTTTTCACTGGCTGGCCTCGGCCCTGGTTGTGATTATTAGTGCATACTTGTTACCTGGTGTGCAGGTAAAGGGTTTTTTGGCCGCTCTAGCAACCGCGGTGGTCATTGCCCTCCTTAACATTGTTGTCCGCCCGGTCTTGTTATTCCTGACACTGCCAATCAATATTGTAACGCTCGGCTTGTTCACACTCGTAATCAATGCCGCAATCATCATGCTTGCCAGTGCAATTGTACCGGGCTTTAAAGTTGATAACTGGTGGTGGGCACTCCTCTTCAGTATTGTTGTAACCCTAATTACGTTGGTATTTGGCGTAAATCGCTAATATGCCAAAGTTGGTAAAGCTCCTGAAAAAAACTGCGCTGACTTGGCGAAAAGACCAGGTGTTAAAGGAAGGCGCAGCCCTGGCGTTTTACACAATCTTAAGTTTGCCTGCATTTTTATTACTCCTAGTATCAAGTGCCGGCTTGTTTATTGATACGCCTCAGGCCGCCGCGCATTTGAGTAATTTGACAGCGCAGTACGTCGGCCCTGTGGCTAACCAGGAAATTGCGGCAATTTTACATACTGTACCCCAAATTGGGTTTGGCTCAGTGGGGGCAGTCGTCAGCGTTCTCGTACTATTTTGGAGTGCTAGTAATATTGCCGGCAATCTACAAAAGGCGCTTAACAATATTTGGAACATTGTGCCTACTAGTCTGGGGTGGAAGACAGCTGTAAAAAATCGTTTACGCTTGCTGCTCATGATTATTATCGTGAGCGTGCTGTTTTTGGGCACAATTTTCTTGCAAACACTTCTGCCAACGGTTTTAGCTTGGTTTGGGAATCCATTGGCCAACGCACCTTTGGTTTCTGGAGCAGTACGCTGGGCCGCAGGGTTGTTGGTGCTTACAGGCACATTTGCGGGCATTTATAAATTTGTCCCTCAAGCCAAAGTGAATTGGGGTGATGCCGCAATTGGTGGTGCGGTCACAGCCATGTTGTTTACGCTCGGTAATGCGGCCATTAGTTGGTATGTGGGGCGCAGTAATTTAAATTTGTATGGCTCAGCCGGGTCACTTATGGCCCTACTGCTCTGGATTTACTACTCATCGATCATTGTCTTTGTCGGGGCGGAATTTACCCAAATTTTCGCCCACCTACACGGCCGCACTATTATCGGGTCTGATCTTCCACGCCTGCGTCGTTGGCAGCAATGGTTCAAAAATCTATGACTCGTGTACTTTTTATTTCCCTAGCCGCAGGAGCCGGACATGTACAGGCCGCAGTTGCGCTCGAAAAAACCGCGGCCAAGTTTTTTCCCAATCTAACCACGGCACACATTGAAATGTCTGAGTATTTACCAGCCATATATCGCGCCGGACTCGTTGACTCATACCATTCAATTACCAAAAAATCGCCCAAGTTTTGGAGTTATCTTTACTCACTTAGTAACACCGAACGCTTCACGCGGTGGGCAGCCGCGGCGATTAGTCCGGCCAAGTTCATGGGCGCCAAAGATTTTTATAATGCCATTGAAGACTTTGCCCCAGACCACATTGTTTGCACGAACAGCGTGCCTGCGTATTTTTTGGCCTCACCCCCGCCTGATGTCCACATTACTGCACCTGTAAGCGTGGTTGTGACTGATTACAGCCTGCATTGGTATTGGGTTCAGCCCAATGTGCAATATTATTTTGTGGCTACCGAGGCCGTGCGGCGTCAATTGATTCGCGAGGCTAATATTAGCCCGGTCCAGGTAGTGGTGAGCGGGATTCCGGTCGAGCCAATCTGGTACGAAACTGCCAACCGCACTGCCTTAGCCAATCAACACCATGTAAGCCTGGAACGTCCAATTATTTTGGCGCTTTCTGGTGGCCACGGCCTTATTGACCTGACCACAGTGGTAACTGAATTAGAGAAAATCAAAAATCCGACCACAATTATTGCCGTGGCTGGTAAAAATAAAAAATTATACGAAAAATTAAACGCAATGCCCCAAGGTCGACATACTGTGCAAACACTGGGCTGGACCGACAGCATGCCAGACCTCGTGCGCTTGGCCGATGTCGTAATTTCTAAATCTGGTGGTTTAACCACAACCGAATGCATGGTTGCCGGGCGTCCATTAGTGGCAGTATTCCCTATTCCGGGTCAAGAGGAAGCCAATGCGCGCTTCATCACATCCAACAATCTTGGTCTTGTGGTAAAAAAAGACAGTGCTATTGCCAGCACTGTCGAACGCTTACTTAAATCTCCGCCCCAACCCAAACCTGTTAGACCCGCTTTACCTGCTGGCCAAACCATTCTCAAAACAATTACCGGTTGATGGTTACTTTTTAGGATTATTATTTGGCATGTCTGCATCGTCTGGCAGCTCGTCAATCGGAATATTGTACTGATCTTCGAGTGGGTCATTGTTGTAGAAGCCACTGGTATCGGCTTCAATTCCCCAGCCCGCAAATGTACCGAACGGATTTTGTTGTGCCTGAAGCGCAAAGCGGTATACGAGGAATGCAATGCTGTAGGCGGACAGTGTAATCGCCACCCCAATTGTACCCTGAGTAATAATGCTGCGCGCTTTGCCAATACGGTCGTCGTTACCATTGGCAGTCATAATCAAGAAGCCACCGTACACGGTGTAAGCAACAAAAATTGTTCCTGTCAGGGTTAGGAGCACTTTGATAATCTGACCAACTAGGACGCGTGGGTCACGGGCAGTTAAACCGGCGCCATTTTTGCCAGCAAACGCTTCACTCTGACGCTGAATATCAGCGCTCAGGCTCTGGGCCTGAACTTGTCCAGCGCCCCAACCAATCACAGCTAAACTAAGAGCAAAAAAGAAGAAAAGTTTTTTCATATTATTCAGTTTGAGTTGGGTCAATATTTTTATTCTCAATACTGGCACGAATTTGGCTGCCCACAAAACGGGTAATACTATAGGACAGCAAAATTATAACCAAACCCACAATTGCCGCCTGGATTGTGTTTTGCGCTTTTTCAATTTTTCCCTCGTCACCTTTGGCGGTGATAAGCCAGAAGCCTGCCAAAACAACCAAGGATACAAAAATAATCCCAAGCAACTGAAGCATCATTTGAATGATGCTCGCGGCTGCAAGGCGGGGGTCAACGGATTCGCCGTTTTTGGTTAAGCCTGCACTTTTACCACTGGCTTTAATTTGGGTACTTACCGTATCAGACAAATTTGCAGCCCGAAGTGGCATCGCGACGAGCGCGGCAGCAGCAATTCCCAAAAAAATAGCGCGGCGTAAACGCATATTAACTTCCGCCTAAGCGACTTAAAATTGCCGGCACCACAAAATCGGTAATTGCATATGCGCCGACTGTAATTACCCAACCAATAATGGCCGCCTTAATAATCTCCTGAGCTTTTTCGACTTTGGCTTCGTCACCCTTGGCTGTCATCCACAAAAAGCCGGCATAAACCATAAGTCCGGTAAAGATAATGCCGGTAAGTGAAAGTACTACCCGCACAGCCGAACCAATGTTTTCGGCAAGAGTTGTTTCGTTAGTCGCCCCACTATACCCAGCTTTCACAGCCGCATTCTGTGCACGTCCGCTGCCCAAGTCGAGTGCCCCAACCGCCGCAGGCAAAACCAGATACACGGCAGCAACGACTCCCAAAAAAAGTTTCTTAATAGACATATAGTTTAGTTAGCGGCGGCTTTTACCATTTCCTCTTCACAGGCACTCAAAGTATCGAACCACTGACCATTGCAGTCCTGCACATCGTCGGCCAAACTCATTTGCTGTTCGTTCAAACAGCTAAGAGTACCGCCGTTGTTTGAAGTGTACAGGCAATACGGCCCGTCGTTTGTTGGTGCCGCTCCTGTGCTTGCTTGCTCAAAGCGATTCGTAACAAAGAACGTAATCGCGTAGGCGCTGGAAGTAATGATTAAACCAATAATACAGGCCTTAATTATTTCTTTTGATTTATCAATCTTGCCCTCGTCACCCTGGGCCAGCATCCAGGTAAACCCAGCGTATACCATGAGCACCAGGAAAATCAAGCCTACCAAGCTAAGCGCTGCGTTTACAATTGTACCGACCACGTTTTCCAAATTATTTTGGTCAGACAATCCGGCTTTTTGGGCAATTGGCGCCAATTGCCCCTGGGCGTCTTTTATTCCCTGAGCGTGCACGCCCACTGGGAGCACAAACGCCACTAAACCGAGTAGAAAAAATTTAATACGCATATAAAAATTATTGTTCGTTGGCTGCCCGGCACTGATTAACGTCTAACAAACCAGTTTGAAATGTCCAGCAACCAATCTTTGGGCCAACGCAGGAGTACCCGCTTGGTTCATTGGCCTCGCCCTGTGTCTGGCAATCACCAATTGTGGTGATTCGGTAGGCTGGCACGCCATACTCTTCGAACGCGCCGCCCTCACCCCAATCGATACAACACCCGAGTGGCTCGTCTCCTAGCGTACCACCTCCGCTTACAGTTGCACCAGCATCTGGGCTGCCTGACAAAATTCTGGTGGTTAAGAAACTAGTAATTGCATACGAGGCAAGCACTACCGATAAACCAATCACGGCCGCAAAAATCGTCTCGCGCGCTTTGGTAACAGCGTCTTCGTCGCCACGTGCAGTCATCCAAGTGATGCCTGCATAGATTAGGAGCACAAAGAAAATCAACCCCAAAATCCCGAGGGCGGCTTTTATAATTTCTCCGCTAGCAGTCTTGATGTCGGTTTGGCGCACACCTGTGCGTTCTACCACGACTCCCAATGAACCGTCTGCATCGCCATAAGACAATGATGCATACGCAGGAGTGGCCAAAAAGAAAAGATTGGCCACCACTACTGCCCATATGCGGATTCTAGAAATCATAACCCATTAATTTTTCCACGTGCAGTCCCCGTTCTCTGACGCCTGGTCGGC
>CAYQNA010000008.1:5902-42969 GCA_964418775.1 uncultured Gammaproteobacteria bacterium
CTTACAATCAGTTTCTGACATACTTTGACAGTAACTTATTGTACTTGGGACACAATTTGGTGCACTCCACGTGCAGTCCCCGTTCTCTGACGCCTGGTCGGCCTTACAATCAGTTTCTGACATACTTTGACAGTAACTTATTGTACTTGGGACACAAGAACCCGCAGCTGCAATCGGTGAATCTGATCCGCCGCCAGCATTTGTTTGACCAAGTGTACCAAATACAAAGTTGGTAATTGCGTATGAACCAAGCACCACAAGCATACCAATAATCGCAGCAATGATGGTATCCAAAGCTTTTTTTGCTTCGTCACTATCACCACGCGCCAGCATCCACTTGATGCCGGCGTAAAGCATTAAGGCAAAAAACAGTACTGAAATCATGGACAGGGCTGTACCAATTACGTTACCAATGATTTGTTGTACATTGCGATTTGTGGGCACACCAGCCACTCCCGCGGTTGCGCTTAAACCGTAGTCATCGGCTGCAAATGCAAGCCCAGGGCCGACCAAAACTCCCAACACAGCAGCCCCAACCGCTAAACCAGCGATAATTTGTTGCCATTTTTTCATACAAAGGCGATTACGGGTAAGTCTGAGTGGTTGTAGCCTTATAAATATTGCCGATGATGAAGTTTGTGATTGCGTACGCAGACAAGATAATCACCAAACCAATAACCGCAGCGTAAATAATACCACGCGCTTTGGTAATTTGATCATCATTCCCCGCAGCAGTCATCCACAAGAAACCGGCGTAGATTATTAACACAACAGCAATTGTTCCGAGCAATGTAAGGGAAACATTGATAATCCGACCGACCACTAGACGAGGGTCCTGATTTGTTAAGCCTGTTGAAGCCGCGCAATCGAGTCCAAGCGGGTCATCAACACCACACTCAGCCACAGCCGAAACTGGTTGCGGTGCCACCCAACCGGTCAAAATTATGGCCAGCGCACCAAGTCCAGTGACTAGTGCCAACAGGCGTTTTTTCATATCAGGAAAAATTTAACTGTTAATGCCTAACTTTTAAAGCCACGCATCACGAGTCAAACCCAGGCCCGGGGCAGCTCTCCAAAATACGTATGGGTTTGGAAAGCTGCCCGGCCTGCTGTTTTTATTCAGTATCGAGACCACTCGAGATCGAACCCGAACCTGTTGCATCACGCAAACGATTGAGAACGAACAGAGCAATGGCCCACGAAGACAAAATGATAGCTAAACCGATAATACCGGAGAAGATCATCTTGCGAGCTTCGGCGACCTTATCGTCGTTACCACCAGCGGTCATCCACTTGAAACCACCCGCGAGGATGATTACCACAGCGATAACACCCAAAAGACTGAGGGCGACGTTAATAAGTTTACCGACAGTTACGCGGAGGTCGGCATTACCCAACGTACCGTTTAACTCGGTGTTAAGAGGGTTTAAACCAAAAGTATCTGTTGTTGAAGCAGCCATACTCAAGGATGGTGCGAGCACCAAACCCATTACTACTGCAGCCACCAAAGTCAAAACCTGGCGGTGCTTTACAATTTTGTGTAACCAAGACATTCGTATCACCTCCCTTCAGTTAAGAATAAGAAGCTATTTCTTGCAAACCGCGACTTCGGTGCAATTCTTTTTTTCAATGCTGTAATTTGGTTGCGAACACTTTTTTTCCAACGCTTCAAAATCACTGCCCGCGGCTTGTGAAATTGTTTCGCAGGAATTCACTTCTGTACAATTAATCAAACAGTACAGTCCGCCTGCCCCACCAGTGACTGGTGTGGCCGTGCCCCGGTTTTGTGCACCGATGGCGTTAAAGACCAGCTGTAGTATAGCATAGCTGGAAAAAATGATAAAGATGCCAATCGTTGCCCAAACCATGGCGCCCGTTCCGGCTTCGATATGTTCGGAATTACCGGCCGCAGTTAGCCAACGGAAACCGCCATACACAAACACCACCAGCGCCAAAGAACCCATTATCCCCATAGCCGCTTTTATTGCTCTACCCACAATTGCGGTTATTTTTGTTTCAGATAAAGGATTTTGCAGTTTAATGATTTCTTTACTCGTATCATCAAACTGTTTTGGTTTTGTTTCCGCAGGTGCAGCAGGCACGGGCTCATCCCAATTACACTCTGGGTTTGCCCGACATAGCCCCTCGTCACTGGTTTGGGTGCATTTATCCGGTGCAGTGGCGCTTGGCAACGGTGAGCATGTTGCCAGCACTGGCGCAAACCACACCCCAGAGACAACCGCTGCTAGACCAATGGCTAAAGTGAATCGCATATTACGTATCGATAATGCCCCTAAAATCTGCGGCTACCCCAAGGGCGTTCAGCACAAAATTGATAATAAGGTAAGCACCAAAGGCAATCACCAGACCAACGACTGCAGCGACCATTGCATCTTTACCATGACCAACCTTTTCCGAACTACCGAACGAAAAAATCATCATAAAGCCGCCATACACAAAGGCAGCGAACGCAACCACCCCGATTATGGAAAATAGAAATTTGGCGCCCTTGAGCAGGAGTGTTATTAAATCCGTCGTGCTGCGACATGTACCCGAAAAAGCACAGGGGGGTAATGGACCATCGTAATTCTCTGGCACAGGGTAGCGATTTACCAAATAGTCCGAAGTAATCGTGCTGGCAACTGGCGCAGTGCTCGTGGTCGGTGCACTAGCGGGTCCTGTTGGCTGTGATGGCAAAGCGGGGATTGCGCCAGGTGCTGGTGCAGCGGGAGCGTTATAATTTGGCACAGTATCATTGTATATACCGCTTGTATCCCAATGACACAATTGAAGGCCGCCTAATTGCATTTGATTACACGAATTTTCCACCGTAATTGATGAACAACTACTGCGATGAATCTGCGACCCCTGATACTGGCAAATCTGTACCCATTTAGCCGGGTAACTTGGGTTGGCCCCGCACTGGGTTTGATTTGTATTTGGGTCAAATGTGTAGCTACTAGGGTCTGGATTGGCGCCAAGCGCACAACCTTGAACCCACGCACATGGAATTTTTTTTGTGTTGGCAGCACCACACTCGGCCTGGGTCAAAGCATTGCAGTATGGTCCAGCATACGCAGGTGCGCTGCCACCAATTAACGCATCACACACTGGCGGTTTCGTGGCTTCGGGAGCTGGTCCAGGTGCTGGACCTGCGCCTGCGCCAGTCCATACACAAAGACGTGCCCCTGGCCAGGCTTCCGCCGCCTCACACTCCTGTACGCTATTGAGAGATTGGCACTTTGCTATGACATCGCCCTCTATTATCGAACTCCCTTTGGCACGGCAATCATTAAACCCATCGTGCCACCGACACACAACTGAGTTATCACAGCTTTTAAAATTATTAAACGCATTAAAACAATTTGCGTTTGACGTACTCTTCCACAAGTTGCTTGGCTTACAGTCTGTGCTAGCAGAGGCTTGCCCCGCTAATAAAAAAAGATTAATTACCGCAACAATTCCGATTAGCCACATGATCCTAAGTTTCATACTAAAAAGTTTGTTGCACCACTTGCGCAGCGGTAATTAAGAGCTTGCTATTACGCTCAATCGGGTCTTTATCTTCGGCCGGTGGTAACAAGTAGCCTGCAATCAAGTCGTTAAATGCCTGACGAGTAGCTTCCCAATCTTGTCCATTATACCAATTTTTTGCCACCAATAGCTGACTTGTAAATGGCATAAGACGCGGGTCTTTTTCCTGTTCCTTAATATGTACGCGCAATGGTGATGGTCTTACCACTCGCGTATTATACGCGAGCAAATTAGCCGGCTGACTCATAAAACGAATGAAATCCCAAGCTTCGTTCTGGTGTTTTGATTTTTTTACCACGCTCTCGAGCCAAAAATTGGCCGAATTAACCGGCGAAGCTGAGGCAAGCTGCGGCAAAGGAATTGTCTCTAGTGACATTTCTGGTGCTCGAGATTTTAAACGATTATAGTCATAAGCAAAACCAAGATAAAATACACTCTGACCGCGGACGAATGATTCAAATGCGTTAGGAAATGTATCGTTCCAGGCGTAAGCATCGGTCGATGGACGCGCGAAATTTGTGTAAAAATCAAGTGCCTGCATTGATGGGTGCAGCGGGCCGGCTTTATCAATACCGTCTGCAAACGACACACGACCGCTTCCAGCCATGGTCACGCCATTCTGCATCATGAGTGCTGATAAAATATCAAACGAGTTGTCAATATTTTTACCTGTGCCCATCGCCACGCCAGACTGAATAATTTTTCCGTCGCGGTCATACTTGGTTCCAGCCTTGGTCGCAGCCATGAATTCATCCCACGTTTTAGGAGGTTCTGGTACACCGGCTTTATCGAGCAAATCCTTATTGTAATAAATTGCTAGTGTATCCATGGAAAGAGGCAACCCAAACACCTGATTTCCAACAATTGCGCTATTACCGACCGCACTCACATAATCGCGCTTAATCGCAGTTGCTGTTGGCATTGCAAATACTTCAGTCGTGACCTGAAGTTCCTTCTTTAGTCCGGTTGTTTGAGTTAATTTGGCCACCTTTACATCAGCGGGCATTGGCGCAAGTCTGGCTTGGTAATGGTCCATCAAACGGGCGTGAACCGAAATAATGTCCGGCGGCACATCATCAGCCAACGCATTCGTAAATAATTTGTCCAGCTCATCGTACCGTAACTGTCTAATATTTACAGTCACGTACGGACGCTGCTGTTTGTACTGATTCGCCACCTGCTGCAGAGCGTCAACATCGCCAAACACTGTCCAATAATTTATGGTGATTGCTTTAACCTGTGCCTGTTCCTGAGCACTTAAACCCGAGCAGCCAAGACCCGCCGTCATAAGGGCCAGGGCCAAAATTGTACTTTTTTTAAGCCAATTCATATTAGAACGTGGCAAAAATAAGTTGCACCAAGGCATAGCTGGCAAACACGACCACAATGCCCATTGAACTCCAAACTAAGATACTGCGCGCTTTTTCCACACTATCAGTTGTGCCCGAAACCATAAACAAAAAGCCTGCATACACGAACATTGCCAAGGCAATACTGCCCATGATCCCCATAATTACACTGATTGCTTTACCCAAAACCTCACTCACATCAGTTGAGCCAATCCGATTCAGAGCATTTTGGGCCTCGTACACCAACGGATCAATTTGTTTTTCCTCTTCGGAATTTTCCGGTATCACCTTTGCATTTAAAATGTCATTGCAGCCAATTTTATAAATGGCATACTGGCCACTGTATGCCTGCCATTTATATGTATTACCGACCTTATTTGACGGAATACAGATTGGCTGGGCACTGTAGTCGATTGTCCAGCCATTTTTATTTGTGGCCTCTTCGTCTGGACCCACTAACGAAGCGTTCTGATATACAGCATCTGCCACTTGCTTGGGTAAAAGCCAGTAGACATCGACACTGTCGCCGTCTTTGCCTTTGGTAGTTTTAAGAACCTCCCCGTCCGAGCTAATTGTAATATTTCCCGGACTAGATATATCTGCGGCCTGTACCAAAATAGCTTGACCAATATAGGGTCCGAAGTTCGCCCCATGCGCCAAACCCAATTTAGTTATTGGTTGTTCTGACTCTAACTGGGTTAATCCACCTTCCACTACCCCACATTGGGCTGGGGTTTTATTTTCGGCTATACAATCATGCTGCGCATCGGTCATTACTACAAATCGCATTTTACACTCACATGATACGGAATCGATGTCGGTATTTTCGGCAGCACTGACAAAACTTGGGGCATGAATCGCACCCAAAACAAACATGATTGTAGCAATAAACCGAGAATATGATTTCATATACTACGTGTCAGCAAGAATTTTTTTAATTTCCGCCGCCATCGCCGGATCTTTTAACGCAAAATGCAGCGCGGTTTTTAAGAGCGCGAGTTTATCTCCAGTGTCAAAATAAATCCCTTCATACTCATAGGCGTAGAGTGTTTTTTTGCGCGCCAATTTATTAACCGCATCTGCCACCCAAATTTCGTTATCTCGCCCATGTCCCTGTTCAGCCAACAAGGGCCATATTTCCTTAGTCAAAATATAACGCATACCCCCAACAATCAAACCTTCTGGCGAAGTTTTATCGATTGCTGGTTTCTCGCGCAATTCCTGCACTCGGTACGTGCGTTTAACACTTGTTGCCTTACCATACACGTTTCCGTACTTGGTCATGGCCTGGCGGTCAGTAATTTTTTGCACTCCAATTACTGAACCCCGGGTCTGACTAAATACCTTTAGCAATTGTTTGGTAACTGGAGTTTTTGAGTCAATTACACTATCGCCATCGGAAAACGCAAATGGTTCGTCACCAATAAACTCACGGGCGCACAAAAGCGCGTGACCGTTGCCCAACGGTTCAGGCTGACGCGTGTAGAAAAAACGTACTTTTTCGCTCAGCGCCACTAACGGTTGAATCTTATCGTATTTACCTTTACTGCGTAGATAATTTTCAAAATCACGATCACGATCAAAATGATCCTCAATCGGACGTTTTAGTGCACTAGTAACAAAAATGATTTCCGTAATTCCACTGGCTACCATTTCCTCAACAATATACTGAACAACTGGCTTATCCAGTACAGGCAGCATTTCTTTGGGCATGGCTTTAGTGGCTGGCAAAAAACGTGTCCCCAAGCCAGCGACTGTGATCACACCTTTGCGCACGCGCGAAGTTGGCATAAGAAAAAATCAATGACACCAGTATATCATAAATTTGTGGCAAAACAAAAACCCGCCGCGCGGGCGGGGGTTTTGTTGAAGTAGGCAGGACAATTAGCGAGCCACGAATGCGAGCAAACCAGCAATACGTGCCTGCTTGATTGCTTTGGCCACGCGACGTTGGTCAGCAGCGCAAAGACCACTGCGGCGGCGAGGGGCAATCTTCATGAACGAAGATACAAAGCGACGCAATGTTTGCACATCTTTGTAATCAATAGTTGCCTCGCGGTTAATGCAGTAGTAGCAGCGCTTTGGCTTACGTTGTTTGGAGTCCTTAGCCATAATTCAGTTAAATACTTAAGTTGAGTTTAAAATGGAATGTCTTCGACTTTGATTTCCTCTTCAACCATTTCTGGTGGCTGAGAGACGTTCGAGTTGGTTGGGCCAGTACTTGGTCCGCCCGCACCCTTTGGTCCGTCGAGCATAATCATGTTCTCGGCGACAATTTCGGTACGATAGCGTTTGACCCCGTCTTGCCCGGTCCAGTCGCGGGTCTCAACACGACCCTCGACATATACTCGGCGACCTTTGGTCACATACTGGCTGGCAATTTCGGCCAACTTGCCCCAGAGTACGCAGTTGTGGAATTCACTCCGTTCCTGCTTTACCCCGGCGTTGTCTGTCCAGGCACGATTTGTGGCCACAGACAGCGTAGTAACTGTCTGACCCGAAGGCGTAGTACGCATTTCTGGGTCACGGGTTACACGTCCAATAATAGTAGCGCGGTTTAAGTCCATATGGGCTTTATTTTAAGGATAAATCACAGCCAAACGGCTGTTCTCAAACCCGGACTGGGGATTGCTCCCGCGCTCTGGCAGTCCTTCGTTTAATACTAATACTTTAGACCTTATCCAAGTCCTTTTCAAGGATTTGGTCAAGCTTACCCTCGATATCCGTGACATCAGCTGGAGTCTCGGTTGTAACCGGAGTCTCGTCAGTAGCTGGCTTGCGACCGGCAACTGGCGCAGCTTCGCGGCGGGGCTCGCGGGTTGGCGTTTCGCCATCCGGACCACCCACTACGTTGGCAATCGGAGTCAAGTTAAGCTTACTTGGGTCAGTGGCCGTATTCTTGTCGTAGGCCGTAATCACAGTGCGAAGGGTTAAACCGCTCAAATCAATGCGGTTTTTCATTTCAGACATTTTTTCCGTAGGGGCCTGGAAGCGGATCAACGAAAAATACCCGTAACGGATATGGTTGAGTGGGTAGGCCAAACGACTCTTGCCCATGTCGTGCGCCTGGATGTCCGTACCCCCTGATTTTTCTACCAATTCCTTAAGACTGGTCACCAATGGGGCGACTTCGGTTTCGGTAAGGGTGCCGGGGAGAACGGCGAGCATCTCGTAATTTTTCATAGACACGACTGGCGTTTGACGAGCAAAAAAATAAAAAATGGCTTAGTTAAGCGTGACTACTATAGCAGTCTGGCTAAACGTTGTCAAGGGGGTCAGGCCCCCTGATTTTTCCCAGCCCCAGCCCTCTCTAATCGCCACACTTCCCAATATAACATAGTGTAATAGATAACTTGCCGAGCCAACAGCTGAAAACCGGCCGGACGCAACCACAAGCCATTCTTGGCTTGACCCAAAAGTATCTTTAGGGGCTGTGTAATCAGGGTAGCGACAGTACTTTTCCTAAATGCCAAAAAGTAATTTAAGCAGACCTGCTGCTCGCAGCCATAAGCCTCAATGGTTGCAAGTCCAGGAAAAAAATACTTAGCGTGAACTGTAGTAAGCCGCTTCATTTTTTGCCAATTTTTAAAAACCGCAATGTTGTTATATAACGGTTTGTGGTGAAGGTAGATATCACTTTTTAGCACAGTCCCCCGAACTTGTTCGGCCTCCTGCGGCACACCACAAAAGGTGAACGCTCCTTTTTTGAACAAGCAGGCCTTACGTATACCACGGTTATGGATTGTTTTTTTACCATTCCACATTTCCCACAAAAAGCTAACCCCTTCATACTTACCCGATTCAACTATTTCCCGTATCTTTGGCAGGTCTTCGCGATCAAAATATTCGTCTGCATCGAAACGCATAACCCAATCGCTGGTTGCTTGACCATACATAAAGACAAGGTGCGGTTCAACCACTGTATAATGTTCGCGTACAAAAATTTTGTTTGTATACCGGGCAGCTATTTCCAAAGTTCGATCTTTACACTCCCCGTCGTGAACAATCAAAATTTCATCTGCCCACCCCTTAATGCTTTCTAGACACCGTTCAATGAGCTTCTCTTCGTTGTAAACAACCAGGCAGGCAGTAATTGTTGTCTTTGGCATAACGAATTAATTAGACTGTGATTTAAAGAAATTATACGCAGTTCCAATAATTTCTTCGGTACTTAAAATTTCCGGCTGCCAGCCTAAATCCTTCATTGCCTTGGAGGCATCAGCGATCAAACGAGCCGGGTCACCTGGACGACGGTCTTTAAAGGCATACTGTAATTTTTGGCCAGAAACTTTTTCAGCCATTGTAACCAATTCCATAACCGAAAACCCTTTATTAATACCAAGATTATAAACTTCGGCAAAATTAGCGCCTTCGCTTAATTTTTTTAAGGCCAACAAATGTGCAGAGGCAATATCATTTACATGGATATAGTCGCGAATCCCCGTCCCGTCGGGTGTAGGGTAGTCATTGCCACAAACAGAAAAAGACTCGCGTTTACCCAAAAGAGTCAAAATAATTGAAGGGATAACATGGTCCTCTGGGGTGTGATGCTCGCCAATCGTCAGAGCCTGGTCACTGCCTGCTGCGCAAAAATACCGGAAGGAAATAGACTTAATACCGTATGCACGATGGTAGTGTTGGAGAATATTTTCAAAAACGAGCTTAGTATACCCATACGGATTTTTTGGATTCTTAGGGTGTTCCTCGGTAATAACTTCGGTTACAGGCTCTCCATAAACCGCGGCTGAAGAGGAAAAAATTATCTTGTCCACTCCATGTTCACGCATACATCGCAACACATTCAAACCCCCAATAATGTTGTTGGTGTAATATACCTCGGGATTGGAGACTGAATATGGCACATTGCCCAAAGCTGCAAAATGCACGACTGCCTCGACAGTATTTTTTTGAAACACGTCTTCGAGCTTATGGTAATCAGTCACGTCTACTTCATGATATTCTACTAGGTCATTGGTAATAATATTTTTTCTTCCCTGGCTAAAATTATCTACGACAATGATCTTGTATTCACCGCCCTGATCCTTAAGAGTCTTATTGATAAAATGTGAGCCAATATACCCTGCACCGCCGGTCACGATAATGGTTTTCATATGGTAAAAGATTATTTAATGCCTTCCTTTAGGCTTTTAAGGCCAACGATATCCACTTCTTTTTCAAAACCTTCTTTTACATACCAAGACACATACTCGCGGATAGAATCCGATGGCGTAAATCGTGTCTTCCAACCAAGTTTTTTTAATTTGGATATGTCAGAAACAGCGTGGCGCGTGTCTGTCCGACGATAACTTCCAACTAGTATTTCTGACTGGGAGCCGGTAATGTTTTTAACTGCCTGAGCAAAATCGAACACAGATATTTTTTCACCGCCACCGACATTAAATACTTCAAAATCTGTGGCCGAGTCAGTAAGGCACAGGATGTTCGCGGCAACGACATCATGCACACTCACAAAATCTCTTGTGCTACCACCGTCTTCATACACCGTAATTGGAATGCCGGCCAAGGCCTGGCTCACAAAAATCCGAAGAGCGCCGGAATAGATATTTTTTGGAGATTGGCGTTCTCCCTGGACAATTGAATAGCGCAAACTAGTGGTGGGCACACCGTAGGTCTTACCCAAAAGCAGCCCGGCCTCCTCTAGGGCCTTTTTAGACAAGCCGTAAGAATTCGTTGGGAAAATTGCCTGTTCTTCCTTGAAAGCAATGTGTTCTGCCTCAGAGCCGCAAGCACATTGTACGTTCCACTTACCTGATTCAAGCTGTTCTTTTGAGCGGAGCGGAGCAAAAAAAACATTTTTTTCTTTTTTGCACACGTACTGCCCATCGCCGTACACAAATTGCGAGCTGGCAGTAACCACTTTTTTTATTGATAATTTTTTTTCAACGATTACTTCGTACAGTAGGGCGGTCGAAACTGTATTGGTTTCAAAAAAAGTACTAAAGTCCAAACGCTGGTCTTGGTAAGCCGCTAAATGCAAAACATGGGTCACACCATCCAGGCAACGGGCCCAATCCTCTTTTTTTCTTACGTCTCCGTGCACCAACTCATAGTCTTTTCCTTCAAGGTACTTTGGCCAGTTGCCACCATGAACCTCTTTTTGCAAAATATCCAAAATACGAACCTTCCAGCCAAGTCTTGCTAGGGCATCGGCCGTGTGAGAGCCAATAAAACCGGCGCCGCCAGTGATGAGAACGGTGTTCATATTTTTTAAATACTGCTCAGGCCGTAAAAACTTTGCGGCTCGTCTTTAGTTAATAAATAATTCACGGCTATCCCAAACTTCTTCCCCATTTCCACGTCTTCTGCGCTATCACTAACCAAAATAGAAACAGACAGATCAATTGGGTATTTTTCGCACGCTTTTACAAGCAACCCTGGTTTTGGTTTGCGGCATTCGCAAGTGCCAACATCGTGCGGACAATAAAATACATCCAAAATATTTATACCCTGCTTCTCAAACTCTGTCACCATATGAACGTGAATTTGCCGCAGTGTTTGTTCTGTGTAGTGCTGACGAGCCACCCCTCGTTGGTTTGTAATAACAACACATTCAAACCCCTGATTCTGTAAGTCACGAAGTAAGCCAAATATACCGGGGTTGAAAACAAAATCCTCAACCCTGGTAATATACTGGTGTGGTGCGGCGTTTTGGTTTATAACACCATCCCGATCCACAAAGACAATCTTTTTCATCGCCACAATTATTGTGCTATTTGATCGAAATATTCGACAAAATAAAACGTGATTAGGTGCAAAATCACACCGTGTGCACCCTCTACCACCCCATATTTTCCTTTCTCGGTTGGGACCATTATTTTAACATCGGCCAACTCATTCAGCTTACCACCATCAAAACCAGATAGTCCAATCACTGGCACGTGCCGTGATTTGGCCAATTCAACCGCTTTGATGATATTTGGTGAATTACCCGAACTACTGATCGCAATAATGCAATCTGAATCTTGTAGATAATTTTGCAATGGGCCGGCAAACACCATATCAAAACCAACATCATTTGCCCAAGCCGAAAGCTCTTCCTCTGTTGAAGGCAGTCTGATTGCCTGGAAACGCCGGGCGTGTTTTTCTAAATTATGACTAAAAACGGTTTTATTAAAGTCTGCTACCCAGTGCGTAGCCAGAGCTAACGAACCACCGTTGCCAAATATATAGATACGTCCATCCCGTTCGTACACCGAATGAATGTGATTAATGGCTTTGGCAATTTCCACATTCGACACTGCATGCAAAGCTGTCACTGACTCGCCAATAAAATTTTCAATGTAATTTTTCATATTTAGTGCAGTGAATTGAAAACAATATTGGCTCCGGATTGTGTAAATTTCACAGGAATTTCGGTAAACCCGTGCAAATTATTTTCTTTGGCAAATTGCTCAAAAGCAATCCGAATGCTTGCGTGTTTATCCGGAGGGGCCAAAAACAGCAGACAGCCACCACCGCCAGCACCCAACACTTTCCCACCCCAGGCACCAGCTTTTATGCCCGTATCATACATCGTATCAATTAATAGGTTTGATATCCCGTTCGACAAACTTTTTTTTCTTAACCAACCCTCATGGAGCATTTCGGCCATGCCACGAAAATCGCCATCCAGTAGTTTTTCTTTAAAAGTTAACACTGAGTCTGACATCTGCTTATACGTCTCAAATTTTTGGCCCATTATTTTTTGTTGGTCGTGCAATACATCGGACGCATTGCGTGTGATCCCTGTAAAAAATAACAACAAATGACTTTCAAACTGAATTCGTTTCTTGTAATCGATCAAAACCGGATCAACGTCGACAGTCTCGTCCTGATTAAATTGCATAACGTTTAGACCGCCATAAGCAGCAGCGTACTGATCTTGTTTGCCAATTGGTTCTTTCAAAAGATCAATTTCCAGACGACACGCCAACCGTGCGGCCTCCTCACGACTAATGTTTTTTCCATTTACAATATTGAGCCCCATCATGAGTGCAACCGAGAAGCTCGAAGAGGAACCTAACCCTGTTTTGGCAGGTAAATCTGCAAAGGTTCCCATTTCAATACCTCCGGGTATTTCTAAATCGAGAATAGCGGCACGGAAGCGGTCGTGTTTAATTTCGTAAGGACTCCCAATATTTTCTGTCACCTGGTATTTGATCAAGTAATTACTCATCCGGTAGGCCGGATTAATCACTAGATACACATAATTATCAATCGTTGTCGACAGTACTCGTCCAGGATATTGCTGGTAAAAGCCCGGCAAATCTGTTCCTCCACCAACAAAACTAATTCTAAGTGGTGCACGTACAATAATCATAGTGTTTTTCAAAACCGAATATCTTTAATAACGCTGTTGGCAAAATTATAATTTTCAGGAGTTCCTATGTCCAAAAAAAACTCTTCCATCTGATACACAAACATTGCTTTATTTTCTCTTAATAAGGGCGGGAAAACATCGTATCCAAAGTCTAATAACGGTTTTTCCATTGGCGCCAACATCTTAAAGATCTCCTGATTTACTACATAAATCCCGGCATTGGCATCGTTAGTATTTATTTCTTCTTTTTTTGGTTTTTCTTTAAATTCGGTTATTTGGCCATTAGCATCAAAAATAACTACCCCTTTTTGTTCCGGATGCTTTTCATAATAGCAGGCAATTGTGCAAATACCCTTTTTTTGTTTGTGAAGTTTCAATAATCTAGCATAGTCCAGATTTGTAAGGTCGTCACCATACACAACCAAAAAATCTTCCTCCCCTTTAAAAAAATCTTGATTCATTTTTAATGTGCCCGCACTTCCCAGCAAACTCTCTTCGTAAGCGGTCACGATAGACATATCCCGAACGCCTTGGCGATACTGTTCCAAAAAACTCTCTACTTGATCGGACAAATAGTGCGTGTTTATTAACACATCAGATACCCCTATGTTCTGCAAAGCATCCAAGTGATAAGACAGTAGGGGTCGACCGCCAATAGGCACAAGGCACTTTGGTGTTTGGTCAGTCAGTGGTCGGAGTCGTGTTCCAAGTCCGGCAGCTAAAATAAGCGCTTTCATGTTTTTCGGCTAAAATCCACGTAACTATAGCTTTAAATACTAGCCCGGTCAAGGGAATTATCGCTTTTTACTACAAAATTACACTTGCCTTATCGAGCTGGCTACTCTCGGGCGGCAAAGCAAAAATTTCGGCCTTATACTCGTCGACCCCAATGTAGTCTGCCTCGCCTCTAATAATACGCTCGTACGGTGTACAGCTACCACACCCGTCTGATAGACATTTAAACTTCTCAAGCTGACGAGCCAGTTTGATTTTCCTTGCCACATCGATCACACGTGCTTGAGCCTCGTCCAAACTCGGCAGTGTCACTGGTGTTGGCGCATCGTCGCGATCCAGATACCAATAACTTGCCCCAGTAACCGCCCGCTGCTGGCAATTGTGAACGAGCAAATGATAGATTGGCAGCTGCAGTGACTCACCATCTTCCTCTACCTTACCAGTTTTAAAATCAATAATGTGCACACTATCAGTCTCAGGCTTATACACGAGCCAATCAATCTTGCCGCACAGAATAATGTTATCCTCTTCTGACAGCCAATAATATGGTAGGTCTTGTTGAATTTTTACCGCTGAATCGGCCAGCACACCTGGATGTTTTTCTACGCGCCAAATCATTTCACGGCCGCGCGTCTGATATTTAAACTCGACATCTTTGTCATAAAAACCACCGGCCTTGCCCGATACTTTTTTCCACGAAGCATCAAACAGATCATTGAGTGGTCGACCGAAACGCGTTTGGCGCGGTAGCACAGACAAACTTTCCAGAGTTTCGTGAACGGCCGCACCCAAGGCCATGGCTGGCGAAACTAACTTAACCTTACGATTCGTCCCTGGCTGACGATACACGTTTTTCAAAAAATACGCCCGCGGACAACGCAAAAAATCGCTAATCGATGAATGAGAAACCCAGACAGCAGTGTATTTATCAGGCATATTATTTGGCCAAACAACGATTATACGCGTTCACTTTGGTATTAAACGCACTGACTTTTGCTCGCAATGATTGTACGTTCACATTATATTCACGCACCCGAATGTTAAACACTTCGACCGCTTCGTTATATGCCGCACCTGTTGTCGCGTCATTCACGGCTTGGCGCAAAGCGCGCAACTCTTTGTCCAAATTATTTAATTTTACTTCTTCTTCCGAAATAGTTGAGCGCTCTGCATCTGGTACAGCTGGACACGTATTGCGCGGACGCCCAAATTCTTGCACCCCAACCCAGACCTCGCGCCCTTTATATGTACCCGTCACAGTGGCAATCCCAATTTCAGTAAATTTAGTTTGTAGAATATTCGCACGGTGCCCCGGACTATTCATCCAACCGCGCACCAATGCCGCGCTGTTCGTAAAATTTCCCAGTGCCAAATTTTCACCAATCAACATGTACGAATACCCAGCATCCTTGGCCAGGTTCACCATGGTGCGACCGTCAGGCGACGTGTGTTCAAAATATTGCTGAGCCAAAATATCTTTGGTCTTGGCTTCAGCCATGGCCTGAAGCTGCTCGTTTACAATCAATGCTTTCAGGCCACGATTTGTACGCTCCTTATTAGTCAATATCTTTACCTCGCTCGCCGTCATATTGGTTGCCTGCGCCGTTTGCCAACCAAACCCAGCGACCCCCAAGCCAAACACTACCCCCAAAATCAGTTTTTTCACCAAAAATTGTTGCATAGGTTTTGGGTTAGATGTTTAAATACTATACCATGTATTTTCGCTCAAATCTAGGTTTTAAATTGACAATTAAGCCAAAAAATACTACTGTGTACACATCTATGCCTGCCTACCTCTTCCAACTTGGTCACCAACCGCTCCTTTCGCAAGCCGAAATCAAGGCCGTTCTGGGCCAACAGAATCACACAATCACTAGCGAACGTGTCGCTGGTGAATTTTTACTCCTCGAAACTAAAGCCGACCTCTCCCCTGCCACCCTTATTAAACAACTTGGCGGCACCATTAAAATCATGGTTCGGATCCCCGACCTTAAACCAACCCCAAAAACCATTGCCGAATACCTCTACACCCATATCCCTGAGGGCAAAATTAATTTCTCACTCCACAACGCGCCATTTGCCTTGGATATTAAAAAAGCGCTCAAATCTTTTGACCGCTCAGTTCGCTATATTGAGCCAAAAAATTCAGCTACGATTTTGCATAATGACCTCGTGACTAGTGGTTCTGACTTAACAATTTTTGATAAGCAGGTGTTTGCAACAGCTGGATTGCAAGATTTAGAGGGCTTTGCCGAACGTGATTATGACCGTCCTAAAATTGACAGTCGGAGCGGCATGTTACCACCTAAACTGGCCCGCATCATGATTAATCTGACGGGGGTAGGTGCAGATAAAATCTTATTCGACCCATTTTGTGGCTCAGGCACACTGTTAGTGGAGGCGGTTGACCTGGGTTTTACCCAAATCATGGGTAGTGATATTAGTCCAAAGGCCGTCGAGCACTCCAAACAAAACATTGGTTGGGCAGCCAAAGAAAAGAAAACTAACCCGGAGATTAAACTCGCCGTGGCCGATGTGACCAAACTTAGCCGCATGTTACCTCACCGTTCAGTACATGCAATAGCGACCGAACCATTCCTGGGTAAGCCACAGACTGGCAAATCAACCCGCATTGACCTTATGAACAGCGCGCGCGAGCTGCGTGCCTTATACGAAAACGCGTTCCGCGAATTTGCACGCATCCTTAAGCCTGGCGGCACAGTGGTATTCGTGATTCCTGAATTTTCTGCACAAAACGAAACTATTACTATTGATTGTCTGGACGAAATAAAAAAGCTAGGATTTGTGGTCCACCCCCTACTGCCGGGTCACGAAAGTCTAGTGTATAAACGATCGAACCAGCATGTGGCTCGTCGCATTTGGAAGTTTTCCTCAAAAGTTCAATCTAAATAAAAACCCCCACTAAGGGGGGCTTTTCGGTCATGCCATAACGAGTACGGCTGCGAAGAGTAAGATACCTGTGAGCAGGTAATAGTAAACAACTGAATACGAAGATGGCAGGGCGTTTTGCCCGGTATTTTGCTTCATATATATTTATTATTTATTTTGGGCCCAATCTATATTACCTACCTAGTATACCACACTTTTCGGATTTTGTCAAGTGTTTTTGTATACGCTAGTATATACAAATTCTACGCAATATGGAAATACACGACATCACCGTCTTGGACCACATAGTCTTTGCCTTCGAGACGCATTTTTCCTTTTTCTTTAACCCCTGGCCAGCCATTCAATTCGACAAAATCCTGCCACTTGGTGACTTCAGCCTTCACATACCCTTTTACAAAGTCGGTGTGAATAACACCCGCGGCCTCCGGCCCCTTTGCCCCACGCTTCACTGTCCAAGCGCGAGTCTCAGGCTCGCCCGAAGTTAGGAAGGTGATAAGGTCCAGAAGTTGGTAGCCGGCCTTAATGATTTTATCAAGCCCACTTTCGGTCACACCTAAATCCTTCATATAGGACGCCGCATCCTCAGTCGACAGGTCAGCGAGTTCGGCTTCCATGCGAGCACATACATACACATGCGGGACGCCTGGCTCAAAAACAATATCAGCATTGGCCGCGCCAAGTTCATCCACATTCACCACATACATCATTGGCTTCATGGTTATCAGATGCAAGTCGCGAACAACCAAACGTTCGTCCTCGTTAAATTCCAAAGTACGGGCCATCTGCTCGGACTCGAGGTGCTTAGCTAGACGTTCCAACACCCCAATCTGAGCGACAGCATCCTTGGCTGCGGCACCTTTGGCACCACGCTTCACCGTATCCAGACGTTTTGTGACCGTTTCCAGGTCAGCTAATATTAATTCCAAGTTAATAATTGCCGCATCGTCCTTTGGGTCAACGCGGTTTTGCACGTGAATAATATTGTTGTCAGCAAATGCGCGCACCACGTGGGCCACAGCATCGACTTCACGAATGTGGGACAAAAATTTGTTACCCAAACCCTCACCCTGCGACGCACCCTTTACAATACCGGCAATGTCCACAAACTCAATTGCCGTTGGAATAATTTTTTGTGATTTTGATACAGTGGATAATTTTGGCAGACGTTCGTCCGGTACTTCGACAATGCCAACGTTTGGTTCAATTGTACAAAATGGATAATTTTGTGCGTCAGCTTGCTTGCTACGCGTAAGTGCGTTAAACAGCGTGGACTTTCCGACATTTGGCAAACCAACAATTCCAATCTTGAGTGACATAACTAATCATTAAGAAACAAGTTTGCAGCCGAGAGTGGTAAAAGCGCATTCATATCTTCTACACCAAGGACTGCTTGTACCAAACGGTCAATGCCAAGCGCAATCCCCGCGGCTTGAGGCATCTGTCCAACTGCTTTAATAAAATCTTCGTCAATTGGAAATAAATCTTTGCCATGACGAACACGGGTGTTGTGCTCATGCTCCAACCGTTCACGTTGTTCTGTTTCACCAGTAAGTTCGGAGTATGCATTGGCTAACTCAATACCCTGAATATAGACCTCAAAACGCTCGGCGTAACCAACTTCGTGCTCGGACTTGCGCGACAACGCCGCCATTGGCAAGGGGTAATGATGAATAATCACGGCTGGCATCTTGGCCAGCTCTGGTTCGATCTTGTTTAAGAAAATGCGGTAAAATAGATCTTCATAGCCCTCGTCTACCGCTGGTTTATAGCCAAGTGACTCGCAGAGCGGACGCATTTTTTCTATGGTCAAATGCTCATCTAGATTCACGTTCACAAATTTTTTCCACAAATCGCGCATGTGAAAACGGGTAAATTGCCACTGTGGTTTGCCAACTTTTACAAGCACACTGGCGCACAGCTGCTCGACATCGTCCATGATACTATAAAAATCTGTATACGCGCGATACCATTCAATCATGGTGAATTCAGGATTATGCGTACCACCAAAACTTTCGTTGTTGCGAAATACTTTGCCCAGTGAAAAAATTTTTTCATAACCTGCGGCCAACATTTTTTTCATTGTATACTCAGGCGACGTGTGCAAGTAGCCGTTGAATTTTTCACCCCGCTCGTTTACAACTTCAGTCTTCATGATTGTGAGCGTTGGCTCCTGGTCAGGCGCAGCCACAATGATTGGCGTTTCTACTTCTACAAAACCTTGGTTCCAAAACCATTCGCGCGTCGCTTTAATGATTGCAAAACGTTTATCGAGAATTGATTTGTTAATTATTAGGTGATCAACGTGAGACATAATAAAGGTTAGGCGCGATTATAATCGTCCGCATAACGGACAATGTCGTCTTCGCCAAAATAAGTGCCCCGCTGGACTTCGATAAAAATCATATCTTCGTTCGTGTTGTTGGCAATGCGGTGTTTCGCGCCAACAGGAACATCAACACTGCCTCCAACAGGTACTCTGCTCTCGATATCATCAAGAATTGCCGTAGCCTCGCCACGCACAATTAACCAATGCTCACTACGTTTGGTGTGTGACTGATAACTCAGGCGACAACCAGGTCGCACCAAAATTTCTTTAACCTTGTACGTATTAGTTTCGTACAAAATTTTAAACCACCCCCAAGGCCGTTCCTCCGTATAGTACGTTTCCATAAGTAGTGGACCATAGCGGATTTGAACCGCTTGCCTCTTCCATGCCATGGAAGCGCTCTACCAAATGAGCTAATGGCCCGCATTAATTTCTAGCAAGACGATTATAACAAAGAGATTTTCTTTGGTCAATAGGAGACGTATGAGAACAAAAAATACGGAGAAGTGATCCAAAAAATTGATTAAATAATTGTGCGTCATAATTATTTTACTAAAATAAGGCAAATAATTAATTTTCTTTAGATCAAACACCTCAAAAACGGAGGCAGATATCTTGACATGGTGCTCACCCTACGATAATGTAGCCCGACCCCCTGAAGCTGCACTTTGCCGACCGTTCGGCCGCGTGCAGGTCTTGGGGGAGACGGTAGCCAGGCATCCGAACACCTAGCCTGTTCAATGCTCGGCTTTCACGGCCTACGGAGTGATGATCCGCAGGTTGACGGCTCCCCCTTGACCATCAACCCTCTCTGACAAGAGAGTTTTTTGTTACCTTTTATTTGTTTCACACGAAACTGGACCTTGAAAGGTATAAAAGATATACACAGTATTGGGATTTTATACACAGAGTTATGCACAGATTGGCAAAAATGTATACGCTATCGTATACATTATAAATATCCACAATGTGGACAAGTCCGTGAGTGTATTGTGGACCTGAGGGGAATCGAACCCCTTACCTCGGCAATGCGAATGCCGCGCTCTACCATATGAGCTACAGGCCCGACGAATGAGTGTCGTAACCAGCGAAGCTGATTTATAACCGAGTGAGGAGGGTATGCACGAAGTACAGGCCCAAGGTGTGAGCGTCTTTGTCAACGAAGTTGAACGAAGACCGAACGACGTCAGGCATGTCTGGTGAAACTAGACGGCTCGATTGGTGGTTGTATAAATCAAATAAGCCAGCTATCGGTTCATTGTGAAACAATTTTAAACTAATCTTCCAAACTTTCAAGACAGTAGTCTTGGTGGCCTCACCACGAATCGAACGTGGATCTAAACGTTAGGAGTGTCTTGTTCTATCCATTGAACTATGAGGCCATTTCGCTTTATTCTAGTGAATATTTATGTGTCGTACAATTATTTAACATTTGATTTTTATTCTTTTGTAAAAGAGGGTATACTACTGTCTCGCTCGTGTTAATTCGTTACTTTTGCCTGTCTATGGACGTCTCTTTGTTACTTTTACTTGGACTGGTTGTAGCCGTAGTGCTCGTCCTCGGTTTACTGGTCCTAGTCTACCGACTTTACCAAAAAATTTCCAGTCCTGCCCCTGGCCAAGATGCTGGCCAACTTTTGTTATTACAAAATCAGATTCAGGAGCTCAATAAAGTGATTGAGCAGCGCCTGCATGACACCAATACGTCGTTACAGAGTACCCAACAACATATTTTCAAAACCATGCAGGACCAGTTTGGCCAAAATACCCAGTTGATTAGCAATATTACGGGCAATAGCGCCAAAATGATTGCGGATATTACGGAAAAACTGACAAGTTTGGATAAAACAAATCAACAAGTGATTGGATTTTCGCAACAGTTAGCTAATTTTGAAAAAGTTTTGAAGCATCAAAAGCAGCGAGGTAGTTTGGGTGAAGCGGGTTTGAAAATGGTGCTGGAGAATATTTTGCCACCATCCGCGTTTGCGTTACAGCACCGCTTTGCTGACGGTGACATTGTGGATGCCGCGATTTTTACCAAAGAAGGGACTATTTGTGTAGATGCAAAATTCTCGCTCGATAATTATGAGCGCCTGATTCATGAAGAAGATGAGACACAACGTGCTGCTTTGGAAAATGAATTTAAAAAAGATTTGAAAAAGCGTATTGATGAAACAGCCAAATACATTAAGCCGAAAGAAGGGACGCTAGAGTTTGCGTTTATGTTTATCCCGGCTGAGGCGATTTACTATGACTTACTTGTAAACGAAGTTGGAGCAGTAAAAGTAAATACGCGCAGCTTGGTGGAATACGCATTTATTGAAAAGCGGGTAGTGATAACATCACCAACCACATTTTCAGCCTATTTGCACACAGTATTGCAAGGTCTCCAGGCTCTAAAGATTGAGGAGGGCGCGAAGAGTATTCGCAAAAATGTCGAGGCTTTGCAAAAACATTTGGTTTCATACGAAGAATACATGCGCAAACTGGGTACGAGCATGAGTACGTCGGTTAATCATTATAATGCGGCATGTAAAGAGTTTACCAAAATCGACAAAGACATTATCAAAATCACGGATGGCGAGGCGAGTCTGCCATTGCCGGCCCTGGAAAAACCGGTGTCCGAGACTGAGTAACTTGACTTTTTGGCTCAGTTACGATATACTTAATTTACTCTCACGTCCGTTATTTTTATTTTTATCTATGCCAAATAAACAAAACGCACGCAAGGCGTTGCGTCAGGCTAAGAAGCGCACAGTTCAGAATTTGAGCGTTAAGAAGGCTTACAAAGCAGCAGTTAAAGCAACTGTGGTAGCTACTAAGGCTGAGGTTGCTGAAAAAATGCGCTTGGCCCAGAAGAAGCTCGACAAAGCTGCCAAGAAAGGTGTTTTGAAGAAAAACGCTGCAGCTCGCAAGTTATCTCGCCTGACCAAGAAGGTCAAGAAGGCAATTGCTTAATTAGTTCGAAATAAAAACCTCCCACGTGGGAGGTTTTTTGTTACGCAGGTTGAAGCAGATATTTGCCCAGGAAGATTTCAAATAGTTGGCGGTAGTCGCCTTGACCAGATTTGGCAGCTTGATCGAGCTCAGCGAGGAGTTGGTGTGCGTAAGTGAGGCGAGTAAGGGGGATTTTTTTAGCCAGGGCCAAACTTTTTTGTGCAACGTAGGGATGGATGCCGAGTGCGGCTGCAATTTCGGGTGCAGCGGCACGCGGTTCTGCTTGGAGCCAACTACTAATGCCAATAAGGATGCGAAATTGGCGCACGAGCATAGCGTGAATGTAAGTACTGTCCTGACCAAGTCGGTATTGTTCCTGACACTCGGCAAAAACTTGCTTGGCTTGACCATTAGCAATGGCTTCGGCCAGGGCAAAGATATTGTCAGGAATTTTTTCTGGGACAAATTGAGTAACATCGACCGTCGTAATCGTACGGCCGGCCGCAAACGAGACAAGCTGGTCTAGAGTAGTGCTCAAATTCCAGGTATCAATACCTAAATTGGTAACTAATTGAGCGGCAGCATCAGAACTGCATTTGGCACCACGACGCTCGGCTTCTTGCTGAACCCAACGTTGTGCTTCGGGCGGGGAGAGCGGGGCAAATTCTTCGCAAAATTTACTTTTTTTAAGTTCGGCAAACAAAGTTTTAGCTTCCTTGGTCTTAAAGGTGCTGGTTTGTTCCCAAAACAAGGTAATCGTATCCTCGGGAAGGGTGCCGGCGATCATGCGCTCGAGTACAGTTGCACGATCGGGCGCGTCTTTGGCACTCAAAAAATTACGCAAAACAACGAGGCGCTTTTCGGCCAAAAAAGGGGCAGACAAAATTTCCTGAAGAATTTGGCCTGGTTGCTTGGCGGCAGTCGCATCAATTTCCACGACATTGCAACCAGCAACGTCACGCTCAATGCGAAATTTCTCAACCAAACGACGCACATAAGCCTGGCTGCGGTACAAATCTGGACCATGAACGAAAATTATCATACCCGGCCATTGTACTATGCTTAGCCTGGGGCAGCAAGATTTACGCTCCCCGGGCTCTATGTTACACTATGCCTACTATGCGTACTGACATTTTGATTTTAGGTGGGGGAATTGGCGGGTACGAAGTGTACCGCCAACTTGCTAAGGACCTGCGTCGAGCAGGGCTCCCACTCCAAATTACCCTGGTTGATGCCAACACATATTATACATTCACCCCAATGCTGCACGAGGCGGCAACTGGCGCGGTCGAGCCGATGCACTGTGCAATTTCACTGCGCGAACTGGTCCGCGAACCACACCAATTTGTACAAGCAAAAGTGGAAAAAATTGACCCAACTAAAAAATCCGTCCAAACCACTGCCGGCGTGATTGAATATGAGTGGTGTGTGGTGGCGCTGGGGAGTACAGTGAATTATTTTAGTGTTCCAGGCGCAGCCGAACATACCCACAATGTGCGCACACTTGATGCAGCCAAACAATTGCATGCTGATTTGGTCGAACACTTGGAAAAAAATACTAAAGAATTGAATATTACGGTGGTGGGTGGGGGATGGACCGGTGTGGAAGTTGCCGGACAATATGGCCAATTGCTTAACAAAGATATTAAACGCTACTATCCACACAAAAAAATTACAATTACACTGCTGGAAAGTAGTTCGACTGTGTTATCCCGTCTATCGCCAGATGTTAGCGCCGAAGTTACCAAACGTTTACAAAAAGATGGAATCGTAATTCGTACCGGTGAGCAGGTAAAAGCTGTTGGCGCGGACGCAGTCACATTATCGTCAGGGCAAAGTTTAGCGAGCGACCTAACAGTGTGGACCACGGGCTTTGAAAATGTGGCTGCCTGCTATTTGCCAGACGCAATGTGCGAAAAAGGCCGCCTACGTGTAAACGAGCACTTGGCACACAGCGAGCACGACCACGTATACGCAGTTGGAGATATTGCATATGCTGTGAATCCAATTACAAACGAACCCTACGCACAGCTTGGGGAGACTGCTGTGGCACAAGCCAAATTTGTGGCACATGATATCATGAATCGTCTAGCCAAACGACCACGTCAGACATTTTCGTTCCGCACTAAGGGTAATTTAATCCCACTCGGTGACTGGGATGGCGCAGCTATTCTGGCTGGGTTTACATTTTACGGACCGGTTGCGTGGGTAATCCGTCGTGCAGTATATATTATGGTAATTCCAAGCTGGAAAGCGCGTTTAAAAATCATTATTGACTGGGCATTGCATTCATTTGGGCGGCGGTATATACTGGGGGCGTCTGATAATTCTTAATCTTTAGGTATGATGAATTGCAAGGGCAATTGTGGTCAGTGGGGTTTGGTAGCACTCCGTTTGAGTGCTGGTGTTATCTTTATTGCTTCTGGTTGGATGAAGCTCCACAATATTGAGATGATTGGCGGTATGTTTGGAGGACTTGGTATCCCAGCCGCTGGTGTCATGGCTTGGGTAGTTGCCTTGCTTGAATTCATTGGCGGTATCGCACTTGTTGCCGGTATTTGGGTGCAGGGATTTGCTTGGCCACTAGCGTTCGTGATGCTGGTAGCACTCCTTACTGCTCACCGCAGTGGTCCATTCATGGGTGCGTATGGCGCGTTCTCGTTACTCGGTTCGTTGATTGCTCTTGGTACCTTGGGTGGTGGCGCTTGCCAGCTTGTTAAACGTCCTTTGTGCAAATGTGCCAATGGCAAGGGTTGCAATTGTGGTACTGACGAAGTTAAAAAAGCATAATTAGTTTATAATAAAAAGCTCCCCGGCTTGTTGGGGAGTTTTTTATTTGTGATAAATTATTTAGCTGCGCCCCAGGTGTGGGCTAGACCAGCCTGCACTTCGACCGGAACAGAAAGTTTTGCGGCGGCGGCCATTTCAGTTTTAACGAGTTCGGACACAGCTTCGGCCTCGGCTTTTGGCGCTTCGAGCACAAGTTCGTCGTGTACTTGGAGGAGTAGTGCCACGCGATCGCCATATTTTTCTCGAATTGCTTTTTCGACATTAATCATGGCAATTTTCATAATGTCTGCCGCTGTGCCCTGAACTGGCATGTTCACAGCCATGCGTTCGGCCGCGGCGCGGGCTACATGATTGGACGCGTGAATTTCGGGCAAATAACGCCGGCGACCAAACAGTGTTTCTACGTACCCGTGCTCTTCGGCCAGTTCAATTGTACGATCCAGGTACGCTTTTACACCCGCAAATTGTTCAAAATATGCTTTGATAAACTCCTTTGCCTGTGCCTGAGTGATACCGGCGCGCCACGCCAAACCAAATGTGCCCATGCCATACAGCACGCCGAAGTTAATTTCTTTGGCCGCGTAGCGCATTTCTTTGGTGACCTCGTCCTGCGACACGCCGTTGATTGCTGCTGCCGTGGCGCGATGAACGTCTTCACCCTTGTGGAAAATTTCTTTTAAGCGCGTGTCATCAGCCAACGCAGCGACAATGCGTAATTCAATTTGCGAATAGTCGGCCACAATTAATTCATAGCCCTTGCGTGCCACGAATGCTTCGCGAATCTCGCGACCGAGCTCAGTTCGCACGGGGATGTTTTGCAAGTTCGGGTCATAGCTCGACAAGCGCCCTGTCGCGGCCACAGTTTGGTTATAACGAGTATGCAACCGCTTGGTTGTTGGATTAATCAAAGTTGGCAGTACAGACAAATACGTATTTTCGAGCTTGGCGAGTTCGCGGTACTCTTCGATCATTTCAATAATTGGGTGCGTGCCGCGCAATTTTTCAAGCTCCGAAGCAGCGGTTGAATACCCGGTCTTACCCTTTTTTAAACCGGGAAATGTGAGACCAAGTTTAGTGTACAAAATTTCGCGCAATTGAACAGACGAGGCCACATTAAACTCCTCCCCAGCTGCCTCATGAATTTGTTTAGTGAGTTTTTCCAAAGTTTTGCGCACACTCGCCGACAAATCATCGAGTTTTTTAACATCAACCTCGATCCCGTTCTGCTCCATCACCGCAAGCACAGGGACGAGCGGCATTTCAATTGTTTGGAACAATTCAGTTTGTTTTTCTTTGGCCAACTTTTTCTCGTACTCGGGCCAAATTTCCGCAATTGCTGTGACCGCTTGCACAGTGTGGTCAGTCGAGGCCCCAAATAAATTAGCCTGGTCAGCTGCGGGCAATGTCACGTCTGCTTCACGAAGCGCCAATGTGGCCAGGTCATGCGCACGTAAACTCGAATTCAAAATGTATGAGGCGACCATGATGTCGGACAGCTGATTGTCGAAGCGGCCGCCCAACGCTAGCACGACCTTTGCCACTTCTTTAAGGTCATGGCCAATCGCTTGTTTTTTTGGCTCACTAAATAGTTTTACCGCGTCATCCGCATGTTTTTCGAGCACGGCTTTGGAGAGCCAAAAGGCTTTTTGTTCAAAACCAATCACTAGACCTTCCCAATCCCAGGTGCGACTGGCAGTACCAGCAACTTCACGGATGATATAAGCTGGCGTCTTTTGCCAATCGCGAAAAAAATTTGACCATGATTTGGTGTCGACTACGGCTAGTGACCAGGTCGTATTTTTGCGTTTTTTTGGGACGTCCGCGGTAAATTCCGCCTTAGATGCACCAGGCAAACGTTTTAGCAGGGAAACAATCCCAAATTCATTAATTTTTTTACTGGCCGCCTCGACATTAAATTTCGCCACAGCTGCATCGGCCAACTTTAGTGTGATGTCCGGAACATTGCATTCAATCGTGGCAATTGTACGACTGAGTTCCGCACTTTCGCGGCCAGCTTCGAGTTTAGCGAGCACACCTTTGGAAAATTCTTTGGCCAAAACCGAGTCTGGCTTGGCTAATTGTTTGTAAATTTCAGCCACTGGCCCAACTTTTTGCAGTAACGCCGTCGCAGTTTTTTCACCAATGCCTGGCACGCCCGGAATATTATCCGACGTATCGCCACGCAACGCCTTGTAATCAATTACTTCTTCGGCCGAAAAACCATACACCTCTTTTACAAGTGCCCGGTCAAATACGCGCGACTCACTAAGCCCTTTACGCAGCAAACAAACCTTTACGCGGTCTGTAACCAACTGTAGCAAATCCATGTCACCCGTAAGCACGAGCACCTCGACTTCGTCATTGGCTTTTACGGCCTGCGCGCACAACGTCCCAATCACATCGTCAGCTTCGTAATTAGTTTTATCAAAGATTGGAAAACCACAGGCCGCCACCATTTCGCGCACCAGAGGAATTTGGGCATACAAATCATCGTCCGCGCGAACACGTTTTTCCTTATAGGCCGTAAAAAGCGCATCGCGAAATGTGCCTCCCTCAACGTCAAAACAAGCCGCAATATAGCTGGGTTGATACTGCGCCCAAACCTTTAAAAGCATGGACATGAACCCGTACACGGCCTGGACTGGCTCACCGCTTGGGGATGTCAGCGGCGGCAACGCATGGTAGGCCCGGTGAATAATCGCATTACCATCAATAATCAAAAAAAGTGGGCGGGGCATAGAGAAATATGACTCAGTATACCATGCTTGACTTTTTGACCAAAGTGACGCATAATTACCCCACTTTTTCTGTATTTTAAGCCTATTGTATGTCCTACACACGCAAAGATTTGCCTCAGTCACAGGTGGAATTGACGATTACAATTACCCCTGCCGATTACGAAGCTCAGCTCGTAAAAGCGGCTGAACGGGTTTCACAGCGTCAAAAAATCGCTGGCTTCCGCCCAGGCAAGGCACCTTTTGATTTGGTTAAGCGCACGGTTGGCGAAATGGCCTTGCTCCAGGAAGCGCTCGAACCACTCGTAAAGGAAACTTACTACCAGGCAGTAACCGAGGAAAAACTCGATGTAGTTGGCATGCCGAAGGTTGACCTGCAAAAAATGGCCCCAGGCAATGACATTGTGTATGTGGCCGTGGCTTCGTTACTTCCTGAAGTAACTGTGGCTGATTTGAAAAAAATTAAAATCAAGCGAGAAGAAAAACCTGTAACCGACACTCAGGTGGAAGAAGTGGTCGAGAATTTACGCAAACTCCAGGCCAAAGAAGTTGTTAAGGCGGGTGAGGCGACTGGCGATGATATGATCTTGCTCGACATGGACATGTCTATTAACAAAGTGCCTGTAGATGGTGGCCAGGCAAAAAATTATCGTGTGTACTTGTCCGAAGAACACTACATTCCAGGCTTTAACGAAAAGGTTCAAGGTATGAAGAAGGGGGATGAACGCGAATTTTCACTTGATTTCCCGGCCACACACTACCAAAAACACTTGGCTGGAAAAAACATTGATATTAAAGTAAAGGCGCACGATGTATTTGAACGCCAAATGCCAGCGCTTGACGAAGCTTTTGCCAAAGCCCTTGGCCAGGATAGTGTGGAAAAATTACGCGATCTCTTGCGTACCAACCTAGGTAAAGAATCAGCGACTAAGGCTGACCAGCAAGCGGAAATTGAAATGCTCGACACGGTTGTGGCTGAGTCAAAGTTTGGTGAAATCCCAGAAGTGCTCGTGGACGCTGAGCGCCGCAAAATGTTCTACGAATTGACTCGTGATCTTGAACGCAACGGTGTATCGGTCGAGCAGTACTTAAATGACATTAAGAAAACTCAGGCAGAACTTGAAGAAGGATTCAAAGACCAAGCAATCAAGCGTGCCAAGGCTGCTTTGGTTTCACGCCAAGTTGCCAAAGAACAAAACTTATTTGCAACCGAAGACGAGGTTGCCGCCGAAATTGCCCACATGAAGGAAGTATACAAGGAAAATCCTGACTATATTAAGCAGCTTGATAATCCAGAAGTACACGAAACAATCCACAGCATCGTACAGAATCGCAAAGTGATTGCTTGGCTCAAAGAACAAACAATCCAAAAATAAGTATAGAATATTGTAAACAAAAAACATCCTGAGGTAATCGGGATGTTTTTTTATACACAGTTTATTCAGGGTTTATCCTCGCCACCGGGGTTCCAAGGGTTACAACGAACAATCCGGTAGACCGATTTTGGTACGCCACGAATTAGGCCATAACGCTCAATTACTTCGTACCCATACTGACTGCACGTGGGTGTGAACCGACAAAACCCGTAGGGTTCATACAGATGTTTAAACCACCCGTGGTCTGGAGAAATTGTTCGTTGGTACAGACGAATCAGCCAGAGCACTGGTTGACGCGGCGCACGGAAAAGGCATTGCCATGTTGTCATACTACTGAAGTAGGCGAGTACGCTTTAGTACACCATGTACATCGGCCTCGAGTATAACGTACTCCTGGTCTTTGGCCTCGACTTTAACACTGAACACGAGCAAATAGCCTACGGGGATACGTCCGTCGCGGTGCAAAAGGCGAACAATTTCACGCACCTGACGTTTAAGGCGGTTACGTATGACCGCACGTTTGCTAACTTTTTTGCTCACCAAAATTCCAATCTTTAAATCGTCGGCCTTGAGTTCACGTTTGGGCTCAAAGTTTGGATCAATTTTCCAAAATTTCAAAGTTACAAACGCACCACCAGCAAACCGCCCCTGGGCAAACAGGAGTTCAAAGTCGCGCGTGCGTGTTAGGCGATTGGGGCGGGGGAGCATAAAAAAAGAGTCCCGAACGGGTCGGGACTGTTTTTTAACGGGTTTTGCGAGTACGCTTACCCTTGAGTTCGTCGCTAACCGTGAGGCGCTTGCGGCCTTTAGCGCGGCGGCGGCTTAATACGGTCCGGCCAGTTTTTGTGGCCATCCGCGAGCGGAAGCCATGCACCTTGGCCCGAGTGCGTTTTTTTGGTTGATAAGTACGTTTAGGCATACCAAGAAAGAATAATATGCACAGTATACTGGTAATTAAATTTTTTGTCAATGTAGCCTTAAAATCCGCATATTTTAAAAAGTTATCCACAATGTCCACAGTTTATCCCCAGCTTACCCACTTTTTATCTAAATCTACATAATTTTTGCTTTATCCAAACTGTGTTACAATGGGGTAACTTATGACAAACTACGAAATCTGGCAGGCAGTTTTGGCTGAGTTTGAACTTAAACTCACCAAGGCTAACTTTACCACCTGGTTTAGACAAACAGGTATCCGTTCACTTGAGAACGGTGAAGTTGTGGTGTGTGTACCTCAAGATTTTACTAAATCGTGGTTTGAAAAAAAATTCCACACTGATGTCGTCAAATCTCTAGAGCGAATTACTGGCAAACCAATCCGCAAAGTCAGTTACGTGGTCGAAAATATTAAAAATGTCGCCGAACAAGAGTGCGCCACCCCTACCGCAGCGCCCGAAATTTCACCAATTGCACACAGCACTACACCACCCGCTCAGTCCTTTAGTAATACTGCGCCCGCTACTCCGACCACCAATCCACGCCATGCAGTACTATTGCAACAGTTTGGGTTGAACCCAAAATACACCTTTTCCATGTTTGTGGTGGGCAAGGGAAATGAGCTCGCCCACGCCGCAGCCCAGGCTGTGGCTGCTCGTCCAGGCGAAGCCTACAATCCGCTCTTTATCTACGGTGGAGTAGGACTGGGTAAAACCCACTTACTCCAGGCGATTGGCCACACCATGCTCGAGGCTAATCCAGCCACCAAAATCATGTACGTAAGTTCAGAGAAATTCACGAACGAATTTATTAGTGCTGTTAAAGAAGGTCGTGCCCGTGAATTTAAGGACCGTTACCGCAATGTAGATCTCCTCCTCATCGACGACATCCAATTTATTGGCGGCAAAGAGCAAACCCAAGAGGAATTTTTCCACACATTTAACGAACTCCACCAACAAGGCAAACAAGTCGTACTCACCAGTGACCGTCCGCCAAAGGCAATCCCTGGCTTAGACGACCGTCTGCGCAGTCGTCTGGAGTGGGGAATGATTGCCGATATTTCGACCCCAGACCTCGAAACACGTGTGGCGATTTTGCAAGCCAAATGTCAGGAAAAGGAATTTCCGATCAAGGTTGAACTCCTGCAACTCATTGCGACCAATGTCCAAAACAACATCCGTGAGCTAGAGGGCGCACTCAATAAAGTCATTGCCATGCACCAGCTCCGCAACATTGAGCCAACCATGGATAGTGTGCGTAGTATTTTGACCAGCTATGCTGAGCAAAACATGCGTCGCTCTCTCACACCGCGCGAGTTGGTTGCTGAAGTCTCTCGTTTTTACGACGTAAAACTCGATGATATTGTAGGCAAGAGTCGCGAAAAACGCATCGCCTTCCCTCGCCAGGTAATCATGTACCTGCTCCGTGAGGAATTAAAGCTTTCCTTCCCAGCGATTGGCGAAGAGCTTGGTAAACGCGACCACACCACAGCCATGCACGCACACAGCAAAGTCGAGCGCGAGCTCGATAGCGACCTAAAACTCAAACAAGATGTGGATATGATTAAGCAGCGCCTATACGCAAACACCCCTTAGTTATTCACATTTGTGGGGATAACCACAACTAACAAGTGGATAAGTTTTGGGACAAATCATGCACAGAATTTTCAACACCCAAGTGTATAAATCAAAAGTTATTCACAGCGAGCTACGAGATACAAAAGTTATCCCAAATCTATTCAACAATTGGACACTGAATTTCCACAGCCGATTTGAGCCAAAACAGCGCTGAGTTTTGCAAAAATTTCAGGCTTATCCACTTTTCCACAGCTACTACTATTACTATTATTAAAAAATTTTATAAATATAACCAATATGCGCTTTATCTGTACTCGGGATAACTTGAAAAACGCACTGGATCTTACAACTCCACTAGCAGGCAAACACGCACACCTACCAATTTTGGGTAATGTGCTTATTCAAGCATCTGAGTCCAAGGTAGAGTTCATTTCTACAAACCTTGAGGTAGCAATTCGGGCTCAAGTACGTGCTCGGGTCGATGAGATTGGGTCAGCCACAGTACCAGCGCGCATGCTCGCTGAGTCAGTTAATTTGTTAAACCAAGAGCAGGTCGAGATTGTATGGGAAAATGGCCAACTTACGCTCGGTGCCGGAGCTTCAAAAACCAAAATTAAGGGTCTGCCAGCGGACGAGTTTCCGGTTTTGCCACAGATCGAAGAAGAACATGCGTACGTGCTCGCGGCTAAACCGCTGCGCGAAGCCCTGACTAAAACCGTGGTTGCGGTTTCCAAAAATGAAATCCGTCCGGAGTTATCTGGTGTGTTGTTTTCATTCCTCACCGAACGTTACCAAGGCTTAATGTTGGCGGCCACTGACTCATATCGCTTGGCCGAAGCGCGTGTCCCAGTGATCCAAGGCGCTGATTCTGACATTAAATGCATTGTACCTGGTCGCGTGGCCTACGAGTTAACGCGTTTGCTCGGTACTGGCGGTACTGAAGGTGAGCAGCAGGTTCGTCTGTGGGTCAGTCAAAATCAAATTGCAGTGCGTTTTAATAACTTCGAAATGACTGCGCGTTTGATCCAGGGAAGATATCCAGACTATGCACAAATTATCCCCAACTCATTCAAAACTCTGGCCAGTTTTCCAGTATCGCAGCTTTCAAACAAAATTAAAGCGGCCAGTATTTTTACTGCCGCAGGTGTAAATGCCGTTTCGTTTGCAGTTACGAATGCTCCGGGCACTGTGAAGGTTTCGTCCACAAATGCGCAGACAGGTGAACATAATTCCGAAGTCGAGGCTGAAGTCACAGGCGACCCAAATGCGATTTTATTGAATCACCGTTACGTGCTCGACGGCTTACAGCACATTGACACTGAAAATGTTGAATTTGGTATAAACAACGCCGACGCACCATGTGTGCTAAGACCAAAAGGGAAAACTGATTTTTTGTACATTGTCATGCCTATTCGGCAATAATTCTTAATTAAGGAGGGCTATGTTTGTAATTGTGTATTCTGCGGCCGTGGTCGGCTTGCAGGCAACGTTGGTGACCGTCGAGGTTGATATTAGTCCGGGGTGGCCCGGATTTCAAATTGTAGGGCTGCCCGATGCCGCAATTCAGGAAGCCAAAGAACGTATTCGGGTGGCGTGGAAAAATTCTCAACTTGCTTGGCCACATGGCAAGGGAATTACGGTCAATTTAGCGCCGGCCAGTGTGCGCAAAGAAGGCGCGTGGTTTGATTTGCCAATGGCCGTGGGCATGTGTGCGGCCGAGCTTGGGATTGACCCCGAACGCTTGGCAAAAACAATCATTGTTGGCGAGCTCGCCCTCGATGGAACAGTGCGTGGTGGACCAGGAATTTTGCCAGTCGTGCGATTTGCCAAGGAGCACGGCTATACCGAAGTGTTGGTGCCAATCGACACCGTAGCCGAAGCTTCTTTGGTTACAGGAATAGCGATTATCCCAATTGCGTCGCTTAGTGCGACACTCCGTCATTTTCAGGGTAGCGCAGTCATTGAGTTTGTCACAAGTGCATCGGTGATTACAAGTGCAACGCCAACTCAGATTGATTTTGCAGACATTGCCGGTCAAGAAAGTGCAAAACGTGGTTTGGAAATCGCGGCCGCCGGAGGGCATAACGTTTTGTTTTCCGGACCGCCCGGTTCGGGCAAAACAATGTTAGCTCGTGCGCTCCCCGGTATTTTGCCACCGCTAACCGCGGATGAGCTGCTGGAAGTTGGCACAATTTATTCAGTTAGCGGACAAATTATTCCTGGACAACCACTGGAGTTGTCACGTCCATTTCGTGCTCCGCATCACAGCGCTAGCGCAGCTGCACTCGTCGGCGGTGGGCAACATCCGCGGCCCGGTGAAATTTCTTTGGCACATCGCGGCGTTTTATTTTTGGATGAATTACCTGAATTTCCACAGCAAGCGCTTGAGTCACTCCGTCAACCACTCGAAGATGGATATGTCACAATTGCGCGCGCCCAAAACACATTGCAATTTCCAGCTCAAGTTTTATTAGTGGCCAGTCAAAATCCGTGCCCGTGCGGATATGCAACCGATCCTGAACGTCCTTGTGTTTGCTCGACTGCTGCTGTAGTTCATTATCGTAAAAAAATCAGTGGTCCACTACTGGACCGTATAGACATGCATATTCAAGTCCCGCGTTTAGAGTGGGAAAAAATTCAAAGTTTAGCTGAGCGCGAAAATTCAGCCGCAATTCGGGAGCGTGTAATCCTGGCACATCAATTACAATACGAGCGCCAGCATTGTCGTAACAGTGAACTTACCATGCGCGCAATTCGCGCCTGGCGTCCGTTTGCTCCAGCTGTAGAATCAATTCTAGAAAAAGCACACCACCAATATCAGCTCACTGGTCGCGGTCTCGTGCGCATACTCCGTTTGGCCCGAACAATTGCGGATCTAGCTGGCTCAGTCGTGATTGGCCCGCCGCATATTAGCGAAGCACTGCTATTCCGTAGCGGTACACACTAACGCTTAATATACGTCAAAGGGTTAACCTGCTTACCATTGATGCGCACCTCAAAGTGCAAGTGGGGCCCTGTCGAACGGCCCGTGCTACCAAGTAAACCAATTACTTGACCTTGAGTTACGTATTCGCCCGGACTAACAAGTAATTGTGTATTGTGTCCATACAAAGTTTGCACACCATTGCCGTGGTCAAGAATAATGTAACAACCATAACCACCGTTCCAACCACATTGTGATTTAACAACTGTACCGGCTTTAGCCGCATAGTTTGGTAAGCCGATTTTGCCCGCAATATCCATACCGGTGTGTTTCCAGCCAAAATACTGAGTCACAATTGTTGCCCCACTTGGCCAAATAAAGCCCGAAGCGTTAGCTGACGCAACCGAGGCACCGGGTGTTGGCCCAGCCACTGGTTTTTGGGTCACGACAACGCCAGTTGGCGGGTTTTTTGTACCACCAGTTGTGGCGGTAACAATCGCACGACCGTATGGCACAATAATTTCTTTGCCAACCGTTAAGCCGCTACCACTTTCGCCAAAATTATTATATTGCGAAATGTCGGCGTTTTTAGCTCCGTACAACTGGGCAATTTTAGAAATTGTATCACCCTTTTTAACTACGTGCGTCACACCATCAACTGGTAAAATTTTTAGTGTGTCGCCAGGTCGAATAATTGAACGTGCAGTTAATTTGTTGACGGTTAATATTGTGTTGATCGAAATCCCAAATTGCCCAGCAATGCTGCCAAGTACGTCACCAGGTTTAATTGTGTAAACCAAAATTTCGCGTGGGCGAGTTGGCGTCGGCGTTGTAGGTGTAGTGACCACTGGCTGGGTGCGATATGGTTTAACAAGCGCAAAGTTCGCGGTGTTTGGCTGGTTGGTATCGGTGTAAACATTGGTGCGTCCTAGACCGCCCGGTTCAATTCCGACCGCACCTTCGTTCCACGACAAGTCAGGAATCGAAACATCGACCAAAACTTCGTCATTCGTAGTTAAGTCTGCCGCAAAATCCTGTTCACCAGGACCAACCAATGTGTACAACAAAGTCTGGCGCCCTGGAATTTCGGTGTATTCTAGCGGTTGTTCGTAAAAGCGTGTTTGTGGCCAGGCCAAAAATAAAAAAAGCAGGAGCGCACCAACTTGCAAAATATAACGCTGGGCAAAAAAATGACCCGGCGTGTACTTACGCACAAACCCCACCAGGGCCGCCCGTTTTTTTAAATAAAAAGAAAGTTTGTATAAGCGAAAACCAATCACGCTGCGGTACCATTTGCGCATCGGCTCAATTACGCGCAACCCAAGACGCCCAGTCCAAACCAGGGCTCGCTTCCCATACATTAGTCCGCGCAAGGCGTACCACGCCCCCTTATAGCCGACCGTTTTCCACTTCATAATCGTGATATCATAGTAGCATAAATAAGCGATTTTGTCCGCCTCTTGGACGCTTGATTTTATGCCTTTCCTGTGCTACACTGGCAGCACTGGTACGGTAGCCAAGTGGTAAGGCGGGGGTCTGCAAAACCCCTATGCGCGGGTTCGATTCCCACCCGTACCTCAAACAAAAACCCCGGTTGACCCGAGGTTTTTGTTTTTTACGTTTTTTAGAGTACTTCCATCTTGATGCGCTGAGCACCAAAGTGGATCGCATCACCTTTCTCGTTCATCCAGAAGTCAATACGACTTTTACCCGTATACTTGCTGTTCATACGGTCACGAACCGTAAAGACCTTATCACCAAACAACTCTGGAAAACGAACCTTGGTACCAAGACTCAAGTCATTGGCCGCAATTGTATCTTCCACACCAGTTTTGGCAAAATTAGCACAAAGGTCAAAACTCGACATGGCTGGAATACAAGGGGTGTTGTCTGTTTGGCCAGGCTCACTAGAGTAAGCTGTAGCCACCACAAACATCGTACGACGAGCTGGGCGCTGGGCAGCCTCTGGGAAATCAGCTTTAGGGGCTGGGGTAGCAGGTTCAAGGTTAGCCATGACTGCGTTGGCACCACCAGGGGTGGTTGTCATGGTAATCATCATTGGGATGCTGGCAGTAAAGGACTGAGCCTGTACAGCCTGGGGAGCCAAGATCATGAACGCTAAGGAAAGGGCAATTGTCTGGACTTTCTTTAGTGACAGGTAGTTCATAAATAATATAAAAGATACCTTAGCGGTACCTCATAACTGAAGCGACACTATACCATATTTTGGCCTTTTTGTCAAGATGGCCAGGTTGTGGTACAATAGCACTTACGACTGAATTTTGGCTTATTTTAGCTATTTTATGAGTGACCACTTGTCCCCAAAGCGCTCCTATGGGTACCTAGGTAGCCAGTCCGATGGCTCTTCCCGAAATCCGTCCCGGCCACCCAGCCGGTCTGGCTGGTTAAGCTGGCTTGGTTGGTTGATTTTGGTCCCTTTCCGTTGGCTCAAAAAGCTTCTGGGGTATATTTTTCACCCCAGCCGACGAGGTCCCCGCCGGGACAAGGGCCCTAAAAAGTCGTTTTGGGCTCGTCTACGCCGGTTTGTCGTGTGGACGGCGATCTTTGGGCTTATTAGTTCGGGCCTTCTCATTTTGTGGGTCAGCTCTGACTTGCCAG
>CAYQNA010000009.1:0-38098 GCA_964418775.1 uncultured Gammaproteobacteria bacterium
TTAATGATAAACGGGCCAGGCCCGCGATTTTTTCAATGTCGGCAACAGTTAAACTCATACACAAAAAGTATGCCTCTAGTGTAGCGAATTCCCCCAAGTTTCACAAGGGCTTGACGACACGCCTTAAATATAGTGTACTATAAGTGGTTCGTGGCCCACCTGCCGGTGTTCGGCGGCCAAGGTTTGAGTGTTCGTTCTCCCTTCTCTTGAGTGATTGCGCCTCCCTCCTACCGCCCGGTCCCCCAAAGGACCAAGCCGATATCCACGAACCCGGGGTAGGACGATTCGATCGCTGCCCCGTTCCCCCGCACCCCAAACAACCCCAAAAGGGTTGTTTTTGTTATCCCCAATCGGGGTGTTTTTTATTTAAAAAATTTAAGTAGGCCCGCTTCGTCCAGAATTGCCACACCCAAAGCCTTGGCCTTCTCGTATTTACTGCCTGGATCAGTCCCAACCACCACATAACTTGTTTTTTTACTAACTGATTCCGAAATTGTGGCGCCGAGCGCACGCAAACGGTCTTTGGCTTCGTCGCGACTCATGGACTCCAAGCCACCAGTCAGGACAAACGATTGCCCCGTGAGCGGGCCGGCCGCACTTGGCTTGTCCGCTTTCGCCACTTTAACGCCATGTGCTTGCAAATCAGCAATTAAATCCTGATTCGCCTGGTCGGCAAAATATTCGACAATCGATTCAGCTACACGCGGACCAATGTCTGGCACGGCTTGTAAAGCTTCGAGTGAAGCGAGCTGAATTTTTTTAAGCTCGCCAAAATGTTCGGCCAAACGAATAGCCGTTTCTTCGCCCACATGACGAATGCCAAGCGCGTACACAAAGCGCGCAAGCGAAACCGTCCGAGCGACAGCAATGGAATTAATTAAATTCTCGGCTGATTTTTCCGCAAAACGTTCGAGTGGTTCAATGTCTCCCTGTGTGAGGGTAAAAAAGTCGGCCGCGTTTTTGACCAAACCCTCTTGCATTAACTGCTCCACAATTTTCTCGCCCAAACCATCAATATCAAACGCGCGTTTGGACACAAAGTGAATTAAGCGTTCCAATTCTTGGGCAAAACATTTTGGGTTCACGCAAAACAACGCCACAGATTTCACCTGTTTTTTATCAGCAGTATCCTGGCGAGTAACACCCGATCCACAAATCGGACACTTGGTAGGTTCTTTGATTTTTTTCTCACTGCCAGTGCGCATTTTGTCGAGCACGCGCACCACTTTGGGAATAATATCGCCCGCTTTTTCCACGACCACAGTGTCGCCAATGCGTACGCCGAGGCGTTCAATTTCTTCGAAATTATGCAGGGTCGCGTGCGTTACGGTCGTCCCAGCCAATTTAACTGGTTCCATTAAGGCTACGGGGGTAAGCGCACCCGTGCGCCCAACCTGCACATACACATCGGTAATACGCGTGGTTCCTTGTTCGGCCGGAAACTTAAACGCAATCGCCCAGCGCGGCGCTTTGCCCGTAAAACCAAGCGCGTCCTGATATTTTTTTTGATTCACTTTGATAACTACGCCATCGATCCAAAAATCTTGCGTGGTTTTTTTGTCTTGCCACTCTTCCCAAAACTTCATGATTTCCTCTACACTTTTTACGACGCGCCAGTGTGTGTCAGTTTTAAAACCTAATTCTTTGAGCGTTTGCAATTCTTCTTCTTGCGTACCGAGTTTAAGCGCCCCGTTTGTAACAAGCGAAATATCATACGCCGTGAGTGCGAGTTTGCGCTTGGCCACAATCGACGCATCAAGCTGGCGAATCGCGCCTGCGGCCGCATTGCGCGGATTAGCAAACAACGCTTCACCAGCGGCTTCGCGTTCTTTATTAATTGCATCCAACATTTTGGCCGACAACCACACCTCGCCTTCGGCCACAATGGAAACTGGTTTATGCAACACCAGCGGCACACTTTGAATCGTGCGCACATTCTGCGTCACATCCTCGCCCACGGCACCATCGCCACGCGTGGCACCGTTGACCAAACGCCCATTTTCGTAGGTCAAAACCATGTGCAAGCCGTCAATTTTTAACTCGCACACATACGAAATATCGGTCGGCCGCTTGCCCTCGCTCTTTTCGAGCATTTTTAAAATCCGCTCCTGCCACTCCACAATATCATTCTCATCAAAGGCATCATTAAACGACCACTGCGGCACCACGTGCGTGATTTTGGTAAATTTATCCGCCGGCTTCCCTGCCACCCGCTGCGTTGGCGAATCCGGTGTTACCAAATCCGGATGCTCGGCTTCAATCTTTTTGAGTTCACCCATGAGCCCGTCATACATCGCGTCCGTCACTTCGGGATCATTCAAAACATGGTAGCGATAACGCAGGTCATTGATTTGGGCGCGGAGTCGCTCCACGCGTTTGGTTAGGTCAGACATAGGGGGATAAATCTCTAGCAGTATAAGGTTTTTTAACGAGCACGACAAGGGTTACCGAACTTGATTTTAGAACAAAAAAGAGGCCTTAGGGTCTCTTTTTATTTATGAAGGAGGTCAACGGAGCGTACATTAGGTGGGAGCCCAAAGTCACACTCCGATGACCGTGCCAGCCTTGCCCGAATGGTGCCGATTTCATTCGTGAAGGGATGCGCCACACTGCCGTAGTGCGGTGCTGAAGGCCGACCTCTTCACCCTAACTAATCAGTGAACGATTGTCAAGATACTACTTAATTTTGTAGAACAAACGCTTGGTATTTGCAAAAATAATCGCTTCCATTTCCTCGACTGATTTACCGCGGAGTTCGGCGATTTTCTTCACACACTCTTCGGTCATCCATGGTTCGCAACGTTCGCCACGGAATTTTTGTGGCGCGAGATATGGCGCATCAGTTTCGACCACAATCCGATCCTCGGGCATATTGCGAATTACTTCCCACAATGATTCTTGTTGGGCTGGGTTTGTTTTTTTTGCGGGAAAAGTAATAACACCAGTAAAACCAAGGTAAAAACCAAGTTTCAAATATTCTTGCGCAAACGCCCAATTGCCAGTGTAGCAATGAATGGTGCCGCGCTGTTTTGGTAATTCAATTTGTTTAAGGAGTTCGATCATGTGATCGTGCGCATCACGCACATGAATCACCAGCGGCAAATCATGCGCAATTGCAAACGCAACGTGTTTTTTGAACACGTTTTTTTGTTTTTCTAACACTGTTTCGAGCGGCACGTCTGGCGGCAAGTGAAATAAATCCAAACCACATTCCCCCACTCCAATTACTTTGTCTGGCGCCAGGTTAAAAATCTCCTCGTAATATGCAGCGTCAAAATCCTCTTCGCGCGACATAAAGTGGCTTTCTTCCTCATCAATATGTGTGGGGAATAAATGGTTCGGGTGCGTGCCCAGACTCACATACATATCTTCGTGCTTCATCGCCAATTCCACCCCCCGCTTACTCGTATCTTTTTGTGTCCCCACCAAATTAAAAATAATCCCGCGCTCGCGCGAACGCTGAATAATGGCCTCGCGCTCCGCGTCCTGGCCTTTGAATTGAATGTGGCAATGGGTGTCGATAATCATGGACTTTATTTAAATTTGTGCTGGACGAAATCCACGGTTGATTTTAAGAGATTGAGTGCGTCTGGCAAAAGCGGGATAAATACATTGGCCGTCCGACTAGCCTGAGCCGCCACTTTGGAATTTGCAATCATTTGCATAATCTCGGTCGAAAGTGGTACGCGCTCAATAAAATAAATCGCTAAACCAATCGTGAGCAAACCTTCCAAAAACCCAAGGGCCGCGCCCAAAATATGATTGATTGAACTAATGAAAGGTAAACGCGTAATAATACTGAGCAAACGATCCACCAACCAGAATGCAAACCCGACTAAACGGCTGATTACCAAAAACGCTAGAATAAACATGACGACTCGGGCTGTATTCCCCTGCCAACCTGTGATGTGAATGAGCCACTGGGCCATTGGTTCATAATACCGACTCGCCACATACGCACCCACCAGGGTACCAGCTAGTGACCCAAGCGTGTGGATGAAACCAAACCACAGACCAAATAACGCAAAACCACCGATAACAATTATCAGGCTTAGGTCAAACCAAGGCATAAAAAAATAATTAAGCAGCTAGCCGCGGAAAAAGCGGCTCACCTTTGCTTAGTATAGCATTTTCGGGTAACTGCCCCCAAGTCGTGGTGCCTGCAGCAGCGTGATCCTCGTTAGACAGACCCAAGCGGGCGGTTAATTTTTCGGCCGCGGCTGGCAACAATGGTGCGATCGCGCGCGCAAGGTGACGTAAACCCTCGACCAATTGGTATAGGAGCGGTTTGATATCAACGCCATTCTTGGCCTGCTCCCATGGTTTTTGGGTAGAAATCAAACCATCGATTTTAGACACAAATTCATTGACCAAACGTACCACTTCGTCGAACTGATACTTATTAATCGCGGCATCATACTGCTGCCAAAATTCGGTAACCCCAAAGCAATCTGGTGCCAACGCTGGCACACGATTCTCCGTATATTTTTCGGTCATTGTGAGTACACGCGAGGTTAAATTACCAATTCCGTTTACCAAATGGGCAGTATAAAAATCCTCGAATTTGCTTTGGCTATAGTCACCGTCATCATACGCTGGCAATGCGCCAAGCAAATAATAACGCACCGCATCTGTACCATATTTTTGCACCAGCTCGAGCGGATTCACCCCATTACCGAGCGATTTACTTATTTTCTGGCCATCGGCCGTCATAAAACCGTGGATGAAAATTTGTTTGGAAGTTGGCAATTTAGCGGACATTAACATGGCCTGCCACATGGCCGATTGCTGACGCAAATTATCTTTACCTGCCACCTGCACACCTGGCCAAAAATCATTGTAACCACTGTTGGCATCTGGCCAACCAAGGGTGGAAATATAATTTACGAGCGCATCAAACCACACATACATCACCTGTTCATCATCGTTTGGCACAGGCACACCCCACGGCATTTTTGCTTTTAAGCGCGAAATACTAAAATCTTGCAAACCACGCTCCACAAATTTTTTAATTTCTTCCTGACGATTCGCTGGTACCACAAAATCTGGCTGCGCCGCATATAACTCGAGCAGTGGTTTTTCAAACCGCGAAAATTTAAAAAAATAATTTTCTTCTTGAATCAATTCAATGTCCATCTTGGGGTGAATTGGACAGCGCCCATCAACCAATTCGGAATCTGTTTTTTCCAGCTCACAACCAACACAATATTTAACCTGATACTCTTTTTTGTAAATATCGCCACTAGCTAAGCAGCGCTTCCAAAATTCCTGCGCCGCGGCTTTGTGGTGTGCGTCGGTGGTGCGGATAAAATTGGTGTAAGTTAAATTCAGTGCGTCTTTTAGGGCGCCAAAACGAACCGCATACTCATCGCAATACGCTTGTGCACTAATCCCCGCTTCTTCGGCCTTGCGGAAAATCTTGAGACCATGTTCGTCCGTGCCTGTATTAAAAACAACTTCGCGCCCCAACAATCGCTGGTAGCGGCACAGTGCGTCAGCCTGAATAATTTCGAGCGCAAACCCAATGTGCGGGTCTGCGTTTACGTATGGGAGGGTGGTGGTTAAATAATATTTTTCCATAAATGACGATTAATTTCTGTTTCCACTTACAATCACGACGAACTCGCCTTTGGCCGGAATTTTTTTGGCCGCAATTTCGGTGATTGTGCCACGATACACGCTTTCAAATTTTTTGGTTAACTCACGCATCACGCACATCGCACGCTCAGGTTCGAGCACAGCCGCCAATTCTTTTAAACATTTTTCAATGCGGTGATTTGATTCGTAAAATACAGTGGTAAAAGGACTTTGCGCGACCTCGCGCATAAATGTTTGGCGGCCTTTTTTGTGTGGCGGAAAACCAAGGAACAAAAATTTGTCTGTTGGCATGCCCGAAATTGAGAGAGCGGCCACCACGGCTGACGGGCCTGGTACAGCCACAATTTCAACCGCCTCGCCAAGCTGGTTTACTAGTTCACCAATCAAAACATTGCCCGGATCACTAATACCTGGCGTACCAGCATCGGTTACCAAGGCCAAATGTTCACCGCGACCTAAGCGTTCAATAATTGCTTGCACACGCGACGCCCCGCTGTGTTGATGGTAACTCTCGGTCGGTGTGGTAATGCCGAAATGCGTCAAAAGTGGCCGGGTCACGCGGGTATCTTCGCATAACACAACGGTAGCCTCGGCCAACACTTCCTTGGCCCGGGCTGTCATATCCCCCAAATTTCCCAAGGGGGTCGCAACAATGGATAATTTACCAGTCATGCCCAAACTCTAGCAATTTTAGCCAAAAAACACAAGAGGTCCTGGTTTTTCTATTTGTTATACTCATCGAGCTGCTTTTTAATTGTTTGTAATTCTGAATATAACTGAAAATAAGTATCCCGTACCTTGGTTAAGTTGTTTGATTTACTTATATCCAGCTGGCGCAAACTCAATGTTTCTTGTTTCATGACTAGTAATCGGTCCTGAACAACTTGCAGTTGAAGAGATTCACCATCAGACTCGGCAAAATGCAAGGCTTGCACGACTTCATAGTATAAGCGTGTATATTTTAGCTCAAGACGGTCTACTTCGGACAGCGAAGCTACTTCCCGCTGTATACCGCTGTCCCACTCCAAATTGGCCACTTCGGGTAAACGCTGTTTATCGGGCCTTGGCCCGGACTTAACCAAAAATGAATTTTGTGGCTCAAATTGACCACGTACATAGGCTTTGAGCTCCGCACCGGCCAACTCAATATCGGTATCCAGCAATGGCAGTTTATACACTTCGACGTCAGACTCAGTGCTATCAGCGCACAATCGCTTGAATAATTCTACTCGAGCCCTATCCTCACTTTCACCATTACTTAATTTTTTTAAAAAATTTTGCCAATGTAAAGCTCCCAGTGCCGGGTGAATATGCTCTACGGCCACCAGTTCTGGCCTTGAATTTTCAAGGGGTGATGATATTTCAGACATAGTAAATGTAATCTATCTATAATAGTACGCTAAGCGTATAAAATATGCTATACTTTAAACCTATGCGTACATCTCGTATCCCCCTGATAGTTTTGTTGTCTTTACTTGTAACTTCATTTTTAAAATCCCCGCTCCTTGCCGCCGAGTTCAACCCGCATTCGATTATTTCTGACCAGGAATTACAGGATTGGCAGAGTTTGGGCCGAAGTGAAATTCAGACTTTTTTGAAAACCAAAAATAGTCCGCTTGCCACCATGTCTATGACTGACCTGACCGGCGTGACGCGGCCGGTTAGCGAAATTATTTATCAAACCGCGGAAACATACCGGATTAACCCTAAGTATTTGCTCGTAAAATTGCAAAAGGAGCAAAGTTTGGTGTCTGACAAAACCCCAAGCCAACGCCAGCTCGATTGGGCCACTGGGTATGGGGTATGCGATAGCTGTGATACCAATGACCCACGCCTAACCAAGTACAAAGGGTTTGCGGCGCAAGTCGATGGTGCAGCCGGAATCATGCGTTGGTATTACGAGAGTGTAGACTCACAATCGTGGATTAAACGTGCGGGCCAAACATATTCAATTGACGGCCAACCAGTTACACCAACCTCCAATGCCACCGCGTTTTTGTACACGTACACGCCGCACCTTCAGGGCAACCAAAATTTTTGGAAGTTGTGGCAAAACTGGTTCCAGGCCACGTATCCAGATGGCACGCTGGTAAAAGGCAGTGACCCAACGGTGTATATATTACTTGATGGCAAAAAGCGGGCCTTCAAAAGCATGACGGCACTTGTCACGCGTTACAATGCAAAATTAATTGTGACTGTGCCTGACAGCGAATTAGCCCGCTACGCCACGGGCCCACAAATTGCGTTCCCGAATTATTCGATTTTACGTGCGGACAACCAATACTATTTGCTCGACAATGACCGCGTGCGTCCATTTGCCTCGGCTGATTTAATGCGCACGTTTGGCTATAACCCCGACGAAGTCATCGACGTTACAAGCACAGACATTGCGGCGTACACTATTGGCACCACGCTCACAACCGAAAGTTTGTATCCAACTGGACGACTTGTGCGCGTAAAAGAAAATAAAACTTTGTACTACGTTAAAGACGGTCTGTACTATGCGGTACCCGAGCAAGTCATTGCCGACGTGCGGTTCCCAGGCATGAAGGCTGCCAATGGCACAGCCAAAGATTTGGCCAACTTAGAATCTGGTGGTTTAATTGGCTTCCCTGATGGTACGGTGATTGGTAACAAAAGCACGAGCCAATATTTTGTAATGGAAAAAGGCAAACGCCGTGGCTTTGCATCCGAAGCTGCGTTTAAGGCCCTGGGCTATGATACGAAAAATACGATTTGGTTAACACAACAAGCGATTGACCAATACCCACGTGGTGAAGCAATTTACTCGCCACTGCCTGACGCTGCGTTTAGTAGCAGCACACTTGATGCTGCGCCTGGCGATGTACAATTAAAACCAGCGACTGTTAAAGCGGCACCAGCTAAACAAGTCGTGGTAAATACGCCGACCGAACAGCCAATTACCCCCAATAAACCAGTGGTTTTTGTTGAGAATGGAAAAATGGTCACAACTACGGCCACAGCTATGACTACAACTGGCCCAGTGTTTAAAACGCGAATTGATGCGTATTTGGTGGCCCGCTACAACCCAGGCGCGCCAATTACAGTGCTTGCAGGGAAAAACATTGACACGCCGCGTCCACTTGCGTCCATGACCAAGGTCATGACTGCGTATCGTTTGCAACAAGAAGGCTTTAACCCTGACGCAATCACCACCTACGACCCTAAAGCGCACAGTACACCATACGGTTATTTGTTTAAAATTTCTCCCGGTGAACAAGTGTACAATCGCGATTTGTGGAATGCGTTTTTGACCTCTTCACTCAACACACCGGGACGCATGCTGGTAAAAAGCACCGTGAGTGACGAAGCCGGATTTATTGGTCGAATGAATGCACAGGCCAAATCATGGGGGTTGTCGCGCACATTTTTCCGCGATGTGCACGGCTATGATATAAACAATCAAAGCACAGCGCGCGATTACGCGACATTGTTCCAAGCTGCGGCACAGGATCCATTTATTTTCCAAGCACTTGCGGCTCAAACATACAAATACACTGAATTACGCGACCTTGACAAAGTGCCTGAGCATAATAAAAAGAACAGCAATGAATTAACATGGCGCACAGACTTGCCATACCGAATTGTGACGGGGAAAACCGGGTACTTGTACGAATCAGGTTATAATATTACTATGGTAGTAGAGCGCGCCGACGGAGCCCAATTCCTGATTGTGGCTATGGGCAACCCTGATTATACAGACCGTAACAACGAAACCGACCGCCTGGTGCGCTGGGTTTTGAGCACGTTCTAATATGCCTTTGGTTTTTGCCGCCATTACCCCACATCCCCCATTTATTATTCCAGCCATTGGCCAGGATGCGGCCGCGCGTTTGGAAAAAACTCGTGCCGCCTTACAACGTTTGGAAGAAGAATTGTACCTGGCACGGCCACAGGTAATTATTGTGGTTACACCACACAGTAGCTATTATCCTGACGCGTTTGTAGCGAATGCAGACAGTGAATTTAATTCGCGCTTTGACGCGTTTGGCGATTTGACAACCAAAAAAACCTGGCGCGGTATCCCCGACCTGGCTGCGCGTTTGGCGCACCAGGGCCCAACCCGCAGCACGCCCGTGCGTTTGGTGAGTGAACCAAATTTGGATTATGGCGCGAGCGTGCCACTGTATTTTTTGACCGCGCATTTGCCTGATTGCCGCATTTTGCCAATTGGGTTTAGCCACGTAACACCAAAAGAACATTTGCAATTTGGCGAATTAATTAAAGAGATTGCGCAAGAAAGTAACTTACGGATTGCGTTAATTGCGTCCGGTGATTTATCACACACACTTACGGCTGATGCACCGGGCGGATTCAAACCCGAAGGTGCGCAATTTGACCAAACACTCCAGGAATTACTTGTGGCGCGCAACACTGTGGGAATTGCGAATATTCCCGCTGAACTGGTGGCCAAAGCCGACCAATGTGGGTATCGCTCGATTTTAATTGCACTTGGCGCACTCAAAAACCAAGATTACGTATTCAAACCCTATGCCTACGAAGCGCCATTTGGTATTGGGTATTTAACGGGCGCGTTTAATTTCTAGTGTGCGCGCTGCCAGCCTCATTCCACTTATTCGACTCCCCCGCTCCACTGGGGAGTTTTCCTATTTAATTCCGGATGGGGTGAACGTGCGTATTGGACAAATTGTTAGTGCGACATTTCGCGGTCGTCCGCTGCTTGGTCTTGTAAGTGCGGTGAGTGACGAAGCGCCAGTTGGCATAAAACTTAAACCGCTAACTGGAATTGTGACTGAGCAACCAATTGTTGATGCCATGCAAATTCAACTATGGTCGACAATTGCCAAACGCTATGGCGTACATACTGGTGTAGTGGCGCGCATGGGTTTGCCACCACTTAAAAAAACTAAACTAGCGAAAGCCAAAATTGCGGAATTACCAACTATAAAGTCAGCCCAATCAACGCCGATTAGCGGACATTGGCACAACAATACTGTTGAGTGGCAAAAATACATTACTGAATTAACTGTTGAAAAAACAATCGTGATTTTTCCCGAACAATACCAGCTCAACCAATTACGCACGTGTTTAAGCCCGGATTTATTGACTAAAACCGTGGTATGGGACAGCCAGCTTAGCGAGAAAGACCAATTTACAAATTGGTTAAAAATTCGTAATGGTGAATTTCGATTAATACTCGGTACACGTAGTGCGATTTTTTTGCCTTTACTCGGAACTGTAAAAAATATAGTCCTTGATTTTGAGTCAGATACGAACCATAAACATTGGGATCAACAGCCGCGCTTTCATACGCGTGATGTGGTCGAATGGCTACGTGAACTGAGTAACGTTACCGTGCATTACAGTGGTCCCAGCCCAAGTGTTGAAGCTGCAGGCCAGCTGGTATTGCCAACGTTGCCTGCGCTTAATGCCACGGTGGTGCATTTTACCACCGAAGCTGGAAACACCGGTTTGCTCGCGCGCCCACTCGTGGAAAAAATTAAAGAAATCGCTGCGTCCAAAGCCGGCGACATTGTCTGTATTTTAAATCGCCGCGGCCTAGCGACAACGATTGTGTGCCGTGACTGCGGTTTTGTGGCCGAGTGTACGAATTGTCACTTGCCCTACATGTACGAAGGCACCAAGAAAAAATTAGTATGCCGCTTGTGCAACCAAATCGGCCCACAATTAACGAGTTGCCCTAAGTGTAAATCACCATTACTCGCACTGCGGGGCGGAGGTACCGAGCGCGTAGCCGAAGAATTACGTGTCCTACTTGCAGGCAATGGTTACACGATTCACGCGATTGACAAAGAAAGCGATACCTTACCCGACCCCACTGGACCGCGTTGTTTAATTGGCACTGATGCGTTGGTGAGTCAATTGGACTTTGCGCGCGTGGCCGTGGCAGCCGTGCTCGACACTGATGCGGCACTGGCTCGCCCAGAATTTACGGCCACTAGCAATGCTTGGCACCGACTCGTTGATGTGCGCTTTTGGTTGCCTGCACAGGCGGATCTGTATGTCCAAACCCGCAAGCCAGACCACGCATTTTACCAATCACTGGCCAACCCCACCCAGTTTTACCGCACCGAATTAACCAATCGTCAAGCGCTTGGTTACCCCCCTTACACTTATTTAACCCGCTTTTTGTGTGGCGCAGAGAATGAAAAGGCCGCTTTGGACAAGGCTCAAACCCTTAAAAATAAATTGACAAATGAGCCGAAAAACCGTATAGTTCAGGGCCCAATTCCACTTGTGCCCATGGTGGCGCGCGGCCAGTATTGGGCTGCTGTACTCGCCCGTTTCGAGACCCCACCCTGGGCTGCGCTCGAACACGCGATTGACCAAGCCACACCAGACACAATCATTGACCCAAATCCAATTTCACTGTTTAGACTGTCCTAAATATGCCATTCCCAATTACTTTGCTCCCAACCCAAACCTTGCGCTCACCCTCGACCGAAGTAAATGCTAAACAAATTGTCGCACCTGATTTCCAAACATTTTTGCAAGACATGATTCCAACCATGTATTTTGAAGAAGGCATTGGTTTGGCTGCACCACAGGTTGCGCACAATGTCCGCGCTTGTATTATTGGCAAAAAAGCCATTCCACCAAAAGCCAAAATTCCTGGTCGTGAATACTCGAATCGTACTGATTTGATTTTGGTTAACCCAACGTATGAAGTGCTCAGTCGCAAACAACAATCTGATACCGAGGGCTGTTTATCCGTACCAGGTTTTTATGGCAAAGTACCACGTTTTCGCGATATTTTAGTCAAAGCAAAAAATGAAGCTGGTGAACCAATTGAATTCGAAGCCCATGGTTTTTTTGCGCGTGTGATTCAACACGAAGTTGATCATTTGAACGGCATTTTGTTTATTGACCGCGCCAAGGATTTATTCCAGACCGAACATCGCAAATATTTGGCGCCCGAAGTGGTGGTAAAAAACGTCAACCATATTGATTAATATGGTGCAACCACTGTCCATTGTCTTTTTTGGCACAGAGTACTTGGCCGAGGCCATGCTGCAATCACTGCTAAGTGATGTGCGTTTTGTAGTGCTTGCAGTCGTGACGCAACCAGACAGACCAGTGGGCCGCAAGCAAATTCTCGAAGCGCCACCAGTCAAAAAATTAGCCGCTGCACACAATGTGCCAATTTTTCAACCAGAAAAACTACGCGATGTGAGTCCAGATATGCTGGGTGTTAAACCAGATTTTTTTGTGGTAGCTGAATTTGGCCAATTGATTCCCGAAAATTGGCGCACATTCCCGACCACTGACACGATCAATGTCCATCCATCATTGTTACCAAAATATCGCGGTGCCACCCCAATCCAAACTGCGCTTTTGCATGGTGATGCTGAAACTGGGGTGACCATCATGCAGCTCGAACCAACCATGGACACAGGCCCAATTGTGTCAGCCGTGCGTATGACTGTTGACCCAAATGATGTGTACGATGTGGTGGAGAAAAAATTAGCCGCACTCGCTGGCCCATTACTAAATGACTCGCTCGCACAATTGGCAGCCAAAGCAATCACACCAGCACCCCAAAATCATGACCAAGCCACTCATTGCCGAAAATTAACGCGCGACAGTGGCCGGATTAATTGGCAACGCCCAGCTGGAGAAATTTACAATCAATATCGCGCGCTCCACCGTTGGCCCGGAGTTTGGACTACGTGGAATGGATTGCGCGTAAAGCTGCTTGAAATCAAATCAAACACCACTACTGTACCAGTATCACAGGTATCCTGGAAAAATAATAAACTTCTAATTGGCACCAGTGAAGACAGCATTGAAGTAATTCGGTTACAACTTGAAGGCCGCTCGGCCATGGAGGCCAAAACATTTGTCAGTGGCAGCGCAACATTTGTAGGCGCGCAATTAACCTAATGTGCACCGCTTTTCCCCAGCACGTTTATTACACCCAACTACGGTCGGTTTAATCGTTGCGTACACACTAATTCGTCTGCTTTCATGGTGGACATTTGACCTAGCTCTTGTTCAAGCCGTAATTGCCGTAATTCTAACCTTTGTATTTGGAATTGCATTTTTTAATCGCCGCGAAGTGGCCTGGTGTTTACTCGCGACTGAACTGGCGCTAGGTGGGGCGGGAAATTTTTTTCAATTTGCTGGACTATCGCTCCGCACCATTCTGCTCGGTACTTTTTTGGGACTCAGTGTCTTTTTTTCTTGGTATAAAAAAATTAAACATCCGCATCACTGGTTCGCCTACAGCAGCGTACTAGTTATACTGGCTGTTTTGTGGGCAGCAATCCAAGGCTTTTTGCAAGGCAATGCTACAGCCGCAATTATTGGTGATCTGATTCCGTTCACATATTTGCTATTAACCATTCCACTCACTAAATTACAATTAAACGCTGGCGAGCGTCATTATTTACTACGTCTTGGCTCAGCTTGGCTGGTGAGCACTGCCCTATTTTCGCTTATCATATTCATCGTCTACGTGAGTGGTACGAGCGAACTCCACGATTTATTCTACCAATGGCTCCGCGATGTGGCTGGTGCCAAAATCACGTTTCTAACGCCCTGGTTTTATCGCATTGTGTTCCCTGAGCAATTATTGCTCGTACCGGCTGCGCTAGTGTGCTTATCAATCTTAATGCGCCGCGATGCGCCACACTGGAAATGGTGGGGGTTGTACGCGTGCGCCGCACTGTCATTAGCTTTGAATTTTTCGCGTGGGTATTTTTTGGCCTTGGCCGTTGGCACGCTCGTGCTCCTATGGCAGCACAAACTATGGCACTGGTTTAAAAAAAGCACGATTGCGGCCGCGTCGTTAGTCCTTATTTTTATTGGAGTTTGTGTAATTTCGAGTCGCGGCACACAAACCGGTTTGCCACTGTTAAGTGGACGCGTAACTACGATTGGCTCGCCACAAACCGAAGCCAGTTCAGCCACTCGTTTATTATTGTTACCGATAATTCAAACTAAAATTGCTAACCACCCACTTGCAGGCAATGGGCTTGGCAGCACAGTCACATTTAATGATCCATACCTAGAACGCACGGTTACAACCGGTAGTTTTGACTGGGGTTATTTAGAATTGTGGGCTGAATTTGGTGTTGGCGCGCTTGCCTACCTTGGTTTGTGGCTCACCGCTATTTCCTTAATCATAAAAAAAATCCGCGCCAGTGTCGTGGATACGGATGTTTTGGTTGGGATTTTGGCTGGGCTCGTGTCACTAACGGTAATGGCAATTACGACACCCGCTTTATTCCACGTGTTTGGCACAGTGTTCCTCGCGGCTGCGCTCGCAATTGCGCTCCAACCAACATCGCGTTTGCGCACACTCACCGCGCTCGTGGCGCGCTTTTTCCACTTACGCTAACCCGTGTTTGGTGCGAATAATATCTTCGGCAGTTTCGTAACGCTTCACCCGCCCATGAATAATTGGCAGCCAACGCCAGGGCTTGTTGTAGGCAAAGGCAGGCAACCAACTACTCATGGTACCACCCGTAATTACGCGGAACAAACACTCTGGTACGTAGGTGCCGACTTTTTTTTGCGCGAGCATAGTCAGCCACAGATCCCAATCTTGGAAACGTTTTAACGTCACATCAAAACCAGGAAAATCGGCGCGACGAATCAAACTAGTAGTTGTAATGTAATTTCCCTCGCGCAATTCCGTTGGTGAAAATTCACCAGCCGTCATTTTTTTATGACCAAAGATAAAGTCGCAATACGCATAGCTCGCGCTTGGATTGCGCTGCAAACCTTCGTATAATGCGCGCAAACATTTTGGTTCGGCGATCACATCCGCATCCCAAAAAATCACGTATTCACCGCGCGATTTTGCAAACCCAGCATTGCGGGCCGCTGGCGCACCCGCGTTCTTCTGACGATACAACTGCACTTTACCCCCCACATTTTTTGGCAATGTAATTGGCGAACTACTGCCGTCGTCAATCACAATAATCTCTGTGTTAGGGTATGTTTGAGCAAGCGCGGATTTAAGTGAATCGCGAAAAATGCCCGCGCGATTATACACGGGAATGATGATGCTGATTAAAGGTGCAGACATGCTAGAGTTTGATTAATTCTTCGCGTACGACTTGGCGGTCATCCCATGGAATTTTGCGCCCACCAGCCACGACCATGGCTTGCTCACTTCCCTTGCCCGTCACGAGCACGAGGTCACCTGCACCTGCCATTTGCAAGGCTTTGGCAATTGCCTCGCGACGGTCAGCCACCATAAACAAATCATCGTCATCGGTCTTGCCGGTTTGACGCACTGCGCTCGCCACATCATTCATAATGGCGTGAGGGTCGTCGTCATATGGGTCTTCGTCAGTAATAATGCATACATCGGCTTTTTGCCCGACAAGCTCACCAACACTAAACCGACGCGATACATCCCGCCCACCGCCGGTAGAACCAAACACATGAATCACCCGGTTTGGTTTAAGCAAATCAACAACTTCGTACAAAGCGCTGACGGCCTTGGGCTCAAACGCATAGTCCACAATTACTTTAAAACCATACACATCGGCTTCACTAATAAATTCATTACGTCCCGGGGCATTGTGTAGATTTTTCACTGCCTCTTGCAGTGTTTTCCAGTCCACACCCAACGCCCGCGCCGCTGTCACCGCGGCGGCAATATTCATCAGGTTGTGTAAACCAAACATTGGTGCCTGCAAAATGTAATTGTTCAGCACACCCGAAATCCCATGTTTATCAGTCTTGGTTTCAGTGAGCCAATATTGGTGGTCAGCTGATACGTCATTTTTAACACGATACATTTCCTTTCCAAACGCGTATTTTTCGGCCTTGCCAGTATGCAAAAATTCGAGAGCCTGCTCAATATCACCATTGACCACAAACGTCTTTGGCATCGGCTTCTCAATATTCTTGCGTGGATTATACGAAGCGGCGCGGCGGAAAATATTTAATTTGGCTTGTTTGTAATTCTCAAAACTCCCGTGCGCCTCGATATGCTCGGGATACAGATTGGTGAGTACCATTATGTCGTATGCAATGTAACGATTGCGGTATTGCAGTTGCCCCTCGGACGTTGTTTCGACAATCGCAATGTCACACTTTTTGTCGACCATTTCGCGCAAATACTGTTGGGTGGCGTAGCGACCAAGCATGGTCATTTTTTGGTCATTTAGTTTATTCTCGCCCGCAATATAAAAATCAATAGTCGACAACGAGCCCACGCGGTAGCCAGCGCGCTCCAACAGTTGACGCAAAAAAAATACCGTGGTCGATTTACCACTCGTACCTGTTACCCCAATCACCATGAGTTCGTGTGATGGGTGCCCAAATTTATATGCCCCATACCAAGCCAACCACCAGTGGCGCAGATTACGAATTTTTTTAGGGATTAGGGACCGAATATTCATACATTGACCAAATAATCATGGGCACAGTATACTGAATTATATTTACTTTTCCAACTCGTATGAACGATACTGCCCAATTTACCGCTGACCTTGCCGCCCGCTCCAAAGCCGAGGCAGACAGTTTGGCGGCCATTATTGCTGCCGCCACAGCTGCTGGCAAGGAGCCCTTTACCTTAGAGGCATTTGAGGCCGAACAGATTAAACAAAATAAAACGATTGAACGGGTATTATCCCCAGCTACCTGGTCCGAAAAATACTACCGCAATTACCCTGACCTCATGACCGTAAGTGAATTTGTCCAGGTCATGTACGAGGTTGATCCGTACGTGTAATTACTGGCGCAACGAAGTTTCGTACACCACTTGCTCGAGTTTGTGCAGCGCTTGTTTGGCTTGGTCAAATTTGTTGCGCAAATAACTGGTCAAATTGAACTCCACGAGCTCACCAATAATTTCGTCTGCGGCCTCCGCGCATTTTTTCACGGTCAAAAAATCACGTGCCGTAGCGGCGCGAATCGCATAGCGATACAACTCGCCTGGCACATCACAAATCCCGGCCACAAAAACCTCGTCGGACACAGCCAATTTCTTGAGCCCACCCATTTTGCCTGTGGTCACAAATTGGTAAAAAACCTGGGCCTCGACAAACTCTTCCAGAGCCGCCTGGTACGAGCCCTCGGCCAACAGCAGGGGCTTCTTTTGAAAGCGCTTGGCCAGCTCTAGGAGGCCTTTTTCCGCCCCAGACAGCTTTTCACCCGCCTCGGTCGTATCGCCCCGGTGAAGGGCAAAAATCGCCCTTTTAGCCAGGTGCTGGGCATCGCCCGCGGCCTTAATCACCTCGCGCCGGTCGCCCGCATAGGCCAGAGCCCGCGCCCGCATCCCAGCCAGCAGCTTTTTATCCAGAATAGACATAAAAGATATTGACGTTTAGTGCGGTTTAGTATATCATAATGGACGTTGACTCGGTAGCTCAGTCGGTAGAGCAGCAGCCTTTTAAGCTGATGGTCGTGGGTTCGATCCCCACCCGAGTCACTACAAAAAGAAGTCGCGAGACTTCTTTTTTGTTTGGTGTGGTATACTTATTTTACTACTATTTAGCAGACCGTATGAAAAAAGCTTATATTTTAACTCTAGCTAGCATAGCACTCCTTGGTGCTGGCTGCATTAAACACCCATACGAAACAGGGCAAGGTATCCCACGTCAGGACTTCCCATTTGTGTCTACCACACCAACAGTAAGCACAACTGATTGGAAAACATTTACGAATGATGCGGCCGGCATTACGTTTAAATACCCGTCGACCTGGCCAACACCTGTGTACAACGAGGTTTCGATTGACCTTGGGCCCATGGCAGGTATTGATTTAATTAGTCCGGATTGGTTTAAGAAAAATTATGAAGGATGCATAAAAAAACAAGAGGAGGATTATTGCAAAAAAGATTTTGGTCGCACCCCAATCGAACTGGACCAGATGATTGCGTATGTGTCGGGCAAAAATATGAATGCCGCGAATTACAATGTTGGTTGCGATGCGATTAACAGTGTGGTGAGCAAAACCGGAAACCGCGCTGTGTATTTCTGCGGGTATGACGCGTCAATTGATAATTATGTGTATTACGCGCCAGCAGTTATCAACGGCACGTTAGTGGAATTGCGCTTGCCGCTCTTCCCTCGCGACACACCAGTATATGCTTGGGCCAGTGAAGCAAGTGGCGGCGACATGGCAACGAACTACGAGATATTCACCAAAAATTTAGAGACTTCACTCAAAAACGGCCAACCAAACGAAGTGCTGGCCAAGCAATTGGCTGAGTACAATGCAATTGCGGATTCTGTTAAGGAGTTATAGGATTAAAACAAAAAGACACCATACACTGGTGTCTTTTTGACTGACTCCGACGGGCTACGGTGGTTCCCAAGGGAGCCAGCGGCGAATGCCGTCGGAGGTGCGCGCGAAGCGCTGCCCCCTTGTCGAACTCACGGCGACGAACCGTAGAGCCCGAACTTGTAGAGGCCGTCCATGTAGCGGATGGCCTCAGTGTTGAGGTTCCACTCCCCGTGCGTGCCGTCGCGCACGGTCCGGTAGCGGTAGAAGAGTCGACGGACCACCTCCTTACGCTCTAGGTCCAGCCGGACCTCGAATACGGGCTTGTCCGTGAGCACGGGGAAGACAGCGCAGAACCGGCCCTTCTCCGCTGCGACGAGCTCATTGTTGATCCAGATCGTACCGACCCCGCTGAAGCGGGAGAACGGGAAGGGCCCGACCTGCCCCCGGGCAGGTTCCGCGCAGACCTCCACCTGGAATCCCGTGTCGTTCGCAGGGAACCACGGCGTATCAGTGGACCTGAAGTCCGAGGCGGGTGGTGGCTGAGCCTCGACCGCAGCCCGCTGATGAGCCGCGATGTCCTGGGCCTGCTTCATGTACGCGGCCTCTTCCTCCCGCTGGACGATGACGGCGAACACGATTGCGCTGCCGAGCAGTACGAGAATGAAAACAAAAAATACCTTACCCATTTTCTTTTTCTCCGAACCGATTGAGACCACCGTGACCTGAGTCTTTATTACCATTTTTCAACTAAAAAAGCAAGACGTTGACTGGTCTTGCGAATTATTTTATAATTGGATTTCTTTAAGACTTCATCGTGTAAGGAGGCTATGACACAATTAAGGAGGGGTAATTTTGCGTATATTGATGGGCAAAATTTACATTTAGGCATGCGCGACCTGGGCTGGAAGCTCGACATGGCGCGCTTTCGAATTTATTTGGCCGAAAAATACGATGTCACAGTCGCTAAATTTTTTATTGGCTATATTCCGGAAAATGAGAATCTCTATAATTCTCTAAGACGAAAGGGCTACGAACTTGTATTCAAACAAACTACCAAAGACACTCACGGGAAGCCCAAGGGCAATATTGATGCCGAAATGATACTGGAAGCTGTTGTCGACCACTACGAGCAGCCAGTAAACCAAGCTATACTAGTTACTAGCGATGGAGATTTTTGTTGCCTTGTTGATTTTCTTAAACAACACGATAAACTCTTAACTATTCTCAGCCCATGCGAATTAACCTGTTCAAAACTTTTAAAAAATATTGTGCCTGACAAAATTCAGTACCTCGAGAATATGAAAGAAAAACTGGAATATAAAATAAAAAGCACCGCTTAAGGACGGAACCATTAAGAAGCGCTTTTCGATCATGATACATGCATATTATATCAAGATTTAAAAACCTTGTCAACAAAAAACAGCCCCGAATCGAGGCTGTTTTATTTTTTCTAAACCTTAGAGCGTAATGTCCATGCCATCGTTCGATGGAGTGACTTTGAATACGCCGTCAGTGAATTCCCAGAACTTACCCTGTTCGTAGGCACACTCAGCCATGAGTGCTTCTGGACGAGCTTGTTGGTGTAAACCGTCGAGTGGGAAGTGGCGGTAGACCCATTTGATATCATTACTGTAGGTACTCATGACCTGTTGCATTGTTTGGTGGAAGCGCTTGCAGAATGGGCACTCAAAGTCCGAGTACTCCACAATTGTGATTTTAGCATTCTGGTTGCCGCGAACTGCTTCGGTCTTTGGATCAGCAGGACGGATCTTGATACCAGTTTCAGCCGCTGGAATTTCGGCGGCAGCGAGCGTGGTTGGTTGGCCAAGCATTTTCTTGATCACTGCATCAATTACCTGGAATGGCTGAGCACCATTAATTGGTACTGTTTCACCTTTTGGTCCGATAATAATCGAATAAGGTGTGCCCTGACCACCGACTGCCTGAGCTTCGGCTTCGTCAGCCTGAACCTTGCTGGCGTATTTTTCCTGTTGAGCACAAGCCTTAAACTTTTCGTAATCAAGACCAGCACTTTCGGCCACGGCTTTGACCGATGGGCCAGTTGGCTGAATATTGGAGGTGTCGATTGGGCTTGTTTTACTACCAAAACTGAACGACTTGCCGCTACCACCCATGACTACGGCCAACATGACAAAAAAACCAATCGTGCAGAGTACCAACACACCGCCAACGAGCCCAAGGGCAAATACCTGGCCTGGCGACATTTGGCTTAACATTGAACCTGAACGATGGGTCTTCACTTCTTCGTGTTCGGACATACCGATAAGTTAGTTTTTAAAGCCCCCCTAGTGTACCACAGCCGCCCCAGTGCCTCAATGTGGATAACTGGACCTGGGTTTGACGGCCGCAGTACTGTTCATTATACTAACTTTAGAGGTTTTTTATTTCATGATGCCAAAAATATGATTTACACACCACAAAATTTCGAAGGTTTGCTGGGCATGCAGGGTTTTAGCGACCAACTCCTCAAAAATCACTTTACGTTGTACGAAGGGTATGTAAAAAATACGAATGCGCTGCTGGAAAAAATTCCGACGCTTGCTGCGGGTACACCAGAATTTAATGAATTGTCACGCCGTTTGGGTTGGGAGTTCAATGGTATGCGTTTGCACGAGTTGTATTTTAACAATATGACGCGCACGCCTGACGCACCAGGCAGTGAGTCAACCATTGTGCGCAAAATTAATGATTCATTTGGTTCGCTCGACAAATGTCGCGAGAGTATTAAAAATACTGGGCAAACACGCGGCATTGGCTGGGTGGTGGTTTACTTTGACCCAAAGGCCGATCGCCTCTTCACCGTTTGGATCGATGATCACGCCACCAATCATTTGGCAGGCTGCGTTCCAGTTTTGATTATGGATATGTGGGAGCACGCGTTTATGCTTGACTACCAATTAAAAAAGGCTGATTACATTGATTCGTTTGTCGCCAACATCAACTGGGCCGAAGCCAATCAGCGCCTCGAGAACGTGTTGCGCTAAGGCGTGACCTCTCCCCCATTTTAATCATATAGAATTCAATAGGATTAAAACAAAAAGACACCATACACTGGTGTCTTTTAAATTATTTAGTACTTACTCAGCCAGTGTTAAAAGCACCATCCCCAACTGCGACAAAATCGCACAAATACAGAGGGCAAAACCAATTTGGACAAGGTCCTTATGTTTTTTGTCTGCTTGAAGATGTGTCTTGCGCCAATGAATCGCTAAAGCTATTCCCAATAGTGCCGAAAAGAAACTGAGGCGCTGAAGAATTATCACTTCGAGAAACAAGGCAACGCCCATGCCGATTATTGCATAGGCACCAATTCGCGCCCCAATCGCTTTATACTCATTCGGCACAGCACTGTTTTTTGGTTGATTGGCCACAATGGTACGTTAGTAGTCGCGGAGCTTGTCGATGACGGCAAAGTCCTTGATTTTGTCGAGGGCTTTGGCTTCGATTTGGCGGATGCGCTCGCGGGTGACGCCGAATTCTTTACCCACTTCTTCGAGTGTGTGGGTGACGCCGTCCACAAGGCCAAAACGCATTTCGAGAATCTTGCGTTCGCGTGGGGCCAGATCCATGATAGCGTCTTGAATATATTCTTTAAGCAATTCAGCTCCAGCGGCTGCGGCCGGACTGACATTTTTAACATCTTCAATAAAGTCGGACAATGATGAGTCGTCATCGTCATCATCACCAACCGAAGTTTCGAGCGAAACCGTGTCCTGTGAAATTTTAATAATGTGTTTAACTTTGTCGACCTCTTCGCCCATTTCCGCTGCAATTTCTTCGGGCGTAGCGTCACGACCCAAGTCCTGCAAAAGGCGGCGTTCAACTTGTTGCAAACGATTGATGGTTTCGACCATGTGCACTGGAATGCGGATGGTACGCGAATGGTCAGCCAGGGCACGGGTAATGGCTTGGCGAATCCACCATGTGGCGTAGGTCGAAAATTTATAACCCTTGCGATAATCAAATTTTTTCACAGCGCGGAACAAACCAATGTTCCCCTCTTGAATGAGGTCGAGGAGCGACAAACTTTTGCCCACAAATTTTTTGGCAATCGAAACTACGAGACGCAAGTTCGCTTCGATCATGCGACGCTCGGCATCTTTGTCACCGCGCTCTTTGCGTTTGGCAAGCGCAACTTCTTCTTCCATATTGAGGAGCGGCACTTTACCAATTTCGCGCAAATACATTTGAATTGAATCTTGCGAAATACTACCAAGGTCAAAATAGCCTTCTTCCTGGTCTGGTTGTTCGCCCTGGAGGCCGGTCACAAATTCCTGTTTATTCACCTGCATGCCCAGCAAATTGTCCTGTGCCTGAACCAGCGAAATGCTGTTTTTGTCCATGAGCATGACAAAATACTCGAACACAGGCACGTAATGTTCAAGATATGGAAAAAGTCCGAGTACTTCTTTCTCAGTCAAAAACCCGCGGTTGCGGCCCTTTTCAACCAAATGTTTGATTTGCTCCTCGGTTGGCTCAACGATCGGCTCGTTGGACTCAACCGGACGCATGACTGGTTGCGCCTTGGGGCGGAACTGGGACGCGGTTTTGGCTCTTAACGAAGCGGCAGCGCGTTTGGCTTTGGCGGCGGCTTTGGAAATAATTTTCTTCACCACTGGCTTCTTGACGGTCTTAGCTGGTTTTACCACTGGCTTTTTGGCCACTGGCTTGGCTTTTTTGACCGCTGGTTTTGAAATTGGCTTGGCCATGGGGGCGGGTTGATTAAAAACTTTAGTGCAAATTTTGGAGCTCGGTAAGCAAACGCTGAATCGTGGCTGAGTCATTGGCGCGTTCGGCCACAGTCAGGGCAGTGACAAGCTCGGAACGGCGAATTTTGAGCCAGTCAGTGCGGAGTGCGTTCTGAATATTGGCCATTTCTTGCCGAGCTTGGGGCTCCTGTAAACCAAAAAAATCCAACTCTCCCCTCATGAGTAGGACGTCGACTAGGTTCTCAGCTCCGGCTGTTTGGTCATACAAAGCTTCGCGGAGGCTTGGCACAGAAATGCCAGCAGTCGCAGTATACTGCGTTTGGGCGGCCTCGTAAAGGGGGGCCAGGTGGGGTGTGGATAGGGCCGCGGCCTGGAGCGCGGGGTCTGGGTTTTGGAAGAAATTGGCCAGTGTATTTGGGAAGCGCAGGCCAAGTGTAACCCAACGTTCGGCCAATTGACTGGAGCGTGGGAGAGCCGCTGGTTTTTCGGTCACTGGCTCGGTCGTGGTTGTTTTAGCTTTAATTGGCCCGCTACTCGCGGCTTTTAACTCTTTAATATTTTCGCGGAGCACCGCAATGTCCTCACCTGTGCGACCGGCTAATTCGCGCAACCAAAAATCGCGTTCCACAGCGTATGGAATCACGACAATTTTTTGTAATACATAATTAATCGCGGCCTGGCGTGCGCGCGGGTCAGACAGATTTGCATTCAAACCGCGCTGCATATACCATTCCATAATGTCGCTGGCCTGTTTGACGGCGTCCCACCAGGCTTGCGGATTTTTTTTGAGCGCCTCGTCCGGATCCTTGCCTGCTTCGGGCGCGAGGCGTATTACTTTTACCGCAAGGCCTGCACTGCGCGCCAAATCAATACCACGCTCAGCTGCTTGCTGCCCGGCCGCATCACCATCGAACGCAATTAACAATGTTTGCGCATACCGTTTGAGCAAACTAATTTGAAATTCTGTCAGCGCTGTACCACTCGTGGCCACAACATTCAACATGCCAGCCTGATGACACGCAATCACATCCATTTGCCCCTCGACCATGACTGCAAAGCCTTCTTCGCGAATTTTTGTTTTAGCTTTATTTAAACCAAACACGAGACGTGATTTGTCGAAGAGCGCGGTTTGCGGCGTGTTTACATATTTGCCGCCAGAATTTTCAGTCTCCACAAGCACGCGGCCTGTAAAGCCAACGACTGTGTCGTGCACATCCCAAATTGGGAACATAATGCGGCCACGGAAACGGTCATAAAATCCGCGCCCACCGGCTTGCGCGCCCTCGCGCTTGATCGTGAGACCAGAGGCGACGAGGTCATCAACACCAAAACCTTTTTTAAACAAATATTGCGTTAATAATTCCCACTGGTCTGGTACAAACCCAATTTGCCAAGCTTCAATTGTTTCGGGTTTGAGCCCGCGACCAGCTAAATATTCGCGCGCGGCTTGCGCGGCCGGTAATTCGGTCAGTACTTTGTGATAAAATCGCGCAGCCTCGTCCATGATATCTTTGAGACGCGATTTTTGATTCGTATCACCGCCACTTTGCGCGCGCTCAGTCAAAGTCACGCCAGCACGCTGCGCCAAAAATTGGAGTGCCTCGCGGAACTCCATGCCTTCGATTTCTTGAACAAATGAAAAAATATCGCCCCCCTTGGCGCAACCAAAACAATGCCAGCTTTGGCGCTCGCGATTAACCATGAACGAGGGCGATTTTTCGCGGTGAAACGGACACAGGCCCTTGTGGTTAATACCGGCTGGTTTTAGGGCAACATACTCGCCCACCAGGGTCACCACGTCAATTTTATCCTTAATGAGCTGAGTGTCAGACATAGCCCTTCCACTCTACTGGTTTTAGGCCTGATTGGCAAGGTTAGGGATGGATGGTTGTGCCCTTGATTGGCTTGCCCTGGAGCGCGCGTTTTACTTCGGCCAAATCCCGCCCATCGAGCACTTTTACTGTTAATCTCTGTTGCTCGGCCCAACGACTGGCGACTGGGTCAAACGGAGCGCTCATGCCTGGTTCGTATTTCGCACCCACAATCGTACGGCGGAATTCTGACCATGTAATTTTTTTAATTGGCTGCGCATCTGCATGTTTGCGTGGGTCTTTGGTGTACACGCACGCAATGTTTGAAAGATTCAAGACTTCTTTGGCGCCATATAATTTGGCCAATTTTACGGCTGGCAAATCACTGGTTGCGCCTGGTTTGTCACCGCCAGTCACGAGCACGCGGGCGCGACTGTTAACTTTTTTGCCAACTGTAATTAATTCTGGATACGCAATGTCTTTGAGCATGACGCGCACCCACTGTGCGTTTAAAATTGTGCTGTGAATGCCAATCCAATCACTGTCTTGTGGGCTTAATTTGGTTGTCGCGGCCGCGGCCTGTTGATACACCCGCGCGGTTGCGCCGCCGCCAATAATTAAAACAAAACGCTGCCCTTGCTTGGCAGCGTTACGAATCAATGCAAAAAACTTTTTGAGGAAAGCTGGATCAAAGCCAGAAGCTGGCACTAAAATTGAGCCACCAATCGAAATTACGGTCACTGACTTGGTCATAGTTATGGAGTACTGCTGGTGAATTTAAGTGACAGGAAAGCTTGTTCCAAATCTGCCTGACGCGTGGTTGTGGCTGGCGTAATACGCACGCGGAGGGCGCGATTATTAGCTAATTGGTAATAGCTCAGCGCTGGTGTTTGCAGCAAATTTGCGCTGCGCACGCGTTTGGCTGATTGGCCACCAATCATAAAGTCTTCGGATTTGGCCGTGCTGCCGGCTTCGGCTGTAATCCACTTGACTAACGATGCCGGTAAATTGTCGGCATATACATCTACATACACGAGCGTGGTCTGCGCTGGCGTGGCACCTGGCCAAGCCATTACAAAAAAGTTTGCACCCGCTGCTTGGGCTGCAGACAATGTGTCATAGGCATCAAGCGGTGCAGCCACTAATTGCCAACCTGCTGGGAATGTGGCCGCAAGCCCATGTTTGCTGCCAAAATTATAGGTTGATGTGCTAACCGCCGGTAACTTGGGGTTTTCACGTGCGGCTTTTAATTCGTATTGCAAACTTGCGACCACATCTTGGAGGCCAGTGTTACGACGCGATAATTCCTCGATCTTGGCAATTTGCAGTGCGAGCGGGCTATTTTGTGCAGCCACACGATCGGCCGCCGTATCATTCATAAACGACACGTAGGCCAAACCACCAGCGGCAAGCGCTGTAACCACGGCCGTAATTGCAATTAGCCAACGCACGTCCGGGTGATGATGAGGTGAGTGGGTCATAGAAGTGTTAAACAGGCCCATTATACCGCAGTCCCCTGCCTTGCGCAAATCGTGCAGCTACGGTAGGATAGCCCATATGCTTACCCTCTATAATACCCTTACCCGCCAACGTGAACAATTTGTGCCTCGCAATCCAAGTGAGGTTGGTTTGTATACCTGCGGGCCGACAGTGTATCACTTTGCGCACATTGGTAATTTGCGCACATATATTTTTGAAGATGTGCTCCGTCGTGTGCTGCAGGCCGATGGCTACCCGCTTAAACACGTCATGAATATCACTGACGTTGGCCACCTGACTGATGATGCTGATGCTGGCGAAGATAAGATGGAAAAAGGCGCACGACGCGAAGGTAAAACAGCGTGGGAAGTGGCTGAATTTTATACTAACGCGTTCATGCGTGATATGCAGGCATTGAATATTTTGTCCGCGCATATTGTTTGCAAAGCCACTGATCATATTCCTGAACAAGTAGCCCAGGTGCAAGCACTTACTGATAAGGGCCTAACGTATGAGACGAGTGATGGAATTTATTTTGACACAACCAAATTGCCAGACTATGGCAAACTCGCGCTTCTCAATAAGCAAGATTTGCAGGCTGGCGCGCGCGTCGACATGAGTGAGAAAAAAAATGAACATGATTTCGCACTCTGGAAATTTTCCCCAGCAAACGAAAAACGCCAAATGGAATGGGAAGCATTTGGACGTATAGGTTTTCCCGGTTGGCACATTGAATGCTCGGCCATGAGCATGAAATATTTAGGCAACCAATTTGATATTCACTGCGGCGGCATTGACCATATTCCAGTTCACCACACAAATGAAATTGCGCAAGCCGAAGGTATTACTGGCCAAATTCCATGGGTTAATTATTGGCTACACGGCGAGCACTTGCAAATTGCGGGTGATAAGATGGCCAAATCAGGTGACAACTTTATCACGCTTCAGACCGTTGCTGACCATGACCTCAGTCCCCTCGCCTATCGTTACTTTATCTTGCAAGCCCACTATCGCAAACAATTACAATTTAATTGGGATGCGCTGCAGGCTGCAGAGACAGGCTTAAAAAATTTGCGCAAAGAAATTCAAAAACTCCCCGCTATCGCGACTGGTGGCAGTGACAATGATGGCGTGCACACTGAATTTATGGCTGCGGTAAATGATGACCTAAATACAGCGCAAGCAGTGGCGATTTTGTGGAACGCAGTTAAAGCCAAAACGATCGACCAAGCCCTGGTGGCCAAGTTTGATGAAGTGCTTGGTCTTGATTTATTAAAAACTGAAACAACCGAGGCAGTGATTATTCCACCTGAAATCCAAACACTGCTGGACGAACGCGCTGCTGCCAGAGCCAGCAAAAATTGGGCTGAAAGCGACCGCCTCCGCGACGTAATTGCGGCCAAGGGCTTTACAATCGAGGACCGAGGCAGTGAACAAATCATCCACAACTAACAAACAAAAGCGCCTCACTGGGCGCTTTTAGTTTTTTTTGCTATACTACTGTCGATGATTGCACCATATGACGACGCCGTCGTTCTCGCCCGTTGAACAAGAACCAATTGAGGTCCCACAACCAAATGCTGAACAGGCCGAAGCTGCGCCTATTTTTGAAATTGAGGAAGCCCTGCCTGAGCAAGAGCCGCTAAAGCCCACAGAAAAACCAGTTGAGCAATTGCATAAGCCACGCCCAGCTCAGCCGGCGATTCAACCACCCGTCAAACCTCATCATGCGGCCGACCAACTTACTGCTCGCATTGAATTAATTATGGAAGACGGGCTTGCTGATGTATACAAAGCACTCACCCCCGTGCAACAGCAGGAATTTAAACTCAAAGGCGAACACACAGCCCGCGCCTTACACGCACAGCTGAGTAAAACAAAATTAAAAATTCGCGAAATTTTCAAATTGATTTTCGATTGGCTCAGAGTTTTGCCAGGCGTGAACCATTTTTTCCTAGAGCAAGAAGCAAAAATTAAAGCTGACAAAATTATCGCCCTTAAAAAACAGGGTTAACCATTATGCCTGTAACTGAAATTGGTCCGCTGGTTTGGCTTGGCGCCTCGGTGGTCATGGCGTTTATTGCGCTCCTATTTATCGTGCGCAGCCTAACGCGTTTTTTCTCGCAGACCCAACATGCCTTTGACCGTGTAGTTTTGCAAATTCAAGTACCAAAAGAAAAACGCGGCGAAGGAAACAGTAACAGCAACAATGCCGATGATCGCTTGGAACAAATTCGCGAAGAAATTGGTTTGACTGAAACAATTTTTTCCACACTCGCCGGCCTGCACCCACAAAAAGGTTTAGGGGCGTGGCTCTATGGTCGCAATGACCACATGGCGTTTGAAATCGTCATGCACAATAATTTGATTTACTTTTACTTGGCCGTGCCAGCACGTCGCCGCAATTTTATTGAGCAACAAATTCACGCGCAATACCCATACGCGCACATCGAAGAAATGCTTGATTACAATATTTTTAGTCCGCACAGTACAGTCGTGGGTGCGTATTTAAATGCAAAGATGCCAGGCGCATTACCATTTAAAACCTACAAACGTTTAGATTCTGACCCGCTCGCGGCTTTACTGAATACACTAGCAAAAATTAATGAGGGTAATAGCGCAGCTGCAATTCAATACGTGGTGCGCCCGGCAGGCAGCAAATGGCGCCGCAAAAGCGTGCGTTTGGTGCGCGAAGTGCGCAAGGGTAAAAAATTTGAATATGTGCTTCACAAAAATAAAACCTTGCACTGGCTTGGCATTGGTGTTTCCACAATTATTGAAATTTTGTCCGGTACCAAGCACGAAAAAGAAAACTACACACTTTCGTCACTTGAAGAAGAAATGATTAAAGGTGTGGAAGAAAAAATTACCAAAGGCGGCTTGCAAGCTACCGTGCGCGTGATTAGTGCGTCCGAGCAGCCTGAACTTGCGCAAATGAATTTGGAAAATTTAATTAATTCATTTGGCCAATACAATTTCTACCGTTACGGCAATGAGTTTAAGGCCGTTGTGCCGCGTCGCCAAAAAACCATTATCCGCGACTTTATTTTCCGCCGCTTCCACGAGGGACGCATGTTTACACTCAACACCGAGGAAATGGCTGGGCTCTGGCACTTGCCACTCCACTCAACTGAAGCGCCAAATATCAAATGGCTCACCGGCCGCAAAGCCGCACCACCGTCTAATTTACCAAAATCCGGCTTGCTTATGGGCCACGTGGCCTATCGTGGCACAGACACGCCCGTGTACATTAAAGAAGCTGACCGTCGTCGCCATTTGTATATCATTGGTAAATCCGGGACTGGTAAATCCGTGCTCCTGGCCAACTTGGCACGCCAAGATATTTTGGCTGGCAAAGGCGTATGTGTGGTTGACCCACACGGTGATCTAGTCGAAGATGTTTTGTCGCACGTGCCCCCAGAACGTGCCGACGACGTGATTATTTTCAATCCCTCGGACATGGAGCGCCCAATTGGTCTTAACATGCTCGAAGCCAAAACCGATGACCAAAAAGATTTTGCGGTGCAGGAAATGATTGCCATTTTCTACAAACTCTTCCCGCCCGAAATGATTGGGCCAATGTTTGAGCACAACATGCGCAATGTCATGCTCACGCTCATGGGCGACCTGAATGACACGGGTACAATCATTGATATTCCACGCATGTTTACAGACGATACGTTTGTAAAAAAATATTTGGTCAAAGTCAAAGACCCAGTTGTGCGCGCGTTTTGGGAAAAAGAAATGGCGAAAACCAGCGACTTCCACAAGTCCGAAATGCTCGGCTATTTGATTTCCAAAGTTGGCCGGTTTGTGGAAAATGAAATGATGCGCAATATCATGGGTCAGCAGCGCTCGGGTTTTGATTTCCGCGAAATCATGGATAACCAAAAAATCTTGCTCGTGAATTTGTCTAAAGGTACGACCGGTGAAGTGAATGCCAAATTACTTGGTTTGATTATTGTTGCCAAACTCCAAATGGCCGCCATGGGCCGAGCTGAATTGCCAGAGTCTGAACGCAAAGATTTTTATTTATACATCGATGAATTCCAAAACTTTGTCACCGATTCAATTGCCACGATTTTGTCCGAAGCCCGCAAATATCGCCTTGACCTGACGATTGCGCACCAATACATGGGCCAGCTAACCGATGATAAAGGCCGCTCGCAAATCCGCGACGCGGTACTTGGTAATGCTGGTACGATTTGCTCGGGCCGCATTGGTCCAGAGGACGCTGATATTTTGACCAAGGAATTTTCACCAGTGTTTGGTCAGTTCGACCTCCTTAATCCACCGCCATACTCGTACTACACCAAGCTCTTGATTGATAACGAAGCGAGCAAGCCGTTTAGTATGCAGACGTATCCACTCGAGCATGGCAATCGCGAACGTGCTGACGCAATCAAACAATTGTCACGCCTCAAGTTTGGCCGTGACCGTCGCATTGTGGAGGCCGAAATTCTCGAACGCACTCAAGTGGCTCCGGCCGTTAAAAAAGCGGCACCTGGACCAATTGAAAGTAGTTTATAAACAACATAAATACATTATATGGACCAACAGGCCATTCGTCAGTTGTTACTTCGTTTGCGTCAGGAAATTGATGGCGCGCTCCACAGCCTAGACCAGGGAGTGGCGCAGGATTTTAACACCTATGCGCCGACTCCACATCCAGCTGCTTCGTATCCAGGTAGCTATGGGAACGAAAAAGTGGTTGAAGGTATTTTTAATGGTGATGCATTTTTGGGTCGCGATGGGCAAGAATACGCTGTGCCACCAAATTATGCCAGCAAGTCAAAGCTTGTGACTGGCGATGTGATGAAACTAAATATCACACCGAGCGGAGCCTTTATTTACAAACAAACCGGCCCAAAAGTCGAACGCCAGCGCGTGGTAGGTGCTTTGCAATTCGATGAAATCACCAAAAAATGGACTGTCGTGGCCGAGGGTCGCACGTACAAAGTGCTTTCGGCCTCAATCAGTTTCCACCGCGGCCAACCCGGCGACGAGGTCGCGATTTTAGTTCCCCAAGACCAACCAAGTGAGTGGGGCGCAGTTGATAATGTGGTCCACCGTGGTGGCACAACAGAAACCTCGGCTCCAGTCACTGCAGCCGCCCCATCCCCTGCCCCAATTGATTATCAAGACGTACTCGACGTTACAATCTAATGTAACAAAACAAAAACGCCCCGTTAATCGGGACGTTTTTTATTTCGTAAAAATTATGAGAGGTGGGCCGAAATGAGTTTGGTCATTTCGAACATGGTCACTTCTTTTTTACCACCAAACAAAGGGAGCAATTTGGCGTCAGCAATAATGTTGCGCTTGTTCTGTGGGTTCTGGAGGTTGTTAGACTTAATGTATTCCCAAATTTTAACCATTACCTGACCACGGGTAATCTCTTCTGGGCCAATAATGGCAGCGAGTGTTTCCGATGGCTTCAGCGGCTTCATGAGTGCTGGGTTAGCGGCTTTTGGCATATTGATATGTCTAAAAAAATAATAAGGTTAACTTGGGCCAGTATAGCACGGGGCCCTAGGGGGTGCAAGGGAGGAGTGATTGACAGCGAAAAATACACCCGCTAGACTATGCTTGCAACAACGGGCTGCCCATTAGCAGCAGGAGGCCGACAATGAGCCGGATTCGTGTTATTGCAGTCGACGACGAGCCCGAACGAGTCGAGTGGTGGTACAGGCAGCTTCTTCCAGAGGAATGGGAGGTCCGGAAGCTCACGAGCGCAGTGGCGCTCGTACGTGTCCTCGAAACCGAAGGCGCGGAGAGGCCGGACATCATCGTCCTCGACGTGATGATGCCCCCGCCGAGTACCTGGGACCCCAGGCTCTCCAGCCACGGCACGCGGACGGGCATGGTTCTGTTGGGGCTCATACGGACCGTCTGGGAAGACGTGCCCGTCTTCCTCTTCACGAACGCGAGGGACCGTGGCCTGAACGAGGCCGCCAAGGCAGCCGGAAAAGCCACGGTCCGCACCAAGTGCGATGTGAAGGACCTGGCTCAGGAGCTCCGCGAGTTCATCACCAGCCTGTCGACCTAGGGAGGCAAGCGCTTCGCGCGCACCTCCGACGGCATACGCCACTGGCTCCTTTGGGAACCACCGCAGCCCGTCGGAGTCAGTCAAAAGCACGCCAGAGTATGGTGTGTTTTTGTTTTAAAGTAATTGGATCCAATTACTTTAAATGGGAAATAGAGTGCACCTTTACCTCACCGCCCCAATCCGCTATACTAATCCCATTATGGCTCTATATCACACTCACCGACCCCAAAATTTTGCGGCTGTGGTCGAACAGGCTCCGATTATTACGACCCTCATTAATCAATTGCAGCGCGGCACAGTTGGCCACGCCTATTTATTTTCCGGTCCGCGCGGGGTGGGTAAAACGACGACTGCTCGTGTGCTCGCCAAAGCCCTGAACTGCGAAAAGCGCGCCGAGGGTTCGGCCGAGCCTTGCGACCAGTGTACTTCGTGCCAAGAAATCACGGGTGGACGCGCGCTCGACGTAATTGAAATCGATGCTGCGAGCAACACGGGCGTAGACAGTGTCCGCCAAAATATTATTGAAAGTGTCCAATTCCAGCCATCACGCGCCAAATACAAGATCTTTATTATCGACGAAGTTCACATGTTGTCGACCGCCGCATTTAATGCGCTGCTTAAGACACTCGAGGAACCACCAACTCACGTGGTCTTTATTCTAGCTACGACTGAAACACACAAAGTGCCTGCTACGATTATTTCGCGTTGCCAACGCTTTACATTCAAAAAAGTACCTGTGCCTCAGATGGTTGTACATTTGCAGCATGTTGCAGACAGTGAAAAAATTGAAATTGAAAAAACCGTACTCGAACGCATTGCCAAAAAAAGTGACGGTTGCGTGCGCGACGGCATGAGTTTGCTCGAGCAAGTCATTGCCGTTGGTGGCAGCCCGGTTACGGCCGAAAAAGCCGCGCTTGTGTTACCACTCACACCAGTTGAATTGCCATTTAATTTTTTGCAGGCCTTGCTCACAGATAATTCAACCGGGGCACTTGGTCAAATTCACACACTTGTGAGCGACGGTCGTGATTTAATTGAATTTGGCAATGAGTGCGTAAATTTGGCGCGTGTGTTGCTCATTGCTTCAATTGATGCGGCCGCAGCCAAATCTGAGCTCGACACTGACTCGACCACAAGTGAAACGATTTTGAATTTAGCCAAACAAGCCAGTGCCGCGCAACTCGTGCGCCTGGCCGATATGCTACTAGCACGCGTACGCGAATTACCACAAGCCCCAATCGCATCTTTACCACTCGAATTATTGGTCATCGAATGGACTCACGGCTCTGCGCCTGCACCAATGCCAACTCCGACGCCAGCGCCAATCGCTCCACCACAACCAACTAAACCACCTCAACCAATTACGCCCCCACCGCAACCAGTCGCGACGTCAACCGTAATCACCCCTCCCCCTTCGGCACCTGAGGTAAAGTCTATTGCGCCAGAACCAACTCCTGCAACACCATCAAACAGTTCATTTACCCGCGCCGACATTGAAAAAATCTGGCCTGCGTTCATGACTCAACTTGAGCAAAATTACCCTTCGCTCGTATTTTTGTTAAAAATGGCGAAAATCAAAGACGTCGTCGATAACCAACTTACGGTTGCCGTGCAATATTCATTCCACGAAGAAAAATTAATGCAACCAACTAACCGCCGTAATTTAGAAACAATTTTAAGTGTCCTCACCAACGCCACGGTCCGCCTTGCGGTGACGGTTGAAGAAAACACCGCACCCTCAAACGAAGTACAATCACTTGCTGCAGCGTTTGGCGGCCAAGTTGTTACCTAATTATATGTCTGTCTCTCGCTTTTTTCCCATTGCTCTGCTCGGTCTTGTCACCTTGTTTCCAGCCACAACCTTGGCAGCTGTCAAAGACACCAAAAATCTAACCATACCATTTACGCTCCAGACTCCACAAAGCAAATGGGTGCAGCCATGGGCCGATGCGTGCGAAGAAGCGACAATTATCATGGTCGACCATTATTATCGCGGCAACAAAGCGAGCAAAATTCCCGTAGACACAGCCATGGCCGAAATGAACCGCTTATTCAACGTGGAAAACACGTTGTACAAACAAAACAAAGACACAAACGCAGATCAAACGATGCGCCTAATCAATGAATACCAATCGTGGGAAGCGTACAAAGTCTTTAAACCAAGCCTAGCCAAAATCAAAGCGGAAATCGATAACAAACGCCCGGTTATCGCCCTCGTTCACGGCAAAGGACTCAAAAATCCAAACTTCCGCAATGGTGGTCCAGACTACCACATGTTTGTAATTAAGGGCTACGACGACACTCGCGGCGAGTTTATTGTGAACGACCCGGGCTTTGGCAAAGGTCTTGACTTTCGGTACCAATATGGTAAACTGTTAGCGTCTTTGCACGACTTTGTTCCAGGTGGAAAAACCATCACTGGCACGCCAGTGGTCCTCTTTACTCAGCCAAATAGTACTGACTCAAACAGTACCGATGGCGATAAAGATGGGCTGACCAAAGCCGATGAAATTCGACTTGGTACGTCGTTGTTTAGCAAAGACATTGACGAATCAAAGCTTGGCGTGGGTGCCCTAGTGCGCAGCGCGGCTGACCCAACAGTGTATTTCATTGGTATCGGCGAAAAGCATCCAATTGCCAGTCCGCAGGTCTTGGTTAATCATGGGTGGCAAATGAATCAAGTAAAAATCGTCAGTCAGGAGTTCCTTAACATTTTCGCCACTCGTCCGGTTGTAACCGAATAAGTGGTTACTCGGGGATCGTCTAACGGTAGGACAACAGGTTCTGGTCCTGTTTATTGGGGTTCGAATCCCTATCCCCGAACACACAAAATTGCATGCTTAAAACAGGCCTAATTGATGGGCAAGCCATTGCGGATAAAATTCTCGCTCGGGTCAAAAACCACGTGGATTTTTTGCAAACCAAAAATGTGCAGCCACGTTTGGCCGTGCTTTTGGTTGGCGACCACGCGCCTTCCATCCGCTATGTGACACGCAAAGAAAAGGCTGCGGCCGAAGTTGGGATTGGCTTTGATTTGGTGCGCTTACCTGCTGATATTGATCGCGCCACGATTATCAATACGATCAAAACCTTGCAAGCCAACCCAGCGTTGTCTGGTTTAATTGTTCAACTCCCCCTTCCTGAGCCTTTATATACCAGCGAAGTGCTCAATACGATTGAACCAGACCGCGACATCGATTGTTTGACCGATGTAAACATGGGTAAACTAATGATGAACACTGGTTGGATCACGCCACCAACCGCTGCCGCGGCCATGGCCATTATCAATGACCAAAAAATTGACGTGGTAGGCAAAAATGTGGTCGTAATCGGCCTCGGTGCGCTTGTCGGTAAACCGCTTTCGGTCATGCTTATGAATGCCCGCGCCAGTGTTACCACGATTAATAGCGCAACCCGTGATGTTACTGCAAAATGTTTAGCGGCTGATATTATTATCTCTGGCGTTGGCAAGGCTGGTCTTGTGCGCGGTAACATGGTCAAACCAGGCGCACTAGTCATCGATGCTGGTGTTTCATTCGTCGACGCGATCATGTCTGGTGATGCCGTAGTCGAAGAAATTGTCGACCATGCGCTCGTGACCCCAACTCCAGGTGGCGTGGGCCCACTCACCATCGCAAAACTTCTCGAAAATACAGTCCGCTGCGCCGCTCGACAGCATCAAATCACACTCCCAGAATAGCCTTTACATAAGAGCCAGTCCATGGTTAAATATGTGCGGACTGAGGAGGTAAGGCATGGAACCGCTCAATGTCGTCGGTGCGCTGTGCATCATACTAGTGCTCATCTTCATGACCTTCTACAAGGTCATCGTGTTCATCCTCAGCGCGCTGGCGCTGAGCTCGGCAATGGTATTCATTTTCAGCGGCATGTGGCGTCAGGTCTGGCTCGAGGCCTGGAAAAAAAAGCTGAACGAAAACCCAGTTGCTTTCATTGGCACCTTCCTCTTGGACCTACTGATCGGAGGCGTGCTCTGCTGCATCGACTTCCTCGAGTGGGAGACGACGCGGAAGAAGCACCACGACAGCGGCAAAAAGTAGCCGTTGGGGGGACGACTCGACGCCGCTCAGTCCGATCCCTTGAGTTTATAGTTGTAAATTCAAGAGATATAAAAACACCCCATCATAGGGTGTTTTTATTTAAGTAATTTTTGCAAAATTGATTCGAGCTCGGCGTACGTACTAATTTTCATAAGCTCGGTACGCACGTCTTTGATGCCCGGAACCTCGAACCCAATTTTAGAACTCTTTAAATACCAGGCCAAATGTTTACGGAAAGTTACAAGGCCGCGTTCACCATATTGTTCAATATGCAAACGAGCATGCTCAAGAATGACCTGCACACGCTCAGTGAGTGATATTTCGGCCACACTTTTTCCTTCATTACTGAGCTTGAAAAACCATGGGTTACCAAGCGCCCCACGCGCAATCAGCACACCATCAGCCCCGGTAATTTCCAGAGCTTCTTTGACTTGGTGCGGTTCATGAATGTCGCCATTCGCAAGCAGTGGCACGCGGGCGATTTTTTTGGCTTCGGCAATACGCGCCCAATCACTTTTACCCGCATATCCCTGCGCTTTGGTGCGGCCATGAATCGTAATTAATTGCGCACCCGCCTCTTCGATTACCGGAATAAATTTTTTAAAATCATCCGGGTCGCTCCAACCAAGACGGATTTTTACAGACAATGGCGTGTTGCCAATCGCCTGTTTGATCTCGCGTATAATTGCCGCCGCTCGGTCTGGCTCTTTCATGAGCGCACAACCATTAAAGTTGCTGGTAATTTTATACACCGGGCAACCCATGTTGATATCAATCCCCTCTGGGCCAGCGTGCTCCATTACAATCGCGGCCGCACGCGCCATGGTCAGTGGATCGGAGCCAAAAATTTGCTGCACAATGGGACGCTCGGCCGGTACAAAGTCAGTCATGCCCAAGGTCTTCACATTGTCGCGCACCACTGCCTCGGCCGAGACCATTTCGCGGTAGACCACATCTGCCCCGCCGACTTGACGGACAACCTGACAAAAAGCCGAGTCAGTCATGTCGGCCATTGGCGAAAGTGCCAAAATCGGCTTTTGTTTTTTCTGAATATCATCGATCCACATAGTGGGCGCAGTGTAGCTTATTTGAGCGAAAAAATCAAGGGTAGGACCTTATCCACAAACTTTAACTTTTCCTTAATTGTTCTTTATGCAATCTTTAACCATATTTTGATAC
>CAYQNA010000010.1:0-34810 GCA_964418775.1 uncultured Gammaproteobacteria bacterium
GAGAGACTCGAACTCTCAAGGGTTGCCCCGCTTGCTCCTAAGGCAAGTGCGTCTACCAATTTCGCCATGTCGGCTAGAGTCCTCTTGCGAGGACTGTTTTTTAATCCTGTACTGTCATGCCAGCTGGATTTGTGTCATCGGCCTTTTTGACTGGACCACCCATTAACTGCACAAATTCCTGCTGCTCAACTGTTTCTTTTTCGAGCAAGGCCTTGACCAGCTTATCGAGCTCGGCGCGGTGCTTGGTGAGCACCTCGGTGGCGCGAGCTTTGGCCTCGTTTAGAATACGCGCAATTTCGGAATCAATCAACTCGGCGGTTTTTTCGCTGTAGTTTTTCTTGCTGTGAATTTCTTCGGCCAAGAAAATCATACCTTCGTTATCGCCATACTGACGCGGACCGAGCTGATCACTCATACCATATTGCATAACCATGGCCGTGACTGACTGCGTTGCTTTTTTAAGATCGCTTGAAGGGCCAGTAGTAAGCATATTGTCGCCGTAAATCATACGTTCGGCTACGTATCCACCCAACATCATAGCAATTTCATCTTTGAACTTAGCCATGGTGCGGTAGTGAACATCGGACTCTGGCATACTAAGCGTGTAGCCGCCAGCCATACCACGACCAATGATGGAAACTTTGCGCACGGGGTCTGAATGTTCCAAAAAGTGTCCGACCAAGGCGTGACCACCCTCGTGGTAGGCCGTCATTTCTTTTTCTTTGTGACTCATGGCGCGTGAACGTTTTTCTGGACCAAGGATAACCTTTTCAATTGTTTTGAGAATATCAATTTCTTCCAGCACTTTGCGATTGTCGCGTACTACGGCAATTGCGGCTTCGTTTAGCAAGTTTTCCAAGTCAGCACCCGAAAAACCTGGTGTGCGCTCGGCCACACGACGCAGTGAAACACCCTCGGCCAATGGCTTGTTGGCAGCGTGAACACGCAAAATCTCCTCGCGCGCCTCGATGTCTGGCATATCAATCATCACGCGGCGGTCAAAGCGGCCTGGACGAAGCAGTGCCGCATCGAGCACATCAGGACGGTTTGTCGCAGCCATCACAATTACGCCGAGGTTTGGTTCAAACCCATCCATTTCGACCAGGATCTGATTGAGTGTCTGCTCGCGCTCGTCGTGTCCACCGCCCAAGCCAGCGCCGCGCTTGCGTCCGACCGCGTCAATTTCGTCAATAAACACAATGGCTGGGGCTTCTTTTTTGGCCTTGGCGAACAAATCGCGCACACGGCTTGCACCCACACCCACAAACATTTCCACAAATTCCGAACCACTCAAATGAAAGAATGGCACGGCTGCCTCGCCAGCCACTGCCTTGGCCAGCAGCGTCTTACCAGTACCTGGCGAACCCATTAACAACACACCGCGCGGAATTTTTGCGCCAACTTCGGCAAACTTTTTTGGATCCTTGAGTAAATCAACGACTTCGGCCAATTCTTCCTTGGCCTCCTTGGCACCAGCCACGTCTTTGAAGGTTTTGGTGCCCTTGTCATCTGGTTTAACTTTGCGCGCGCCACTTTGACCAAAGCTCATGGCCTTGCTGTTCGCGCCCTGTGCTTGGCGCATAACCACGTACAGCAAACCCATGAGGAGCAAAAAACCAATCAGATACGGGACGATGAGCGAGACCCAAAATTTCCAACCGGCTTCTTCTTTGATAAACACATCAACGCCCTGCAATTTATCTGCCGGCACGCCGTAATTGGACATTAATTCCGAAAACGATTGGTTGTATTCTTTTTTAACTTCCAGAACTTTTTTATCATCGTTTTTTAAACGCACCGTGAGGGTTTCGCCCAGCACGTCAACATTTTTTACATTGCCAACCTGAATTTCCTGCACCAAACGGTTAACGCCTACCAATTCTGGTTTGTTGGCCGCTGGACGCATAAACGCAAACGCGCCAGCGAGTACAAACAAAACCACGATCATGATGGCAAAATTTTTGAGCAAATGTTTCATAAAAAAATAGCGTATAGTTGAGGTACTATACGCTATTTAAAGGTTTAAATCAAGCCTTTACTCTGTTGCTTCGGCTGACTTTTCGGCCTTCTCGGCTTTTGGCTCAGCTTTGGCTTTGCGAGCTGGGCGCTTGGCACCCACAACGCCCTCGAGCTTGAGGCCCAAACGATGTTCGGCTGGTTCCATGGAAATGATTTCAAACTTGCGATTTTCGCCCATTTTGAATTCTTCCAAGAAAGCGCGTGGATCGGTTGGAGCTTTGTCCGTGAGGTCGGAAATGTGGGCCAAACCATGGATTTCATTGTCCAATTTGATCATGAGGCCAAATGGTTCAACTTTGTGGATTTCGCCTTCGACTACCTGACCAACCTTGTAGCGGTCTTTTACGTTCTTCCATGGGTCGTCGATAAGACGCTTGAGGGAGAGGTAAATCTTGGACTTATTAAGATCAATAATTTGAGCCTTAACTTTGTCGCCCATATTAAGGACATCCTTTGGATGGTCAATACGCTGCCACACAATTTCGGAAATGTGGATCAAGCCTTCGAGGCCGTCACCAAACTTCATAAAGGCACCAAATGGGGTGAGGGCAGAAATAACACCTTCGACACTGTCGCCAACCTTGTATGAGTCGAGAATGTTCTTTTGTTCTTCTTCCCACACGATTTTTTCGGAGAGGATCAATTTTTCTTCGTCTGGGACAACATCAAACACGCGCACTTTGAGGTCCTGGCCGATGAATTGGCGCAGGTGTTCCAAAATGCGGTTCTTGTCGCCACCAGGTACGCGTGGGTAGTGTTCTGGGTTAAGCTGCGATACTGGCAAGAAACCAGAGAGAGCGTCAACCTGGAGCATAAGACCACCTTTGTTGGCCTGAACAACTTTGGCCATCATGGTTGCGCCCGATTTTTTGAGCTCACCCATGCGGTCCCAAACCATTTTGTGGCCGGCAACGCGGAACGAGAGTTCCATTTCGCCGTATTCGTTTTCTTCTTCAACAACAGTGGCTTCGACTTCGTCGCCAACTTTTACGTCCGAGAATTCTTTGGATTCGCCAAACAATTCTTCGCCGCGCACCACACCGATGATAATACCATTGATGTCGATGCGAACTTCACCGCGATCAATTGAAATAATTTTACCTTTTACCAAGTCGCCGATTTGAGGGATTTTACCAAAATAATCTTTGAGTAAATCCGCAAAAGCTGCGTTTTGTGACATATCTTTTCACCCTTTCGGGCCCAAGATTAACCTGGACGAGCCAAGTTCCCACCCCTGTCCGAGTGAGAAAAATTAATAAAGTGTGCGTACTGTAGCACTATTTTAGGATTTTGGCAAGGGGTTAATTGCCCCACTGACCACCCCAGGCCTCCTCCTATATATACTACCCTGATTGGGGCAGGTTTCTTTCACTCTTGGCCCTTGTACAGACCCAGGCAATGGGCTATACTAGGAGGCGTAAAATCAAATTTTATATGCATATTTCCTGGTTAGGCGGCACAGCCGTAAGATTACAAACCAAAAACGCAGACGAAGACGTGGTAATTATTATTGATGCGTATAAGCCAGAAAGTGGCTCATTTCCTCGCAGTTTAACGCCTGATATTGCAATTTTGACCCGAGGCGAAGACGGCACAGTGTTGGCTGGTGACCCTTTTATTTTGGCCACACCAGGCGAATGCGACCTTAAAGGCGTACTCATGTCCGCCGTGGCTGCTGGTGAAACCGGGACAGTGGCCCGTTTGGATGCCGAGGGCCTGAGTATTGGTCACCTAGGCCTCACAAACCAGGCCTTGAACGACCGCCAACGCGAAGTTTTGGGTGATGTTGACGTACTCTTTGTGCCAGTTGGTGGGGGCGATGGGTATGACGCGACCGCGGCTGTCAAAGCCGTAAATGCGATCGAACCGCGCATCGTAATCCCAATTGCGTTCCAAAGCGATGTGAATCCAAAGGCCAACCCTGTCAGTGCCTTCCTAAAGGAAATGGGTGCAGCTGCAACCGAGCCAGAAGCCAAAGTAATTATTAAGAAAAAAGATTTACCAACCGAGGAAACTCGCGTGGTCGTGCTGGCCAAAGAATAAACCCGTATGCCTGTCGCTAAAAAACCTGCTCGTCGCACTGCTCGCCAAGCTGACCACCAAGCTATCAAAGACTTGGTGCGTGACTTGCCGAGCCTGATTATGCAGGACAGCGGCAGTACCGAGGTGCCGGTAAGCCAACCACCAGCCGCACGCCGACCCGTGGTGGTCCACAGCGATCCGGCGCAGCGACGTTGGGTGTGGATCGGGGTCGCGATTTGCACACTGGCCATTGGCGCGTTCTGGGTTTACAATATGCGCAGTCTCGTGGTCCGCACATTTGATGGCCGCAGCGTGGAAAAAGACATTGCGCACAGTACAACCCAGGACTTGCAAGCCTTGCTCGACACCGTTATGATCAATAACGAAAAAATGCGCTTGGCTGCGAGTAGCACGGCGCAAACCACCAGCACAGCGCCGAGTGAAGACGCGTTACGTGCTGCTTTACTCGCCACGCTGACTACAAGCACACCGACAACCTCAACTCCAATCACAACTACGACCACAAACTAATTATCAAATATGCCCAAAGCGCCAGCTCAAAATAGTTTATTACCAATTGCTGCCGGAAAAATTGAACCGATTCATCTGGAAGACGAAATGCGCAAATCCTATTTGGATTATGCCATGAGTGTAATTGTTTCGCGCGCCCTACCCGATGTTCGCGATGGTTTAAAACCAATTCACCGTCGTATTTTGTTTGCCATGTGGCAAATTGGGCTGCGCCACACGGCCAAATTCCGCAAATCCGCGAATGTGGTGGGTGAAGTGATGGCCAAATACCACCCACACGGTGACAACGCAATTTATGACTCACTTGTACGCATGGCCCAGGATTTTAGCATGCGCCATCCGCTCGTGTTTGGACAAGGTAACTTTGGTTCCATGGACGGCGATAGTGCAGCGGCCATGCGTTATACCGAAGCAAAATTGCACGCCGTCGCCGAACAATTACTTTTGGATATTGAAAAAAACACCGTTGATTTTGGCGCCACGTACGATGGTTCGCATAAGGAGCCACGCGTGTTGCCAAGTAAATTGCCAAACTTGCTTTTGAATGGCAGCATGGGTATTGCGGTTGGTATGGCCACGAACATTCCCCCACACAACTTGGGTGAAATTTGTGACGCCGTTACCCACTTAATCGACAATCCAGACGCGACTATTGACGATTTAGTTAATTTTATCCCTGGTCCAGATTTTCCAACTGGCGGCATTATTTATAACAAAAAAGACATTGCCGCTGCGTACGCGACTGGTCGTGGCGGTGTGGTGATTCGCGCCAAAACCGAAATTCAGGAAGGTAAATCTGACCAGTTCAAAATTATCGTGACCGAAGTGCCTTACCAGGTAAACAAGGCTGCGCTTATCGAAAAAATCGCCGAGCTCGTGCAAGAGAAAAAACTCGAAGGCATCAAAGATTTGCGTGACGAATCCAACAAAGAAGGGGTGCGCATTGTGATCGAGCTTAAAAAAGATTCGTATCCAAAAAAAGTTCTCAATCGTCTCTTCCAGATGACCGATTTACAGACTACGTTCCACCTCAACATGCTCGCGCTCGTGGATGGTTTGCAACCACGGGTGTTGAATTTAAAATCAATTCTCGAAGAGTACGTTAAACACCGCCAAGTGGTTGTTCGCCGCCGTACTGAATTTGATTTAAACAAAGCCGAGGAGCGCGCGCATATTTTGGAAGGTCTTAAAAAAGCAATCGATAAAATCGATGCGGTGATTGCGTTGATCCGCGCCTCCAAAGACAAAGACGAAGCCAAGGTAAATTTGATTAAAAAGTTTGACTTTACTGATCGTCAGGCCACTGCGATTTTGGAAATGCGCTTGCAACAATTGGCTAACCTGGAAAGTCAAAAAATCGAAGATGAGCTGGCCGAAAAACTCGCCCTGATTAAAGAACTCAAATCAATTTTGGAAAGTCCCAAGAAAATGCTCGGCATTATCCGCACCGAAGTGGTGGATATTAAAAAAGATTTTGCTAATCCACGCCGCACCCAAATCATGGCGCACGGTGTCAAAGAATTCAGTATCGAGGACCTCGTACCAAACGAGCCAACGATTATCATGGCCACGCAAGATGGGTACATCAAGCGTATGCCAATTGACACCTTCCGCACACAATCACGCGGTGGCAAGGGTGTGATTGGTCTCACGACCAAAGAAGAAGACATTATCGAACATTTGATTTCGACAAATACACACGATAATCTCCTCTTCTTCACAAACCGCGGTCGTGTGTTCCAGTTGCGCGCCTATGATATTCCGGTCGCCTCGCGCACTGCCAAGGGCCAGGCGCTGGTGAACTTCTTGCAGCTCGCGCCAAACGAATCAGTGTCGGCGATCTTGTCCATGGACGACATGACCAAGTACAAGTATTTGGTAATGGTAACCAACCAAGGCACGATTAAAAAGACTGAACTTGATGATTTCAAAAATGTACGCCGCAGTGGTTTGATTGCCCTTAAGCTCAAACCCGACGACATGTTGCAGTGGGTGCGCCCATCCAGTGGCCAGGACGATATCATTATCGCCACGTCACAGGGTCAGGCCATTCGTTTCCGCGAAACTGATGTGCGCGACATGGGTCGCACGGCCGCTGGTGTACGTGGCATGCGCCTTAAATCCAATGACGTGATTGTGGGCATGGACGTGGTCTCGCCAGACTTAGTAAAAAAGAAAGTACTCGAACTGTTGGTAGTTTCCAAAAACGGCCTAGGCAAACGCACAGAAATTAGCGAGTACAAAGTTCAGGGCCGTGGCGGAAGTGGTATCAAGACCATGAACATTACCGAGAAAACCGGTGCACTCATCAACGCCCGCATCATTAATAATTCGGTTGAAGAAGACCTCCTTCTTATCTCTGCCAAAGGACAAGTCGTGCGCACACCACTCAAAACCATCTCGTCGCTCGGTCGCGCCACACAAGGCGTCCGCGTCATGCGCTTCAAAGCCGAGGGTGACTACGTAGTCAGTATCACTCTTCTGGAGAGTGGCACAGCTGATGATGGCGAAGAAGTAACCGAAGCTTAATTATTGGCAATTTAAAACCTCCCGCATGGGAGGTTTTTTATTACTAGAATTTAATTCATTTTTGCTAAAGCCTCACGCAGCAGTTGCCCACTATCTTTGCCCACCGTCGAAAGTGACTGCGCGGCTTGACGTGCCTCGGCAGCCGAGTAGCCCATGGCGACCAAACCATCGACTACATCGCCCAACACATCCGTCGCCCCAGTTGGCAATTCCCCTTCTGCGCTCGTCGCTCCTTTTAGTTTGGCCTTTAGCTCAACCACCACGCGCTCGGCGGTTTTCTTGCCCATACCCTGCACACTTGTTAAATAGGCAATATCACCGCGAGCAATTGCCGCTTGAATATTAGCAATTGAACAAAGGCCCAAAATATTGAGAGCACTCTTTGGGCCAATTCCAGATACTGTGAGCAACAGACGGAAAAAATCTCGCTCGGCCGTAGTGCCAAAACCAAATAATTCTTGCGCCGAGTCGCTGACTTTTAAATACGTATACAAACGCAGTGGCGCTCCAAGCATTGCCTCGGCTGCGCGCGCTGGCGTGACAGCAATTTCATACGCCACGCCACCGCTCGTTTCCACAAGCAGCACGGCCCCATTTTTTTCAAGTAAAATACCCGCGACCAATCCGATCATACTAAGATTTGATGAGAGCAATCAAAGCTTTCATCTCCGGAGTTTCCTTGCGAGTACGCAATTCTTTCATAAACTCACTCATTTTCTCAGGATTTGTACTGTCTTCAGCATACAAGTCCATCACTTCACGACCAACTTCGCCAATAGCAGCAATACACTCTTCAACCGGTCCTAATTCATATACCTCTCCGCTTGGCTTTAGCAAACCCTTTCGCAATAGACGATCAAATACTGCCACACCCGCTGCATAATAACGCTCCCCGCTACTACCGATTTCCTCAGACTTACTCACAAAGTAATTGGCAACTGTGCCAATTTTTGCAATTAGTTGCATCTCCGGATTAATTTTTTTTGGTAAAGCATTTTTTTTAATTGCGCGATCAATTAAAGTCATACTCCCCGCTACTGCCTTTAGCTCTTCAATCGCAGCCTGGTCGTTGCTTGCTCCGATCCTACTGCGAACACGCATATCACTTGCCGGCAATACAGTGTGTCCAAATTCATGAGTAATTGTTTCGCCTGCCGCAGCCAAAGCATAGGCAGTGGGATCAATATTAGATTTACCAAGCACCTTGGCGGCGAGTGGCATTTCTTTGGCCATAGCTACCTCTCGCACAGCATTCGTATGCGAAATAATTCGATCTGAATCCGCCTCGCCACGAGTCATCCAATACAGGTTTGGCCCATGAGCCAAGGGCTGGCTGTTTAAAATCAATGCCGGCACTTCAGCTGGTTTTTCTAGAGCTGACTCGTACTCTTTGTTTAACTCTAGGGCCTGTTGACGAATAGCTTCGTACTCACGTTCCATCTCCACTACCTCTGGACTTCTTAGACCTAAACGCAATTCCACATCCACCTTTCCAGCGTCACCAGCCACAGTTGGGCAAGCCTGCGGCACTAACATAATCGGGCATCCTTCCAGTGCCAAATCACGCATCTTGGTCATTAAACCTTTCCACTGGTCATACAGATATTGTGGTTCAACAGATTCAGAACCATAAGCCCCGGCCATTTGATGCAAAAAGTCTGGTAAATTACGATAAGAATCTGGTAACTGCCCCTGTGCAAGCAACTTTTGTGTTTTTTTGGAAACTGCCTCTAGACGAGTTTTGATCTTTGGCCACTCAAACGGAAAAACTTGAGTGTAAGTCAGCACCTCTACATCTTCGCTTTCTGCTGACGGGTAGATATCATACAGATAATCTGCACCCTTTTGTTCATTTAATTTTGTCTTAGCCGAACCACCTGGCACATCAGCCAAGATTATTTGCTTTGCATAGGCGTGGTCCAAATATTTTCCCAAAACAGCCGAAATATCTGTAAATAGTTCCAACTCTGTCTTAGACATTCCAGTCTCTGCTACTTTTTCTGCAGACATCTGCTTAAGCCATTCTCGGGTAGTAGCTACAGCGGCTAGTTGACGCTCCGACGAAGCCAAAACCAAGGCACGCCACGCCTCAGGGACATTTTTTCGTAAATTTTCGAGCGCGCCGAACTGACGAATACGCATCTGAACTTCAAGTTCCGCGGGATTTTGCAGCAACGCCACCATTTCACTTGCATTAGGATCATCTTGCATTTGTTCAATCCAACGGGCGGCGTGCTGTTGAATTAAATCAGTTACTACCTTATTCCACCGTTCCGTTACGGCTGCATGGGCCGAATTAAACAAATCCTCGGCTGAGTGTAATTGCTGAGGTACCTCTGGCCAACCTGATTCCTGGATGGTATTGTCTAATGCCTCTCTGATTTGACGACTCACCTGGACTGATTCAGGCAATTCTACTGATGGAGTACGTACATCAAGTAAATTTTTACCACGGACGTCTGACGTTGGGAAAAACTCTCCAAAGCGAGGCTCGGACATACTTAGTTACAATAAATTAAGATTTTTTTCGCTTAGGTGCCCCAGCTTTAACCCGACTAACTCGAATCAATCCCCCACACGGAATAATCTCGATGCCCTGTTTCTCAAGCTCATCTAAAAACAAGTTCATCCCCAATGAATCCGATGACATGTGCCCCAAAATCAAGGCGTTCATGAGCGATTCATTGGCACGGTCAATTGGCTCCTGACGCATGTGCATACCAATAACTGTGCTTACGCCAGCACGAGACATGGCTTTGTAAACTTTTGGCGATGGCTCGGTGCCGCCAGTCATCTCGACCACATACTTGCCAACACGGTGGCGACGGTTACCAAGCGCAATAAATGGCGCCGAGCCTGCTCGGGTGGCTATTTGATACTCTGGAATCTCCATAAACGCGTCCATGAGCTCGCCAATTGTATTTGGTTTTACTCGCGCAATATAGTCAGTAATAAACTTCTGAACCAAATTGTCTGTAATCGTGTGGGTATTAATGAAGTTAACCCCCAAAATCTCGGCCACATTTACCGACTGGTAATGATTAACTGGGTGAACAGCCCGACCAATTTCCTGCACGCGCTCTTCGGTAATTTTTTCCGCCACATGGCTTGGTAGACCCAACGCCTCAAACATGTCGATCGTCATTTCCATGACCTCGTGCAAACTGGCCAAAGCTTTGCCAACGGGGTGATGAGCAATAACCAAATCTATCGTCCGACCCTGTTTTGTTAGGGTGTTGGCCAGCAAAACATCGGACGCACCAATATCAACACCGGCCATAACTCGCTTAACAGTTTTAACCCCATTGTTCACGTGAATCGCACTGTCAGCGTAGGGGTTGGACAGTTTTTCCGTGTTATAGTATTTTTTTTCACGCTCTGGAAGGTCCTCGTAATACTGACGAATGCGTTTGAAATAACGCTCCACACCAGCTTTGCCGCGCGGGTCTGCGGCGACGCCCATTTTTATCCCTAAATCAAAAATTTGTTGAATATTTGGCATATTTTGCAGTTTAAAATCTAATCAGAGGCTTTTCTGTACTATAAATATACCCGATAGACCCCTATGATGTAAAGAAAAAGCCTAGATTGACAAGCTCCTCAAAGCCTGTTATATTTGGTGTTACCAATATGACTATTGGCGACGATCCGGACGATACTACTCAACATAACGAGCCAAAACTTAAGACACCATTAAGAGCTATTTTCAGATAGCTTTTTTTATTTTTTGCTAAAATAAGCCAAAATATGGCCCCTACGGTAAAAGGCAAAACAATTCTCTTAGTCCACGCCGGTAGCGAAAGCAAACGTTTTATCTTGCAGCGCCTTAAGAAAAAAATGGGTCTGACCGTGGTCTGCCTGAACCGCGAACGCATCCCGGCCGCTGACCAATACGTTGACCACTGGATTACCGCTGACCTGAACAATGAACAGGAAAGTATTGTAGCCATTAAGGATTTTTTGGCCAAACACCCCCGCGTCAAAATTGAAGGTGCAGTCACATTTTGGGACGAGGCCGTACTTTTGACCTCCAAAATTACGGACACGTTTGGATTTATTGGCATTCCGTACGACATTGCCAGTAAGACCAAAAATAAATATACCTTCCGGGCGTTTTGTGCCGAAAACGGCATCCGTTCCCCTCGTCACCACCTCATCCACCACAAGAAAGATATTCCGGGGATTGAGAAAAAACTATCTTACCCCATGGTTATTAAGCCAATTTACGGGGCCACGAGTGCGTTTGTGGTGCGCGTTAATAACCGCCGCGAATTCGAAGACACTTTTGATTACGTTAAACAAAATATTAAGTCTTACTGGTTGGCGCCCGAATGGCAAAACTTAGAATTTTTAGTTGAGGAATACTTTGATGGTGACGAAGTAGACATTGACCTCTTGCTCCAAAATGGCAAAATCAAATTTGATTCAATCTCGGACAACTTTAACAAAAGTCGTGACCGCTTTTTTGTTGATTCGGGACAGTCGGTCCCATCGGCCTTGCCAGTAGACGGTCAGCAAGCCCTGCTCGATTTGGCCGAGGAAATTTTAGAAAAACTCGGTATCCAAAACGGCTGCATCCACATGGAGGCCAAACTTTCACACAACGAGGCTATCCCAATCGAAGTGAACATGCGCATGGGCGGCGATTATATTCACGCCTACCTGGAGGCTGCGTGGGGTGTTGATTTTGTGGAATACTCTACTCTGATTGCGCTTGGTGTTTACTTTAAAATTGATAAACCTGAAGTACCTCATCGCTACGTAGTTGGCTGGGACTTGCAGCCAGCATCTTCTGGTATTTTGGTGGAACTAGACATTGACGAGGGGCTCCAGAAAAAAGATTACTTGCTTGGTATCCGTTTAGACAAAGAAATTGGTGACCCTGTTTTGCGTCCACCCGAAGGTTATGACAGCATGGGCTGGGTCCTGGTTGATGGTGAAAACTTACTGGATGCGCAAGACAATCTGCATGAAGCCTTAACGTTTATTAACTACAAAATTGTTGCGTTTGACGAAGAATCTGCCCTTGGTAAAACCAGCCGTAAAGACAGTTTGTCTGCAGCGGTGTTCAAGAAAAATCGACTCCTCCAGACTGCCAAAATCGAACGCATGCGCACAATTTCACTCAAAGACCAGCGCAATCTGCGCATTGGAATTGCGGCGAACATTTCGGCTGAGCCAGCCCCAAGCAATCATGTGACCGTGGTCAATGATATTGAAAAAGAATTGCAGGCGCGTGGTTACCGCACCACCGTGTTTGATTTTAACAATCCAGAACGGACTTTGTCCAAATTGCGCTCCAAAAATATTGATTTGATGCTGAACGTGGCGCACGGTATCAATAACAACGAAATGCTCAAGCCCCAGGCCGCCGCTTTACTAGAAGCGATGAATATTCCGTTTACTGGTTCCAATTCACTAAATATTGCCTTAGCTCGGGACAAAATCCGCACCAAAAAACTTTTCACGTACCACGACATTCCGACTCCGGCCTGGGACTACGCCTACACGACCAAAGACACTATCAGTGATGAACTCGAATACCCATTAATCGTAAAGCCAGCTGACACAGACCACTCGTTTGGTATTTCCAACGCATCAGTGGTTAAAAACAAAAAAGAACTCCAAAGACAGTTGGCCCATGTAATTGAAAAATTAGGCCACCCCGCTTTGGTTGAAGAATACATTGATGGAGATGAGTACAGTGTTTCAATTCTTGGCAGTGATTACAATGACTTAAAGGTATTGCCACTAGCCAAGGCTGACTTTAAAGTTAAAAAAAATGAATGGCGCATTTGTACTGAATCCCTCAAATCGGGCAAACCTAATGCCGCTAATTTTTCTAACAAACCGCTCAAAAAAATTAATCCAAAATTAGAAGTGCTGATCTCAGAAATCGCTATCGACACTTACAAAGTAATGAAGTGCCGTGACTTTGGTCGTGTTGAGTTGCGTGTTGATAGAGACGGTAACCCGTATGTATTAGAGTTAAACTCAAATCCAAGTTTGGGTAAGTTATCCCCGCTAGTCAAGGCTGCCAAACTTATGGGCATGAACCACGGCGATGTACTTGAAGAAATTATTTCTCTAGCCATCACCCGTTACAAAAATAAACGCAACTCAAATCAAAATTTTGTCTAATATGGACCTGACATTCAGAGTAATTACAGACATTGTTCAGGCCGAAAAAATCTGGAGAACGTTGTCGCCAAACGCCAGTGTATACGATACATGGGAATTTCGTTATTGCTTCCACAAATACTACCAGTACCAGCTGCATTTTATTGTCGGATTTGCGAATGACGAAGCCGTCGGTGTATTGCCCCTGCAGTTCAATAGCGACAAAGGATACTACGAATTCTTTGGCACCTACTTCATGGAAACAAACCAGGTATTCGTAAAGCCTGAGTATTCATCATCTGTAGCTGAGTACTATAAACAGATTCCAAGTCCAGCCAACCTAGAAAGCATTAGCATTCAGGATGAATTCACTCAAAAATTTGAAGTCCAGGATTACAAGTACACTCTGTCACTTGAAAAATACAAAAATTTTGATGATTATTTGGCCACGGCCTTCAGTGGTAAATCGCGAAACGGGCTTAATCGCAAAATAAAAGCAATTGAGTCAACCGGTCTAATCGAATGGCAGCAAAACAAACTGGAAGACATTGAGCTGTTATTTAAATTTAACATTGAGAGCTTTGACGACAAATTTGCGGAAAAAGGTGGTCGCCGTTCTTCTTTTTTATACCCATTTCGTCAAGATATTTACCGTGATTTCCTAAAGCTTCCTTTTGACCCGTTCGTTCTGACCTTAAAAATCGACGGGCAAGTCCAGGCTGTCTCCATTACCTTGCGCTACAAGGGCCAGTATGTTTTTTTAAACACCGGCGCCAATATTCGTGAAATCCCGAATCTAGGAACTTACATGTACTACCACAACATAAAAGAAGCCTTTGCCCAAAAAATGACCGTTTTTGATGCAGGCACAGAATCATACGGCTGGAAAGAACGATTCCACCTTGAACCTTTTCCACAACACATGTATAAAGTTGCCTAACTAACGCTATGATCTCATTTAAGCGTGTTACTGACTTGTTCGAGGCCCGTAAAATTTGGCAAATCCTCAATTCAGAGAAATCCTTATTTGACGATTGGGATTTTCGGCTTGCTTTTTATAAACACGAAGAGCCGGAATTATTTTTCTGGGTTGCCTATGAAAACAGTAAGCCGGCGTGTCTCCTCCCCCTGCAATGGAACAAAACTAACCGAAATTTAGAGTTCTTTGGCGGACGTTTTATGTTTTCAAACCACATCTACACCGCCCCGGGATATGAAAAGATCGCGAATGATATTTTACAACACATTGACCGGCCAGCAGAGTTATCAGCGATTGAACTACTGCCCGGACAGTGCATTGACTCGCTCTGCGTATCAGAGTACTTGTACACAATTGACCTGACGCAATGTTCGTCTTTCTCCGAATATCTTGGAAAAAACCTGAATTCAAAATATCGAAGCAACCTAAAGCGAAAAATCAAATTGGCCGAAGCAGATAGTCCACAAATTAGGGAAAATGAGCCTGATGATTTAGAGACGTTGTTTGACTTAAATATTAAAAATTTCGGCAATGTCTCATCTTTTAACAAACCATTTCGTCAGCAAATTTTTCACGACCTGCTGAATTCAAAATTTAACGTGCAGTTACTTGGATTTACAATCGATTCAGAAGTTGCGGCTGCCTCTTTCTCAATAATGCACAATGGGGTGTATTTTTTCTTAAACTTAGGAAGTGACCGAGAAAAATTCTCACACCTCGGTACATTTGTTAGTTACCAAAACGCACTACGGGCAATGAGTCTTGGTGCCCACACATTTAATGCCGGCCTAGATGATTTGGGTTGGAAAGAAAGTTGGGGTATGATAAAAACACCCCAATACACATTTACTAAAACTTAAAATCCGGCCTAAAACCGGATTTTTTGTCATCTGCCCCAACTGATGCTATACTGCTCCGCGGAACCGGTTTCCTATTTTTTCGTGTATGAAAATTGCCATCATTGGCACACATTCTACGGGGAAAACCACACTCATCAAACGCTTGACCGAGCGCCTCAATGCCCTTGGTCATCGCACCGTCCTCCTGCCCGAGTTTGCGCGGCTCTGCCCATTTCCGATTAACGAGGACACGACGCTCGCGGCCCAGGCCTGGATCCAAGAAACCCAAATCCGCGAAGAAGGCGCGGTAAACCACACGGACCGGGTCTTAATTTGCGACCGCACCACACTCGACAACTTTGCCTATTTTGCCCGCATTGCCGAAAAACTCGGCGAGCACGATTATTTAAAACCGTGGGAGAAAAAAGCCGCGGCCCACATGCGCTCGTACGACGCGATTTTCAAAACCGCTAAACTCGACCTCTCGCCCGAGGACGACAACCAGCGTTCACTCGACCCGGCGTTCCGTGATGATATTGACGAACGAATTCACGCGCTCTTGGCCAAACATGGCGTGAACTGGTACAATCTCACCGCTACCGATGATTACGACCGACACGTGGACTTTATCCTCAAACAAATCAAACCAAACTAAAACGAGGCCCGGAAGCCTCGTTTTGTTTTACAACGAAATTGTGATCGCACGGCCATCGATTTTTACCTCTATGCCTTGCGTCGCGCCGGTTTGAAGTGAATTGGCGAGGACAGCTTTTTGAATTGCCCCCGCGTTTTCTTGGAGTGAGGCGGCAAGCAGCGCATCGTCCGTAGTATAACATACAGTAACAGTGTCGTTGATACTAAGGCCAGTCTCTTTGCGCATTTGATTAATCGTGCGGATGAATTCGCGCGCCAAACCTTCTTTTTGCAAGGCTTCGGTGATCACAGTGTCGAGGCCAACCGTCAGGCCCCCATCAGTCTTGCTGACAAATTGCGCATCAAGTTCGCCAGTGCTGACTGTTTTTACATTCAACTCATCTGCAATAATTGCGGATATATCTGGTGCAACATCTGCGCCTTCAACTCGCAATTCGCCAAGCACCTGGCGCACTTTTACACCCGCTTCGGCACGCAAGGCCAAACCCATTTCCACAATCGTACGTGTAAATTGCATTTGGTCGAGTACTGCGTGGTCAATGGTTTGTGCCTCTGGCCATAATTCCAAATGCACGCTTTCCAATTCCCCGCCCAATTCCTGATACACTTTTTCCGCAATAAACGGCGTGAATGGAGCCATTACCTTGCTGAGCACCATTAGCACGCCGCGGAGCGTGGCCAAGGCCGCGGCTTTGTCGGCTGCATCCTCGCCCTTAAAGCGGTCACGTGAACGGCGCACATACCAGGTGGACAATTCATCAATAAATTCCGCGACTGGGCGCGCTGCTTCGGCCAAATTGTAGGCCTCCATTTCGCGTTGCACCGATTGGATCAAAACCTGTAATTTGGCCACAATCCAACGATCAAGCACATTGGTTGAGTTCACAGCGACTGGTGTTTGTTCGGCAAACAACTTGTAAAATTCCACCACATTCCACAGGGTGTTGACCACCTTACCATATGATTCGCGCACACCCGCTTCACTAAAATTCAAATCTTCGGCGTGCACGACCGGTGATGAAATCAAATAATAGCGCAAGGCATCGGCCCCATATTTCTCGAGCAAAATAGTTGGGTCAGGATAGTTCTGTAATTTTTTACTCATTTTTTTACCATCCTCGGCGAGCACAATTCCGTTCACAATCACACTTTGGAATGCGGGCGTGCCCTTGAGCGCAGTCGCTAATACATGCAAATAATAAAACCACGCGCGGGTCTGATCCTGACCTTCGGCAATAAATTGCGCGGGGAATGCGGCCTCGAATTTAGCCTTATTCTCGAACGGATAATGCATTTGCGCGTACGGCATGGAGCCCGAATCAAACCACGTGTCGAGCACATCGGGGATACGCTTCATCATTGCACCGCAAGCGCACGGCACCGATACTTGGTCGACGATGTGTTTGTGCAAATCAGTAATTGTTTGCCCACTCGCCTCTTCCAATTCCGCGGCCGAACCAAACACGCGATATTGTTTACAATCCGCACAGTGCCACACTGGCATCACACTCGCCCAAAAACGTTGGCGCGAAATTGACCAATCACGCGCCCCGCCTAACCATTGACCAAAACGCCCTTCTTTAATATGCGCTGGTGACCAATTAATTTTTTCAGCTTGTTTGATCGCTTCATCTTTGACACCAGTTACTTTTACAAACCACGACGAAGTCGCGTAATTCAGCAATGGTGTGTCGCAACGCCAACAATGTGGGTACGGGTGCACTAAATTTTCTTTGGCGAAAAACGCGCCGCTTTCCTGCAAATACTTGAGCACGGCAATGTCTGTACTCAAACGGACTTTGTCATCGTCCGAGCGCGGCTTCACTTCCAAGCCAGTAAAATCAAGCACTTCTGGCTTCATACGACCATCCAAACCAACGTGCTGCACAAATGGCAGACCAACCTTTTTACCTAATTCCCAGTCATCCGCACCAAACGCCGGTGCTTCGTGCGCAATACCCGTACCACTTTCCTCGGTCACAAAATTCGCCGCACACACCTTCCAACCATTGGCCCAATTTTTGAGCGTGCGGTCTTTGGCATAATAATCAAACAATGGTTCGTACGCGAGACCCACCAATTCCACACCACCAATTTCTTTCAAAATCGCAAATTCTTTGTTGATAAACACTTTTTCCACCAACTTGGACGCCACAATATAATGTTGACCTTCGGATTGCACGAGCGCATAATCAACCCCCGGACCAACGGCGAGCGCCACATTACCTGGCAATGTCCATGGCGTGGTTGTCCATGCAATCATCGAAGTGTCTTCGGGCAAACCCAATTTCGTCATCTGGTCACCAGCCTTGAGCTTAAATTTCACGTACACCGAAATATCTTTTACGTCCTTATACCCCTCACTCACTTCTTGTTGGGACAAAGTCGTCTCGCACCGTGGGCAAATGTGCATGGCGCGATAATCTTCGTACACTAAACCCTTGTCCCACAATTGTTTAAACACCCACCAGACTGACTCCATGTAATCGCGGCTCATGGTCACATAGGCATTGTCCATATCCACCCAACGGCCCAGGCGACGCACAGTTTTTTTCCAATCAGCCACATAACCAAGCACTTTACTGCGGCAGCGTTCGTTAAATTCGGCCACACCCATGGCTTCGATTTCTTTTTTGGTTTTGGTGCCCATTTCTTTTTCCACGATATTCTCGATGGGGAGGCCATGACAGTCCCAACCCCACACGCGCTCGACGCGATAGCCACGCATGGTCCAGTAGCGAGGCACGGTGTCCTTCATTAAGGACGCCACAATGTGCCCATAGTGAGGCAAACCAGTGGCAAATGGCGGACCATCGTAAAAAACATACGGTTTGTTGTCCGGACGCTGGTCAATTGATTTACGGAAGGCATCGGTGCGCTCCCACAACTCGAGTATTTCCTGTTCCTGTTGATTGGCGTTGTACATACAAAATAAAAAACCACCGGGTGGTGGTTGAGAGCCCTCGCGGGCGGTACCATCTCAACAATGCCGTGAGGCCTTAATTGCAGCGATTACGGGCTTACCCGAGAGGGTCTACTAACTCTTGCGAGCGTTCTGCCTCTAGCGCTTCTGACGAATCCCCGTTGATGGCGGGTGTGGCGCGTTGGATTAATATACCAATCTTAGCGCACTGGGGCAAAAAGTCAAGCGAAAGCAATTTTTCTTTAATTTAACACAAAAAACCATTGACAAAATGGTGTTTTTGTGGTATTTTGGCGGTGAAAGGAGGCATTCGAATGCCAATCGAAGTGAAGATTCTTCTCGGTTCGGCCGTGGCGCTTCTGACGCTATGGCTCGCCTATCGGTTGGTACGGCGTCGCGCCTCCGAACCGATTGCTCAGCCAGACCCTGAGCCGGACGTTCCGGTCGGGCAGTACTTCCAGGGTCCAATGGCCCTGGAAAAATACGAACAGTATGGTCGGGGTGGTGAGTTGAAAATCCTGATGGTTTTCCAGACACGGGGAAGGCCAGACGAAGGAATTATCCTCCCCGTCACCCCCATCGCAGACATGCCGGGCGGCGAGATGCCGTTCACCTTGCAGCAGACGCTGCGTCTGGCATGGTACGTGCGTTTGTTCAGCCCTCACGGAAAGAACGACAAACGTGCAATGCAAAAAATCGCTCGTGAGGCGAACATTGCGCTCTCAGGGCTCAAGATGTCCATGATCGAACGCGAAGAGCACCTTGGTGGGCTTCCGCTCGAGTACAAGAAGCGACTTAACCTTGCATGCGTCTGCTTTGGAAAGGAAGGAGCTTGCGCCCTCTTCTGTGATGGTCTCCATCCGTTGCTCAGGAAGATGGTGAGGGACTTTGTCTTTCCACCGCCGCCCCCGAAACCTCCGCGCCCCGAAGGGGTCGGTGCGAGTTACAAGCTCGCGGGCGAGAAGGATGATCCGAACGACAAGGATTGAGTCCCACTGCCCGCGCCGTCCACCACAACGCGCGGGCACACGCTCTTTTTGACGGGCATCGGACACGCACACTCCGCTGCCCTTGCCCCCTTAGTTTTTATGCAAATGAAAATTAAGGGTGAAAAAAAATCCCGTTTTCGCGGGATTTTTTGTTTGAAAATTTATACTGGTATTGTGTGACAACGGCGACACCGCGCTTCGTAACTGTCGGTCGCACCTACAACGACTAATTCAGTATTTGCACTGAGTCGCTGCGTACGGTGCGCCGGCGCGCTACACTGCATACACACAGCCGCGAGTTTTGTTACATATTCGGCAATCGACAACAACTGTGGCATTGGCCCAAATGGCTGTCCGCGAAAATCCAAATCCAAACCTGCACAAATCACACGTACTTTTCGGCTCGCTAATTCAGTCACCACATCAACAATTTCAATTGGAAAAAATTGAATTTCGTCAATTCCCACCACTTGTGTTTCGGGCTTGAGTGAAATTAAAATATCAGCCGGCGTTGCCACTGGCACACCATCCACGCGCAATTCACTGTGGCTCACGACTGCGCTCGCATCATACCGATTATCGAGCGCTGGCTTAAACACCTGCCATGGCTGGCGCGCAAAATTCGCACGGCGCACGCGACGAATCAGTTCTTCGCTTTTGCCGCTAAACATGCTGCCGCAAATTACTTCGACCCAACCTGAATTGTGTCCAATTGCTGGTGCAAATTGCATATCGGGTGTGCGCCGACTGGGAGGGAGTCGGCAGGCACGGTTAGCGTCGGATGCGCAGCACTTGCGTGCCACAAAACCGACATTGACAGGAAACCGGATGAGCTTCGACCACGCCCAGGGCGCGCCGAATGTCGCTCACCAGAAAAAATCGCACCGGATGCCGCACTTCGTCCGGCATATCCAGGTCATACATCATGCGTGACGCCGTCGCGTGCACGCGTTCGAACCGTTGCGTTTTGTCGTTCACAGGTACCTCCTTGTGCCGTGCATATTACATCATGCCGCGCCCTTCCAATCAAGTCCCGCGTGCATAACATTTTGGATAACATGTGCAAGATCTGTGCAAAAAATAAAAACAAAAAAGCACCACTCACGTGATGCACTTTTGCTCGGGAGTGATGGGTTCACTCCGTGTTCTTCTTGCGTCTCCTTAATAGACAAGAAGCGTTATGGTGGAAAGGAACAAAATTGCACACCACTTCCAACCCATCAATCGGCCCATACGGTCGCCAACTGTGGAAGTGATGCTGCCTAGTGCGAGAGACCCCTCTTCGTGGGCTAGGACTTGTGGCCGTTGCGCTGCGCGAGCGCGAGTAGTTGGTCGAGTGACATGCCCGTGCTGGCGGCGAGGGCCTCGAGCTGACCACGGGCCTGCTGCGCGATAACCTTCTCCGCGTCTTCGAGCTCCATCTCGGTGAGACCGATGTCCTCTTCGAGCTGGCGGCGGCGAGCGTTCAGGCGCCCAATCTCCTGCTTGAGCCCAGCCCGATCCAATTCGAGCTTACGTCGATCTTCGGCCGTCTGCTTCTCGCGCTTCGTGATCTCATCCTCGCGCTGAGCGAGTACCCGCTCCTGCTCCACGAACGTCGCGGGGAGTCCGGCCTGCTCCGCCCGGAGTCGATCCAGATCTGCCTGGATCTCGGCGACAGTACGCGCGGCACCGGGGCCGGCCTGCTCGTCGATATCTCCTGGGGCACTCGAGTAGGCCTGGACGAAGTTGCGGAATCGACGCATGAAATCCTCGATGTCCGTCCCGTTCGGGACGTCCATCAGGAACTCCCGGCGCGTCCCGTTGTCTCCGGGTTGAATGGTGATCACGATGGTCCGCGGGGATCGGTTCCCAGCGGGCTTGATCCGCGCTCCCTGGACGCCGCCAAGATCGGGCCCGCCCGTGACCTGCTGACCGGCGCGTACGACGATCTTACCCGAGAGCTCGACCCCGTCAAACAGCTGCTCGAGCAGCTTCTCGGATCCCTTGGCGACCTGGGAGCCACCATGGCCCCCGACGTTGATTTCTACGGAAACACTCATGTCCCTTCTCCTTCCTCTATCTGTAGAGGTATTTGTCATATAACACAAAAACCAAAAAATGTCAAGATTTAGCCAAAATTGTCCCCAGCCGACCCCCGTGCTATAATCACCTATATTTAAAGAAAAAATATGTATTCCGGACCCCTCTTTATTGCCAGTGACCACGGCGGCTACCAGCTGAAAAAACGCCTGGTCCGCTATCTCCAAAACGAACTCGAACGCGAAGTGACTGACCTTGGACCTCAAGAATATGTGGATGGCGACGATTATCCTGACTATGCCTTTCCTTTGGCCGAACAAGTGGTCAAAACTGGTGGGCGTGGAATTTTGATTTGCAAAAACGGTGTTGGTGTTTGTGTGGCAGCAAATAAAGTAGCGGGAATTCGCGCGGGTATTGGCTACAACCTCATGGCCGCCCAAACCATGATGGTCGACGACAACACGAACGTCATTTGTCTCGCCGCCAGCTTATCGAGTGACGAACACGCCATGGCCATTGTTAAGCGCTGGCTCGAAACTCCGTTTAGCGAGGATCCACGTCATGTCCGCCGTCTTAAAAAGGTGTCCGAACACGAAGTATGAAAATAATCCCTGCAATTCTCGTAAAATCAGAAGCTGAATTTTTACAGCAAGCGAAAGCAATCGAGGGCGTGGCTGATTATATTCATATTGATATTGCCGATGGTGAATTTGTGCCGGAGACAACGTGGGTTGACCCTGGATCAATTAGCAATAATTTAAAAATTGACTGTGAACTGCACCTGATGGTAAAAGACCCGCTTGCAGTTATTGAAAAATGGAAAAATATTCCGCAGGTAAAGCGCGTCTTATTCCATGTTGAATCGGACATAAACGTTGCCGAACTCGTTCAAACTATCCATGACCAAGATTGGGAGGCGGTCGCCGTACTAAACCCAGAAACTGATGCCACGAGCATTGCTGTTGTGGCCGAAAAATTAGATGGTGTGATGACCATGACGATCCACCCCGGTGCGCAAGGCCGACCATTTATGCCCGAAGTGTTGGAGAAATTAGTCACGATTAAAAATCAGTACCCACATTTGATTACCCAAGTTGATGGTGGCGCAAACGCAGACACATTGCCAATCATTAAATCAGCGGGAGTTGATTGCGCTTGTGTAGGTAGCGCGATTTTTGCTCACGGCGACCCGGCCGAAAATTTAAAAAAGCTAGAAACATTACTTGCTTAATTATGTACGACCTTGTAATCATTGGCGCGGCTGCAGCCGGATGTACTGCTGCTGTCTATGCTGCGCGCCGCAATTTGAATTTTATTATTGTCACCAAAGACATTGGTGGCGAAGTCGCGTTGTCCGGCGATGTGGACAATTGGCCAGGCCAAGTTCACACAACCGGCATTCAATTGGCACAAGATTTTCACAAACACGCCGAATCATATCAAACCAAGATTGAAAACGGCCGCTACGTCACAGCAATTGTGCCAGAAAAAAATTATCATTTGGTCAAAACAACCGATGACGCGGGTGTGGAAAAAATTTACGAAACCAAAACTGTGCTTATTGCCAGCGGTATTCACCCGCGCACACTGGGCGTACCTGGCGAAGATGAATTGCGTGGCAAAGGCGTGACATACTGCACTGTTTGCGATGGACCACTGTACAAAAAGCGTGTCACTGCCACAATTGGCTCGGGCAACTCAGCCCTCGAATCCGCGCTCATGATGGCGGGTATTGCCAGCAAAGTTTATTTACTATCAAAATATGCCGATACGCCAGCTAATAATGGCGGCTTTCCAAAAGGCGAAAATATTTTGATTGACAAAGTTAAAGCCACGATGAATATCGAGGTAATTTACGGTGCCAGCACAACTAAAATTGTTGGTACTGATTTTGTGACTGGACTCGAGTACACAGCGGCCGATGGCTCTGCACAATCAATTGCAGTCGATGGGGCTATGGTTCACATTGGTATGATTCCTAACAGTGACTTTGCCGACAGGGTTACCAAAAACTTAACCAAAGAAATTGTGGTGGATCAACGTTGCGCCACTGACGTGCCCGGCATTTTTGCGGCTGGCGATGTGACCAACGTTCCGTTCAAACAAATTTCCATTGCCGCTGGCCAAGGCGCCACTGCTGCACTCGCGGCCATCGAATACCTTAACCGTTGGAAAGCTGAATAATGTGCGTGACTTTTTTCGCCGCCACTGGATTCCACTTGGACTTGGCCTCTTGTTCCTGGCCCAATTCCTGTTTGTCTCTCCGCGCGGCGAATTTGCCCTTAATGATGACTGGGTGCACACGGAAATGATTAAACACTGGGTCGAGACTGGTGAATTCCGCTTCAACTCATACGTTGGCCCACTCCTGTATTGGCCACTGCTCTATGGCGCCGCGCTCGTAAAAATATTTGGATTTTCGTACACACTTCTCCGCATCAGTACTTTGGTTTGGCTGGCAGCCCTCGTGGCCATGACATATTTTTTTGTCAGTAAACAAACGAAACAATCAGGCTTGGCCACAATCATCGCACTTACATTCTGGCTCAACCCGATTAGTTACAACCTCGCGTTCACCTTTATGACCGACATTCCGGCCCTAGCACTCACTGCGGCCAGTGCCATGTCATTTTGGTTTGCCCTGCACACGCGCCAGGCCAAATGGATTTGGTTTGGTAGTATGGCCGCACTACTTGGCTTTTTCACGCGCCAAACCGCAGGCCTTTTGCTCCCAGCCTTTGGTGCATACATGCTGTGGCTGCAATATAAAGAACAATCACCATTCAAATTCAGAGCTTGGTTTACACAGCTCGCCTGCACTTCTGTGGCAATGGCTGTTGCCTACGCTTTTCTCTATTTTAAACATTGGTTACCGGGTGGTACCACTTTACATACGGTTCCTTTACCAGAATTAGTTGTTCATGCGGCGTGGTGGGTATGGTATATTTTTGTCTACACTGGTTTTATGGCAGCTCCAATTGCCGTTGGCTGCTTGTGGCAAAAAATGATTTGGCGCGATTGGCGCTGGTGGGGTTTGGCCAGCACTGGCACAGCAATTGCAGTCGCAATTAAAATTTTCACGAACACGCAACTCCCCTACGTACTCAATATTCTTAATTTTTTTGGGCTTGGACCAAACAAAAATGTTTTGAACGGCGTGTTGCAATTCCAATTTCCTGGCTGGCTCTGGGGGGCCGCCACCGTGGGGGCCGCTATTAGTGTTGCCACTCTTGTATACATCGGACTCACAAAATCACCAACTCAAAAATACCAATCCTGGTGGTTATGGGGCACAATCATTAATGCCGCACCGTTATTGTTTGTCGAAAGTTTTGATCGCTACGTGCTGCCCATCTCGTTTTTATTTGTAATTTTTGTTGCTTTTAAAATCAATTGGACACGCACGCAAATTACTGTGGCCACAGTTACAATTGCAATTATTAGTGTGTACAGCCTTAGCCAAACTGCGTTTTACTTGCGTTGGAATGAAGCGCGTTGGCAATTAGCTGACCGCGCGGCCCAAACTGGCGCAACGCTTAACACAATTGATGGCGGCTACGAATGGAATGGCATGCATGCGTACTGGAGCGCAGTTGCATCTGGCCTACCCCACGGCACGTGGGCCTCGCCATGGTGGATTCGACGCTTGTTTGTTGATAATACCGAAGAGTATGTTGTAAGCTTTTCGCTCCTCAATAATTACACGATTGTAACCTCAACACGTATTCAGGGTCACAATCCAAACAATCAATTATATTTGCTGCGCAAATCAAGCGGGCAATAAACCAATTCGCCACGCCAACGCAATCCACACGGCCCAATACAACCACAAAAGCGCGGACACCCAGCGCGAACGCGTAGGCCACAATTCTTGCCATGCAGCCGTCGCAGTAATGGCGAGCAATGGAAATGCGGCCGCAATAAAAATTGCTTTAAGTGTTCCGCGTCCAATCGACGGGTAGCGCCATACGTTATACATCAGCGCAGCCACCAAACCCAGGGCCGTAATCGCCACAATTTGCACGCGTGGTAAAGCCCGGCCGAGTAGCCATTGCCAAGCCAAGAGCACAAACCCAAACACAATCCACGCCACCACACCCACACTCCACCGCACAAGCTGCACCGAAGCCGTGGCGCGACCAGCTGCCATGCGCATCCCATTACCAGTCACCAAATCATCCTTGGCTGGACGGTCATACGCCTCAAAAATATTATCATAATCCACGACCGCACTTGCCATAAGCATGCTCCCAAACGACCCGCGTCCCGAAATCCAAAACGGCGTGGTCATGACTGAATTATCCCAGCCAACAAAAAATCGCCACGGCATGCGTGTGCTTGATTGCTCGTAATTATTAATTGTCAACGCCTGTCCGTACAATTGATGTTTGTGATACAACCATGGCGCATACAAAACACCAGTGACCAACATAACCACCCCAGCCCACTTGGCTTTGGTTTTGAAGCCAACGCCGTGTTGTGCCAAAACCCAAATCACCACGGCCAAAATTAACACCACTGCCGTTAGTTTAATCCACAATAAAATTCCTAACCCCAAACTCAGTGCCAACCATTTAGGTCGCGACCACTGGGGCCACTCGTCCATGCGCCACCACAAAAACCACACCAACCACCATATCACCCCGGCTTGAAACATACCTTCGTTCGTCATGTAACGGGCGAGTGCACTCCAGCAAAACAAACTCGCGGTTGCAATTCCCGCTAACCAGGCAAAATTCCGACGGCGCGTTAATTGCAAAGCCAAAATTCCCGCCCCAAGCGCCCCAGTCCACATAATTACCGCACTACCGTATTGCCAAGCCTTGTACAAACGCGGCCGCGGCCAATCGAACGCTCCAATTATACGTGCGCCAGTACCAGCGAGCCAGTAGTACCCTGGCTCATGCCAAGCTAAATAATTTGTTTTTGGTTGCGGCAGCCCCTTACCCAAACCCAAATCAACTGCATATTCCAAGTGTCCGCCGGCATCATAACTCGACCACACATTATAGCGGTACGAATTCCACAAGTACCCAGTCAGCACGAGCATGGCCGCGACGAGCCATAGCCATTTTATTTTTGTATTCATAGTGTTGACAGTATACCAAAACCTAGCCCTCAGGCCCACGGGTCTGCTATACTATGTGCATATGCTTTTAGAAAACCTCTTCCCCTACTTACCAGCCACACTTACCGAAACACTCGTGTACGTAACGGCCGGCGTAGGCACAATCATGCTTGTATACAGTATTTTTTTAGAAACTGAACGCCGCCAGGACCTCCTTATGCTTCTAGGTGCTGCCTGCTTGCTGGTGTATGCCCTGTTCATTGGCAATTGGGTGTTTAGTATTGCCATGACCGGAGTAGGCATTGCCGCACTCATTGAATTTATTGAAATTTACACTGGTCTTCACCGTCACCGACCCGAAGACCTTAAACATTACCGCGAGCTTCGCTAACGTATGTCTGACCTCGACGTATTAGCGATTGGCGACGCTACACTTGACCTAATTCTGGATGTTGACCGTGCCAGTGTGCATTGCCGTCGCCCTACTGCCTGCGAACTCGGGCTAAAGTTTGGTGCTAAAATTCCAGTAACCCAAGCCCACCAAGCCCTTGGTGGCAATGCGGCAAACGTATGTGTAGGCTTGTCGTACCTGGGTAACTCAGCCGCTTTGTACAGCGAAGTTGGAACCGATGCGGCTGGTGACACCGTGGGAGCAGAACTTGAATTGTCTGGTATTAACACCGATTACCTAATCCACCGCCCTGATATTACCACACGCTACTCGGTCGTACTCACTCATGCTGCCGAACGCACTATCCTGGCCTATCACCCATCACACCCCTATCAACCACCCACACTGCCGCCAGCACGTTTGATTTACTACACCTCACTTGGCCCTGGTTTTGTGCGTGTTCAAAACGCCCTACTTAAACACTTGAAAAAAAATCGAGACACCCTTGTCGCTAGCAATCCAGGAAGTTATCAATTATCTGTCGGACTAAAGGAATACAAAAAAATCCTCCCTTACGTTGATTATTTGTTTGTAAATGCCGAAGAGGCTAGGTTGTTGACTGGAACCGGCTCACTTCGCGCTGCCGCCAAACGCCTCCAAAATTTTGGACCACACACAGTTGTAATAACTAATGCAGACCAAGGCGCAGTTGCCATGAGCCGCGAGGGATATTACACAATTGGTCCAGCTACGTCCAAGCCTGTCTCAAAAACCGGTGCCGGTGACGCATTTGCCAGCGGCTTCTTAGGTGCAATTCTGGCGAGCGAAGATATCGAAACCGCCCTCCAATGGGGCGCACTAAATTCTGCCGCAGTAATTTCCAAATTTGGCGCTCAAACCGGTCTTTTGTCTAAAATCGAAATCCGCCGCCGCCTCAAAAAAGCCCCTCCAGTTCGCACTTGACGTCTCCTCGCCTTTGCATTATAGTGCCGGCCTTATTATTTGCCTGTTTGTATGACCGCCAAGCCGGTTAGCAAGCCACTCATTCTTTTTATTGCGGCCGAGGTCCCTGCGACCATCGACGCTTTGCGTACTCTGCAATCAAGTCCTTACGACATTGTTTTTCTTTCCGACAGTAAAAACAAGCTGACCGACGCTGGCAAGACCACAATTGCAAGCTTGACCAAAGATTTAATTATTTGTGACACCAGCACACCCTCGGCAATCCAAAAAAGCCTGCAGCCATACCAGGACAAACTTGTAGCTGTAACCTGCCGTGCCGAAAATCAAATCCCAATCTTTCAGCGCGTTATCCCGCATGTACCCTATCTACGTACTCCAACGACTGAATCGATTGGTTGGGCCACGGATAAAATCTGGATGCGCCGTCGTTTTGCCGCTCATAACAAAAAAATTAGTCCTGCCTACTCTCTGGTTAGTGATACGAGTCCTGCGGCACTCGAAAAAATCGCCCGCAAAGTCGGTTTTCCAGCCATCGTTAAACCAACTGGCCTCGCCGCCAGTCGCCTCGTTAGTATTGTGTACCACCAAGAGGAACTTAAGTCCGTACTCGACAAAGTTTTTCGTCTGATTGGTGCTGCCTACAAAGAAAACGGCTACCAAAATGAACCACAGGTTCTCGTTGAACAATTCATGGAAGGCGACATGTATTCCATCGAAGGTTTTGTCACGAGCCGCGGCAAAACCTACTTTTGCCCACTCGTCAGCGTCAAAACCGGTCGTTCAATTGGCTTTGATGACTTCTTTGGCTACCAGCAAATGACGCCAACCACACTTAGACCAGCCTCAATTAAAGCGGCCGAAGAAGTTGCGGCCGAAGCCGTGCACGCACTTGGTTTGCGCAGTACGAGTGTGCACATAGAGCTCATGAAAACCGAAGATGGTTGGAAAATCATTGAACTTGGCCCACGCATTGGTGGTTTTCGTCCCGACCTATACGGCCTGTCATACGGCATCAACATCACCCTCAATGACGTGCTTATCCGTGTGCCCGAAAAACCCATTATTCCTCGCAAAATTAAAGCCCACAGTGTGGCCATGAAATTTTTCGCCAAAAAAGAAGGTCGTCTAACGAAATTGTTAGGAATCAAAAAAGCCCAAGGTCTAGAGTCGTTCCGTTCAATCTTAGTTCACAAAAAAGTTGGTGACATGTGCCAATTTGCCAAAAACGGCGGCAACAGTGTATTCAACATTATTCTGTCCAACCCCACCCGCTCGCGTCTCCTGGCCGACATCCGCCGCCTCGAACAAATGATTAAAATTGAAACCGCCTAAATGGCGGTTTCGTATTTTTTAGCTCGCTGACGCAGGTCTTGGCGTCGACCAGTAAAGTGGTCATGAGTGTTGCACACGGTTGCGTAATCAACTTGTGGCCCCAAATACGCCAGTCCGTACTCAAATGCCCGAATTTGTCCACGAATCTCCGCGGCAAATTGGGGATGCTCCTGCTCCATATCAGCCAATTCGCGCAAAGCATCTAAACGACGCTCCATGTCAGCCAAAATTTGTTGGAATTCACTAATCCGACGCTCGTAACGCGTACGGTCAGCGTGCATCACCGCCTGGTACGCAAATGCACGCACGTCACACTGAATGTCCACAATAATTTGATGTAAGGTCACACGCTCTTCGGTCGAAACCTGAGCCGCACCTGCGCCAACGTAAAATTCACGCCAACCCCCGCCCGAAGCCCGAAAATTTTCTAAAGTTCGGCGCAATTCTGGCGTGGCTTTTTGAATGAATAATTTCTCACCAAGCTCGGCCTGGTACACATTGTATAATTCTTCAAACGCCTGCAAATACGGCCACGCACGACGCCCAAACGCAATCATGGTATCCTCGAGCTCCTCCAGCGTGAGTGAAAAATTCCCTTGCATTTGCTCCAGTGCCGCACTCATGTCGCGCCCCAATTCCTGGGGCAAGAGTGGCGGCAAATTAATGCACGTGCGCTCAAAAATCGCCAGCGTATGCTGGATCGAAGCCGATTGTGTTGACGGAGCCTCGGACATAGTCACCCAAGTATATCACAACTTTTGTTTGACCACATACATCCCAATCCCCGCGGCCACACTCACATTCAAACTTTCTTTGCGCCCATACATGGGAATATGCGCGACCACATCGGCCAGAGCCAATAACTCCTCACCCACACCCGTTACTTCGTTCCCAACAATCAGGGCCACGGGTTTAGTGAACTCAGCTGCGCCAATATTTACGCTGCTCTTGTTTTTTTCGAGCGCCACAATTGTATACCCCTGTTTTTTCAAATCTTTAACCACCACTGTTGGGTCAGCCGCCTGCTCCCAGGCCAACCACGTCTCGGCCCCAAGCGCAACTTTGGCAATTTCAGGCCGTGGCGGCACAGGTGTGTACCCACACAACCAAATTTTCTCCACTCCGCACGCATCTGCGGTCCGAAACATCGCGCCCACATTGTGGCACGAACGAATATCAGGCAAAATCAACACAAATTGTGGTAATGACATATGTGCACAGAGTACCAACAATTCCGCAGCTTGTAAATTTTGTGCGAGCGTCGTACAATACGCGCATTATGGCCAACCTTTCCCAACTTGTTCGTGAATTTCTGGAATATTTGGAAATTGAAAAAAACCGCAGCCTCAAAACTACGCAGAATTACGATTTTTATCTGCACCGTTTTGTGGGTTGGGTTGGCGACAAAGGCCCGGGCGCAATCACAGCCGACAAAGTGCGCGATTATCGCCTGTGGCTCAACCGTTTGATTGATGTACACGGTGACCCGCTCAAAAAAAACACGCAAAATTACCACCTCATCGCGCTCCGTTCATTCCTCAAGTATTTGTCCAAGCGCGACATTCAGTCACTGGCACCAGAAAAAATCGAACTCATGAAAATGCCCGACCGCGAGGTTAATTTTTTGGAAGGCTCAGACCTGGGTCGTATTTTAGAAGCTCCATTTAAAATCGCCACAGGCAAAGGTGCGTCAGCTGCTGCACCACTCATTCGCCACCGCGACAAAGCCTTGCTCGAACTCCTTTTTTCAACCGGCCTGCGCGTGTCCGAGCTCGTTAGTTTGCAGCGCGACAATGTTAATTTAAAAAAAGAAGAATTCACTGTAGTAGGCAAAGGCGGCAAATCCCGCGTTGTGTTTATGTCTGAGCAAGCCAAATACTGGCTCAAAAAATATTTTGAGCTGCGCAAAGACGTGAATCCGTATTTGTTTATTTCGCATGACAAGCGCACTGGCAAAGGCAAGCAAGTCACAATAAAGGGTAAAAAAATGAGCGATGCGGACGAACCACTCACTGTCCGCTCGGTTCAACGCCTGGTTCAACGTTATGCGCACGCCGCCGGCATTACCAAGGCCGTTACTCCACACACCCTCCGTCACTCATACGCAACTGACCTCCTCCAAAATGGCGCTGATATTCGCAGCGTCCAAACCATGCTTGGCCATGCCAGCATCACGACCACCCAAATTTACACCCACATTACCGACCGCCAATTGCGCGAAATTCACAAAAAATTCCATGCCCGCAGCCGGGGCAAGGGTTGACTTTTGCCGAATTTCCGCTACACTAAGCCCACTTACGTCCCCGTAGTTCAACGGATAGAACGAGAGCCTTCTAAGCTTTAGATCGTGGTTCGACTCCACGCGGGGACACTATGAACTGGTTACGCCACCATATTCGCACCATTGCTGTTGTTGCGCTGTTTTTGGTTAGTGCGTGGCTGCGCCTGTACCACCTGGGCGCAGGCGAAATTTTGGGTGATGAGCCAACCTACAGTGTGCGCAGCGAGGGTTGGGTCGATACACTGGCCAGCGATACTCAAACTACTCCATACCAATGGTTCGAAGTAACGCCATGGTGGGTCAAACTATCATTCCACGACCACCCGCCGCTCGTCTTCTGGTTACAATGGTTAGCTCAGGTCATAATTGGTCCGGATATTTTGGCCGCGCGCCTCGTATCAGTCGCGTTTGGACTTGGTTCAATCTACGTACTCTACCTTTTGACCAAACGCCTGACCAATATTCAAATCGCCGTGTGGACCGCAATTGCTTGGGGTATTCAAGTTGCCGCAGTCAGCTTTTCGCGCTGGGCCCTCATGGAATCAGTGAGTGTATGTTTGATTCTACTCACTATCTACGCCGCTCTCCGCGCTCGCGACAACCGCCACTGGCTCTACACTTTTGGTGCCTGCCTTGGTCTCAGCATCCTCGCCAAATACACGAGCCTCTTTTTTATTCCTCTCTACATCGCGATTTTAATGCGGGATAACCGCGATTCGTGGCGCAATCCCCACCTATACCTAACTGGCGCCCTCACTTTGCTCGTTCTAAGCCCAATAATCATTTACAATTTTTTCTTGTGGCAACACACCGGGCATTTTGATGTACAACTCGCTTCGCTATTCGGACAACCAACTCCAGAATGGACAAACCTAATAGGAAAAACTGAACGCGGCACAATCGTGCAACGTCTGATTGGTATTGCGGGAATAATAAAAATTACCTCGCCATTATTTTTGCTCGCCGCTGCTTGTGGCCTGTATCTAATTAAAAAACAACGGGAGCTTATTTCCTTCTTTATTTGGACAGCGATTTGTTTAACCCTAATGTTAATCACAGCTGGCTCAGCTGCCCGCTTCCTTTTTTACACATTACCATTCCTAACAATTGCAGTTGGCGCAACCTGGTCTTGGTTATGGAACAAACATTTTGGAAAAATAATTGTGGGCGCGCTTGTTTTATTTGAACTGATATTCACCACCAATACGGTAATCGTGCCAATCACTCGCACGCCATTTGGCTCACCCATTCTAAATTACGCCCCAGATTTAATTGTTAAAAATTGGGGCATTCTGCAGCTCGATGAATTTTTTGCTGCTGCTTTAAAAAATAAACACTCGGCACTCACACCCCAAACCACGTACCCGGCGCTCAACCAAATCATTGCCGAGGCAGCCACAAACACAGCGCACACTGGCACAGCGGCGAACATCTTTTTGGGTCTTGACCCACAAGTAGACCTACGCACTGTACTCCACATATACACTCGCCGCACCCTATACGAGGCCTGGCCCGTAATTTCCGGTGAACAGCTCCCGCAAATCATCGACATGCTCAAATCCCAAAACATTTCGGCCACGATTTACTATGCCGAGGCTACCGAAAACACGATCAAAAACCCGTTAGTCACAAGCTCGTTCTCGATAGCCGACTTTACCAAGGCTAACCCCGCACTTTCGCATACAACCACCCCGATTTACCACCCCGATGGACTGGTCGCTTTTATCGTCCACACCTTTTCCCTGTAGCCACTCAAGACCTGCTTAAAAGGCGTCTTTTGGGTGTTATTTTTTTGGCTAATATTAGCCAAACTGTGACTAAAAATCATTGACAAAACCCTCAAAAAATGGTATACTCAAACGTCAATTAAGAATCCCAAACCGTATCTTTTTTGTCTTATTCTAGCCAATAAGCCAGGAAAGAGGCGGGGTGGATCCCGTCCAATTTGGAAGCCTGAGGAGGGCAAACAGATGGCGAAGAAGGACACGGTCATCCGGGTGTGGGACAACGGAGTCAAGGTGCAGGTTGGAGGAAAGATCAAGTTTTCCTCCAACAAGGAGGCCGCGTTCCCCGACACGCAGGAGGGGGAAGAGTACACGGTCTACGTGAAGGGCACCAACCGCGGCACTGTCCGCGGCGGACACACCAAGACCATCACCCGCGAGTAGTCCACGGCCTGGAGGCCCGCGGACAGGAAGCGCCGGTGTTCTCATCTCGAGACACCGGCGTTCGCATTTTTGGGCAGAGGTGCTATACTGAATATATCTTAATCACCACTATATGCCAGTTGTTTTAATTATCCTTGTCGTTCTTATTCTCGTCAGTATTCGCCAGGTTAACCAGTACCAACGCGGCGTTAAATTTCAGTTTGGTAAATTCACGCGCATGGTTGACCCAGGTTGGCGTTTGGTGTTCCCAGTGATCCAAAGCATGACCAAAGTGGACATGCGCATCAAAGCCGTGGACGTGCCTTACCAGGAAGCAATTACCCGCGACAATGTGTCGGCAAAAATTAATGCCGTGATTTATTACCGTGTTGCCGATGCGTCGCGCGCGATTTTGGCAGTCGAAAATTTTTGGTATGCGGTAAACCAACTCGCGCAAACCACGATGCGCAATGTTATTGGTGAATTGGAACTCGACGAACTCTTGGCCAATCGCGAACAAGCAGCCAAGCGCATTAAAGAAATTGTTGATACCACGAGTGAAAGTTGGGGTATTGTGGTCGAAAGTGTAGAACTAAAAGATATCGTGCTCCCAGACGACATGCAGCGCGTAATTGCCAAGCAAGCCGAGGCTGAACGCCAAAAGCGCGCGGTAATTATTGAGTCGAGTGGTGAAGTGATTGCCGCCGAAAACTTGGCCAAAGCCGCCCAAATGCTTTCGGCCGCGCCAGGCGCCCTCCACCTCCGTACACTCAACAGTATCAATGATATTAGTTCGGACCAATCGAACACCGTGGTCTTTGCGGTACCACTCGAAGTCCTCCGCGCCCTCGAAGGTTTTAATAAGAAGTAGGATTGACAAGTCGGCCTCCCCCTGGTATACTCAGCCAGCAAAACACCCCCAGGGGGGTGGCCATAGTGAAATGGTTATCACGCGAGTTTGTGGTACTCGCAGTACGGGTTCGATCCCCGTTGGCCACCCC
>CAYQNA010000011.1:0-29664 GCA_964418775.1 uncultured Gammaproteobacteria bacterium
CGATATTCACGCCGTGTTGACCAAGCGCTGGACCGATTGGAGGTGCTGGGTTAGCGGCGCCGCCAACGATCTGGAGTTTGATCTGTGTGGTCAATTTTTTGGCCATATCAATAAATGAATACGATTTTAGCACCGTAGAAGCTCGGCGTCCTGTAGCAGGAGACAGTGGGCCGATATTCAGCCTGCTGTCTCCTGGCCCGACGAATCGGGCGTAAGAGAACGGTAATGGTTAGATTTTTTTGACTTGCAAAGCGTCGAGTTCCACCGGAGTTTCGCGGCCAAACATGTTGACCAAAACTTTGATCTTGCCGCGACTGTCATCAACGGCACTAACTTTACCTTCAAAGTTTTTGAACGGACCATCCACAATCTTGATTGGGTCATTAACCGACACGTCAATTTTGTGTGTTGGAGTGTCTACGGTCATACGACTCATGAGCGCGGTCATTTCTTTTTCATCGATTGGAGTTGGGACTGTGCCCGAACCAACGAAACCGGTCACATTTGGGGTGTTGCGCACCACGTACCACGAGTCATCGGTCACAACCATTTGCACGAGCACGTAGCCAGGGAAGATTTTTTCTTCCACTACATTGCGCTTGCCGCCTTTGATCTTGATTTTCTTTTCCTTTGGGACCATGACCGCGGCGATTTTGTCCGACATGTCGAACGATTCAACGCGCTGTTCCAAATTGTGCTTTACATTTTCCTCGTAACCGCTGTAGGTATGGATAACATACCAACGCATGCCAAGGCTAGCGTTTTGTTTGGACATATTAGGCGGCGATGAGGAGTTCAATTATCCAGTTAAAGAAGTTGTCGAGTACAGTGAAAAAAGCAGCCAAACCAACACTCATCACAATTACAATAATTGTGTAGGTTAAAGTCTGTTGGCGGCTAGGCCAGATAACTTTTTTAAGTTCAATGACTGCCTCGCGAACATAATTCGTGAGCGAAGTGGCAAAAGCCATATGCAAGTATTTAAAAACGGCCTGGGGCCGAAAGTAGTGTTAGTATAGGGGATTGGGGTGGTTTTGTCAAGTGGACGTCGGGCGGCCGCGCGAGGTGCTCGAAAGCTCCCCACGCGACCGCCGCCGTGTCCGTCCTCAGTGCTTCTTCCCCGGCTTCGGCGGGGAGGGCTTGTGCCGTCGTTCCCGACGGCGGTCCCACTTGCCGCCCAGCTCGTCATCGTCCTCGTCCGACGAGGACCGGGCGGCATGGCCGCTGTGAGGGCGTCCGTAGACGACATCCGGCAGCTCTCGGATCTGCCGGTCAGCGTTCGGAATACGCAGGCTAAAGTCGGACATGATCTCTCCTTCGATCAGCCCCTGGCTGTAGGGGCGAAATCCGCCGCGATTGTAGTAGATTTAGGCTAATTTGTCAATGGTTTTTGGTCTCAACCATTGACAAAAACAGGTTGGCGTGCTAATCTGCGGCGTTTTCTGGTGCCTGGCGAACATTCAACCTTTCGGGTAGAATGTTGGTCAAGCGTCAGGAGACAATGGGTCGGCCATTGTTTTTCGTTGACGTGGTGCAGGAGGCCATGTGTCCAGATTTGATCGAGTGCATCGTGAGACGGGGTTGGTGGACTTGAACGTCCCGGTCCGGCGACGGTTCAAGCGGTGGCAGGCGCTGCTCGGTCTGCTTCTGCCGGTGTTTTTGGTCTGGACCGTGGCGGATTACATCCTGACCACACCTAGCGCCGAAGCATCGCAGGCGCCCGCGCCGCCGAGCTCGTCCGAGACGGCTGCGCCACCCAAGGTCCGAGAGTGCCCCACTCAGGTCGTTGAGGGTGTGTGCTACATCCTCGAAGAGGATGGCACCTGCTTTGCGGATTGCCCGGTCGGCACGCCTCAGGTCGTGGGCGACCCGCCCGCGATCAAGGTCAAGCCGAAGGTCCGTCCGAAGCGTGGGGGCCACCCGAAGCGGACCAAGCCGGCCTCACCGCCGGTCAAGACGCCGCCCGCCGGGCCGCGCGGCCCGGCCTTGCCGGCGTAACCGGCAAACGGCCCAACTTGGGCCGGGTTCGCTCCTTCCTCAACTCTCGCCAGTCTTGTGGGCGGGTCCGGGTAGTTCGACGTTAATACGTCTGAGCTGCCTGGGCCCGCCTGTTCCATTTTTAGACAGTTTTTGTAATTAAAAAATCTCCCGTAATTGCGGGAGATTTTTTTTGAACACATTTTAGATATCCAAGTTTTCTACATTCTTCGCGTGCGTTTGGATAAACTTTTTGCGTGGCGCCACTTCGTTACCCATGAGCACATCAAACACTTCGTTGGCTTTTTCCGCGTCTTCAATTGTTACTTGCAACAGTGTGCGATTTTCTGGGTTCATGGTTGTTTCCCACAATTGTTCCGGATTCATTTCACCAAGACCTTTGTAGCGCTGAATCGAGAAACCAGGCGCTTTTGGTTTGGTGGTTTTTGTTTCCACTACCGTGCCTTCGTCGTTTTCTTCTTCGGAGATTTCAATATCTTCGGCCTTCAAACCATTTTTCTTTAAGAACGCATCGAGCGCTTCGGCATCGTACAACCAGGTGTATTCCTTGCCTTTTTTGGCACTATAGAGTGGTGGTTGGGCAATAAAGATGTGGCCCTCGGTGATAAGGGTAGGGAAGTAGCGGAAGAACAGAGTGAGCAAAAGTGTGCGGATATGCGCACCATCGACGTCCGCATCGGTCATGATGATGATGCGATTGTAGCGCAGTTTGCTAATGTCAAACATTTCGCCAATGTTGGTGCCAAGCGCAATAATGAGCGACTTGAGTTCGTTGTTCGTGAGAATTTTATCAAGGCGAGCGCGTTCAACGTTGAGCACTTTACCGCGGAGTGGCAAAATCGCTTGGGTGTTGCGGTCGCGACCTTGCTTAGCTGAACCACCGGCCGAGTCACCCTCAACAATGTACAATTCTGAAATGCTGGCGTCGCGCGTGGAGCAGTCAGCGAGCTTACCTGGCAGCGTGAAACCTTCGAGCGCACTTTTGCGCAGCACAGTGTCGCGGGCCATTTTCGCCGCCGCGCGGGCTTTGGCAGCAATTACACATTTGGCCACAATGCCTTCGGCATCCTTTGGGTGCTCTTCGAGGAAAATCATGAACTGGTCGCCAAACACATTTTCCACGGCTGGTTTAACTTCTGGATTACCAAGTTTGGCTTTGGTCTGACCTTCAAATTGGGGGTTTGGAATTTTGACCGAAATAATTGCGGTCAAACCTTCGCGCACATCGTCACCCGTCAAATTGGTATCTTTTTCTTTTAAAATGCCTTTGTTGCGCGCGTAGGTATTAATGGTGCGGGTGAGCGCGGCGCGGAAACCAGCCACGTGCATACCGCCGTCTGGGTTCGTAATGTTGTTCGCAAACGCGTACAACGACTCGTTGTAATCGTCAGTGTATTGCAAAGCAATTTCCACGAGCACATCTTCGACGCGTTTTTCCACGTAAAAAACATTTTCGTGTTTGATTTCGCGATTTTTATTCAAGTGGCGAACATAACTGGCAATACCGCCTTGGAAATAAAACTGGTACGCAGTTGGGAATGGGGAAGACGAAGTATCTTTTTTCTTTTCCTCGTCGGTGCGCTCGTCGTACAAGAAAATGTGGATGCCTTTGGTCAAATACGCTTGTTGGCGCACGTGGTCAAGGATGTATTTCCAGTCAAAATCAATGGTTTCAAAAATAGAATTATCAGCGCGGAACATGATCGTGGTGCCAGTCTCTTTTGATTTGCCGATCGCTTTTACTTTACCTTGGGGGACACCTTTTTTGTAGTTTTGTTCCCAAATTTCACCATCGCGGTGCACGATTGCTTTGAGGTCAGTGGACAACGCGTTAACTACCGATGCACCAACACCGTGCAAACCACCGGAAACTTTATAGCCGCCGCCTTCGCCAAATTTACCACCAGCGTGGAGCGTGGTGAGTACGAGGTCAAGGGCGCTGACTTTTTTAATTGGGTGAACGTCAACCGGAATACCGCGACCATTATCAATAACCGAAATCCAATGGTCGGGGAGGAGTTTAATGATGATTGTGTCGCAATGACCAGCCATGGCTTCGTCCATGGAGTTGTCGACAATTTCCCAAATCATGTGGTGCAAACCAGTTGGGCCGGTTGAACCGATATACATGCCCGGACGCTTGCGCACCGCCTCGAGACCTTCGAGGACGGTAATATTTTTAGCGCTATAGTTTTCTGCAGGAGCTTTTGCCATATAAGAGGTTATTTTGACTAGCCCAGTGTACCACAGCGAGCGGGGCAGGGCAAGGTGGAGAGTAGGGGGTTTACATTTCAATTTCAAGGTTTTTTTGCTATACTATGCGCATATGTTTTCCAAGTCGCCAGTTAAGCAACCAAAGAAAAAGCCTTCACTAGATCGGTACGTTGACCCGACCGGCGAATTGACGAACAAATCGTTGCGATTTGGTGAGTGGTATGTGCGCAATCGTTTGTTGTTGCGGCAAATCACGGTCGGTGTGTTGACTGCCTGGTGCATTGGTTTTGGTGGGTATAGTTTATATGGCTGGGGCAAGTGGATCTCGATTGATATTTGGGCTGATAACCGCATGCTGGCGGAGTTAACGCAAAACCAAATTCCATGGGCATATTGGCGTGACACTTTTGCACCGCAATCATTGGCAATTGCACCGGTGCAAACCTTGCCAAGTGGCGTTGATAAAGTCGATTTTTTGGCATTGGTGGATAATCCAAATCAACATTGGACTGCAGCCGTAACATATCACTTTGTGTATGGACCGGCGGAAACTGATCCGTTGACTGCCTATATTTATCCTGGTCAGCGCAAGGCTTTGTTGGCTTTGGGCAACACTAATGATGGCGCCCCCCAGCTCGTAATTGATAAAACCGAATGGCAGCGATTTAATCCGCACAAAATTGCGAACGCAAGCGCCTATTTGGCCGAGCGGTTTAATTTTGCGGTGACCGAGGTGGTGTTCACGCCAGCCAGCGCCGATAGTGGTGTCCCTACGCACAGTCTGATGTTTAATATTATCAATGGCTCGGCATATAGTTTTTGGACAGCCAAATTTAGCGTACTGTATTTTAATGGTGACCAAATTGTGGGTGTAAAGCAAATTGTTGTGCCACAATTCCGTGCCGGTGAAACACGTGCGCAGGAAATCAAGTCATTGGCCTCGCAATTAAACGTAACCGGGGTCCAAGTTATTCCGGAAATGGATCCGTATAGCGCCGCAACGTTCATGGCGCCAGGGCAGTAGTATGCAGTGGTTGTTGTCACTGACCCGCCAAAAATTTGATTGGTTTTTGTTATTGGCGGCAATGCTCCTGACGTGCGTGGGTCTAACCACAATTTACAGTGTTGACCTGTCGCGCGGGGGTGAATTAAATTTTTTTTCCACCCAAGCCGTTTCATTTGGGTTGGCGCTGACGGCGCTTTTTGTCGCTGCCGTGATCCACTATTCGTTTTTTGAGTCCGGTGCCGGGGCCGCGTATGTATTTAGCTTGTTGTTGCTTATTTTAGTGCTTGTTCCTGGGATTGGGACAATTGTAAACGGCACGCGCGGGTGGTTTCGGGTGGCTGGCTTTTCGTTTCAGCCTGCGGAACTGGCCAAAGCCGCACTCATTATTTTTTTGGCTTGGCGGATCGAGCGACAAGGGAGGCGATTTGAACGACCGCAATTTGTGTTGGCGACCGGTGCGCTGGCGGGTTTTTTAATTGGTTTAATCATGTTGCAGCCAGACCTGGGATCCGGGGCTGTGCTCGGCGGTATTTGGTTGGGTTTGCTGCTTCTAACCAAAACCCCAAAAAAATATTTGATTATTTTGGCGCTGATCGGTGTGACGGGACTGGCCGCGGGTTGGTTTGGTTTTTTTCAGGATTATCAAAAGGATCGCATTTTGACGTTTTTGAATCCGGAACATGATCCGCTGGGAGCGGGATACAATGTACGGCAGTCGATGATTGCCGTGGGGTCTGGCGGTTTTTTTGGGCGCGGGCTCGGGTTTGGGTCGCAAAGCCAGCTCCACTTCTTGCCGGAAGCACAAACTGACTTTATTGTGTCTGTAATTGGCGAAGAACTTGGGTTTATTGGTTTGGCAGGCATGCTGGTCCTTTATGGTATCCTTTTGTGGCGCCTGGTCGTGATTGCCCAAAACGCCCGCAGTGATTTTGCGGCCTACACTGTCTTGGGAATTGCATTGTTGTTCTTCATTCAGCTAATCGTGAATACCGGAGCGGCGTTTGGGATTTTGCCTGTAACCGGGGTTACATTGCCCTTTGTGAGCTATGGGGGGTCCTCCCTCATTATTAACTATGGGTTGGTGGGTCTGGCTCAGAGCATTGCCCGGTCAACTCGGTCTTGACGAAACCACCCCCTTTTGCTATAGTAGCCAACGCTCTATGGGTACCAACGCACCAGCCTTGGATTTTGGGGCGCTTTCGCGTCATTTTAAGGCCGCCAAAGAGTGTCCGCTCTGTTCGTCCGAATACGGCGAAGGACAGCGCCAAGTAATCCGCCAAGATGGCAGTTGGCGTGTGGCACACATGTCGTGTGGTCAATGCGGCCATGCCTGCCTCCTCTATGTGGGGCAAGTTGGTACCGGAACGTGCGTTTTGGGTAGTGTGACAGACTTATCAGCCGATGATTTTGTTCGCGCTGTGGAAGCACCTGAGTGGAATGAAGATACACTCCTGGATGCCGCCCATATTTTACATTCACAATCACAAGCGTTGGTAGCATGTGCTGCCCGCCTTAAATAATTTTTGTATGACGTTTTCGATTAAAGCTGAAGCGCGCACAGCCGGCAACGCCAGTGACGTTCGCAGCAGTGGTTTGGTTCCAGGCGTAGTATACGGCGGTGACCGCACTGCACCAGTTTCAATTTCAGTTAAGCAAACTGAATTGGAAAAATTGTATTCACAGGCCGGTGAGTCGAGTTTGATTGACTTGCAAGTTGCCAGTGAGGGTAGTCCAGTTAAAGCCTTGATCCAAGAAGTGCAAATGGATCCAGTTCGCGGTATGATCACTCACGTTGACTTCCGCCAGATCAAGATGAACGAAGAAATGACAGTGTCAGTTGAGCTCAATTTTGTGGGCGAAGCTGCTGCTGTTAAAGCTTTGGGTGGTACTTTGATGAGAGCTTTTGATACGGTTACGGTTACTTGTTTGCCAAAAGATTTGGTTAACGAACTTACCGTTGACCTTGCCAAGCTCGAAACATTCGATGATGCAATCCGCGTTTCTGACCTGGCTTTGCCTGCCGGTATCCGTGTGGCCGAAGGTGCTGACACCGTGCTTGCCAAGGTTACTCCGCCAATGAGTGAAGACGAAATCAAGGCCATGGAAGCGCCTGCCGCCGCTGACCTTTCTAAGATTGAGGTTGAAAAGAAAGGTAAGAAGGAAGAGGAAGACGCTGCCGCCGCTGCCAAATAATTGGTTCAAAAAAATAAAAAAATCCCTCGGTTTTCCGAGGGATTTTTAATTGTGTGGAATGTGCGACCATTGACAATGGGGGTATTCTTAAGGTTATATAGTCGGGCTGATGACAACACGGAGGTCTCGCAATGGTGGACGTGGTAATTATTATGCCGAGAGGAGAGACGATCATCGCGCGCCTGAAGAGCGTGTATGATCACCCGAGCGTGGCTGGGTGTTACGCACTATTCGTCGAGCGCACGGCAGGGAAGGACATGACGTCGACGGAAGTGGCGACGGCCCTTATGACCGCCATTAACGATGGTCTGACTGACGATGTTCAGGATGAAGTCCGCTTCGCAGTCTTCGTGGCCGCGCGCGATCTGATCGGCGTCGTTATCAACGACCCGGTCTTCGCCGTGGAGGTCAGGCTGATCTTTTTCAAAATGCTCTCCGACCCCACCAGCCCTTGGTGAGCCGGCGAGTCTCTGGTGTCATCGGCAACGCCCGCGCAGAACTTCACTGTGCGGGCTTGTCATTTTATTGTAATCTGGTGGAACTTAACCAGATTACAACTAAAAGATACGCCGTCTCTCTGGAATTTTCGATATGTTATGCCGACCCAGATAAACCAAGATAATTACAATACAAAGAAGCAGCAACGACGATACCGAATAGTTGTCCGCATGCGTACTACCACCAATTAAAAGATATCCCAGTTCATCGATGAATAATCCCAACCCGATTGCAAACAGCACTACACTACCAAACGCAACACCAATCGGCGCCAGCGCCAAACCATACATGTAATGGTGTGTCCGAAAACCATGAATAGTGGGGGAAGGTGTGGGGTTGATATAAAGAAAAATCCTTGTTACTAAAATAGTGGCAGTGAAAACAAAAAAGAAACAGTTTCTAGTGGTCATAAAAGGAAAACTTTGGTACAATTAAACCATGAAAAAGTCGCAGCGTCCACAATTAATTGGTTTGGGTGTGTTTGCGCTCCTGGTCATGGCAGGAGTGATTTTTTGGTTGTGGAATGGGCAAGAAGCGCGGCGTTATGAACGTGAAAATGATTTGGAGGAAGCGGTGATTGTGCCTGATTGCCGATATCGCAGTACGCTGAATGGTGCGTGTGTGGCCGATGCAACCTTGGCGGAGCAGCCTGTGATGGCAGTGATGATTGAGAATCATGTGGCCGCGCGCCCGCAAGCAGGTTTAGCACAGGCGGAGATTGTGTATGAGGCACCAGTAGAGGGAAATTACTCCCGGTTCATGGCGTTGTATCCGCTTGGCACCAAAGTGGTAAAAGCCGGACCAGTACGCAGTGCGCGGCCATATTTTTTGGATTGGGCTGCAGAATGGCCACGACCATTGTATGCGCACGTAGGCGGCTCGCCAGATGCGTTAGACTTAATTCAAGCGCGCAACATGTTTGATGTAAATGAAATGACGCGCGGTTGGTATTTTTGGCGCAGTTCAGATCGCAGTGCGCCGCACAACACGTATATTTCGTCCGAATTATGGCAAAAAGCGTGGGCTGATTACAAAGGCGGCACTGATCCGGCACGCGCGAAGTGGGTATTTGCGACTAGCACAGAGTGGTGCAAAGCAAATTGTGTGAGCACTGTTACTGTGACTTTTTTAGCACCAGCATACGAAGCTGAGTGGCGATACAATACGAGCACAGGGCGCTATGGTCGTTGGCAAATCGAGGGTAAACATGTTGATCAAGATGGCACGCAAATCGAAGCTGATACCATTGTAGTGCAACGCGTGCGTGCCAAAGTGCTCGATGAAGTGGGGCGTTTGGAAATTAACACCATTGGCGAGGGCGAAGCACTCGTGTTTTCACGCGGGGCCGTGCACATTGGTCGTTGGCGCAAAACAAGTTTGAATTCACAAACTGAATGGATAAGCGGTGATGGCTCGCCAATGAAATTGGCTCCAGGCAAAATTTGGATTGAAGTTGTTTCACAAAATGGCGACGTAGAGTATGCTACGAACCAATAACCTGTCGCTGCTGGGTCTGGTGCGCGCTATTGTGCCCATGATTATTGTGTTTTCGTGGGACACGTTCATTAATAATCCGTTTGGTTTGTACGGGATTTGGCCAAACCTAGACGTGCCCATGCACGTGCTGGGCGGGTTTGTGACAATGTGGAGTATTACGCGCGTGCTCGCGCTGCTACCAAAGTCATGGCAGCCGGTGATTCGTCCGGCGTTGGCCAATTATTTTTTTTGGCTTGGGCTCGTGGCGATGGTCACTATTGCGTGGGAAATTTACGAATTGATTTTTGATTTTTTCCACCCATTCCCAACACCAATGACCGTCGCTGACACGCTTGGTGACATGGTTAATGGTTTAATTGGCGCGAATATTTGGTTGTTCGTTCAACACTATGTGAAGCGCACGCGCCCGACCCGCCAAGTCGTTCAGGGTCGTAAGTCGCGCCGTCGGAAACAGACCGGTGACCAAATTTTCGAGAGCCGGTAATTGTTCGGGATTTATTTCACACCACACGTGCCAAGGTACGTGTTTTTTTATTTGTGCGCGCAGTTGGTGAATTTGTGACCATAATGTGCGGTATACATTCAAACCATCATCACCGCCATCGAGCGCCAGTGCTGGCTCATGCGTTAGGCTTGGCTCAGCGTTAATTTCCGCAGGGGTAAGGTAGGGGAGGTTGGCAATAATAAACACTGGCTCTGTTGCCTGCCTAATTGTTTTTTCATGCGGCGTTAACAGTGGCCCGCGAGCAAACCTAACGCGCACTTCATTTTTGGTTGCATTTTGCTTGGCGATTTTTAGGGCTGCGCGTGACACATCACTCGCAAATACTTGAGCACTTGGAGTTTCGGCCGCAAGTGTGATTGCGAGGGCGCCACTGCCAGTGCCAGTATCAAAAATGAGTGGCGCACCATGTTCGGTCTCGGTAATCGCGGATTCAATAATACATTCACTGTCCGGACGGGGGATAAGTGTGGCCGGTGAAACAATAAAATCACGGCCAAAAAATTCTTTATGTCCAATCAAATACGCAATTGGCCAGTGTTGTTCGCGTTTTTTTACAGCACGTAAAAATTTGAAAGTTTGCCACAGCGAGATTGACGTGTCGGGATGCGCGAGCAAAAACGCCCGCGACTGGTTGGTAGTGTGCGCGAGCAAAATATCCGCCTCAATAGCGTCAATGCGTTTAGCCGCAAAGCGGAGGAGGCGAAAAGCTTTCATATTATACTTGGTCTTTAGCCGTATTGTCAGCGGCGCGAAGCGCACTCACGATTGGTTCAAGATCGCCATCAATTATGCGTGGGATACTGTTCCAGTTTTCATGAATGCGGTGGTCTGTAATGCGGTCTTGGGGGAAATTGTACGTGCGAATTTTTTCACTGCGGTCGCCGGTGCCGATTTGGTCTTTGCGTGCGGCGTCGAGCTTGGCTTTTTGTTCGGCCTGCTGCATTTCGTACAAACGGGCACGCAATACTTCCATGGCTTTGGCGCGATTTTGTTGTTGTGAGCGTTCGTCCTGACATTGCACTACCAAGCCGCTGGGAATATGGACAATGCGAATGGCCGAATACGTGGTGTTAACGCTTTGTCCGCCCTTGCCACCGGCCATAAACGTATCAATGCGCAAATCTTTTGGGTCAATGTGCAATTCAGTTTCCTCGACTTCGGGCAACACCGCCACACTCACGGTCGAGGTGTGCACGCGGCCGGCTTTTTCAGTCTCTGGTACGCGCTGTACGCGGTGCACGCCCATTTCGTATTTTAATTGCTGGTAAATGTTGCGGCCTTTAATTGAAAAAATAACTTCTTTGTAACCGCCGGCTTCGTTGCGACTTTCATCGATCAAGCCGGTTTTCCAACCTTGGTTTTCCGCATACTTCATATACATGCGCATCAGTTCGGCGGCAAACAAACCAGCTTCGTCGCCACCGGCGCCTGCGCGAATTTCGACAATTACATCTTTTTTGTCCATTGGGTCAACCGGGCGCGTCATTTCGGCCAAGCGCGCTTCAAGAGCAATTTTTTTAGCTTCTAATTCAGGTACTTCGGTCCGCGCCAAATCAGCGAGTTCATCATTACCGGCCGCCATTTCCGTCGCCTCGGCCAGCGCTTCTTCAACTTTTTCAAGAGCATTGATTTCTTCTACTGTCGGTTTTAAGTCAGCGTATTCAGCCGAAATATTTTTTAATTTTTCTTGGTTATTAATAATGGCCGGGTCTTGCAATTGCAACTCCAGTTCGGCTAAATGATTTTTGAGTAAGGTGTATTTTGGAATCATATTACGCTAAGTATACTGGTTTCTTTAAAAATAAAAAACAACCCCATAGGGGCTGTTTTTAGAAGATAACTACTGAGCAGCTTCGGCTGGAGCTGGGGCTTTAACCTTGGCTTCGGCCTTAGCAGTGGCGCGCTTGGCGTCCTTGGCCTTCTTACCTTTGCGAACTGCGGCAGCAGCGCCAACGCGGGACATCTTGTCCTGGAACTTTTCAACGCGGCGGGCAGTGTCAACCAAGCGTTCCTGACCCGTGTAAAATGGGTGGCAGGCGCTGCAGATTTCAACGCGGAGTACGTCTTTGATTGAACCGGTTACGAATGTGTTGCCACAGGCGCACGAAACGGCTGTTTCGGAGTTATACTTTGGGTGGATAGCTTGCTTCATAGCAAAAAAATAGAGTGGGCCAACTATATCATGGGTTTTGGGGGTTGTCAAGGCCTTAATCCTTTTCTTTTGGGTCCTTGAATTTAGGTTCGCGGGTCACGTTATAGGCCGTTCGGTTGATAGGTTCGCGGGCTCCCAGAGAGCTCCAAACAGTACCCTTTGCACTTTGTCTTGAGAACGTAGTCGCCTCTCGCTCTGCTTTGGATAACTGGATAGACAAACGTCTTTGCTCAATGGGATTAACTCTGCCTTGTAGGCGGTCAACTACTGATCGGGCGGTGTCAACATCTTTTTCGGCTAAGGCTAGGTATGCCACTAACAGGAGTATTTCCGGATGGTCCGGGTTAGCTAGGGCAATTGGTTTAAGGATTCTTTTTGCGTCGCCGGTAAACCCGGCCCGGATCAGATCTTTGATTTCACCCATTTCGGCAATCGGCGGATATGTCGGGCGAACCACAGTTTGCGGGTGTATCGCGCGCGGTGGGGTCGGGGGAGGAATCTGCTTACTTGTAGGGTTTTTTATTTTTTTCGCCTGCTCTTGTCTTTCGGCTGCGGCTTGGGCGCGTGCAGCCAAAGTTGAAGATATATCTGCTTCCGTTTGTTCAATAATTCTAGCGATCTTAGGGTCGTCCCCAAAGCGCCGTAGTGCCTCAATAATAGCCCTTCTCTCGTTTAGGTTGTTTGGATGAGCTTGTTTGAGTCTTTCAATTAAGTTTGGGGCATCCAGACTAGAAAGGGAACGGGTTTCTTTTTTGCTGCGGTTTATGGTTTGTTCATCAAAGTCGGGGTCGATTATGGTGGCCAAATCAACAAAGCGTTCACCAAATTCGGGCAAATCTTGCGCAAAAGCGGAGTTGGCATCGTTGGTGAGGGTTTGAACAATTTTTTGTAATCGTTCGGCAGGAGTTTTTTCAGTGTGGCCATGGGCCCGTTTGAGCGCTTTTTCAATGCTTTTTTGGTCCGCAGTGCCGCTATTTTTTATGATTTCAATAATTGAATCAAAGAATTCGGGCGGTGCGTTTAAGGTTTGTTCATTTGAGATTACTCCCAGTAAAATATCAGCGTTAGCGGGGTAGTTTTCGACAAACTCTCGGGCTTTAAGACGAGCAACGTCGAATCTGCCTTGAGCCACGGTATTTACCAGCAGAGTAATTATGGCTGATTTCGCTAACTCAGTGGTTTCGATAGTCTCTGGGGATGTAGATAGGATAGTACTGTTTATCGCGTCTAAAGTGATCAATTCCGGACTGGTAGCCTGGAGGCTTAGTAGGTATCTAATTTCTTTCCAAGGGTACTCCTGTCTAAGTCTTTGACGGATTTGTGCCGGAATTTCTTTCGGGGCAGGAGAGAGTTGGTTTTCCTGGTTTAAGGCGGTAAAACGATCCACTACCTGATCAAAAAAGACGTCAATTGGCTCTGTGGTGGCCTCCTGTTCGGGACGGAATTTACCCCCGTATTCAGAAAAATCCATATTTAAGGCAAAAAAGCTTAGTTTAATGAGGCAATGGTATCATTTTAACTAACTCTTGACAAAACCTGGCTTTTTGTCTAAACTAACGCCACTTATTTATCCCTCACTTTCCCCACTTTTTCCTCTTCGGGCCATCCCCGAGGCCGGGGCTAGGAGGCTAAAAGGAAAATATGAACTACCCAAGTATCTTGGAGATGCTCCAAGCCGGTGTCCACTTTGGTCACCAGGTGTCTCGCTGGCACCCAAAAATGAAGCCATTTATTTTTGGCGACCGCAACCGCATCCACATCATTAACCTCGAGGAGACCGAGAAACAGCTTAAGGCTATCATTCCTCAGATTAAGCAAATGGCTGCCGAAGGCAAGACCGTTTTGTTTGTAACCACTAAACCACAGGCCCGCGAGCTCGTTAAGGCCGCAGCCGAAGAATGCGGCATGCCTTTCTTGGTTGATCGTTGGCTCGGCGGTATGTTGACCAACTTCCCAGAAATGCGCAAGCTTATCAAGAATTACGTTGCGACCAAAGGTAAACTCGTGGCTGGTGAACTTGGTAATTATACCAAGAAAGAACAGCTCGAAATTGCTCGCGATATTGAAAAGCAGGATTCATACCTTGGTGGTTTGGCCACTTTGGACCGCATGCCAGACGCTTTGTTTATCCCATCGGTACAGCGCGAAAAGACTGCGGTTGTGGAAGCCAACAAAATGAATGTACCAATTATTGGTTTGTGCGACACTAACGCTAACCCAGCTAAGGTTGCTTACCCAATCCCAGCCAATGATGATGCAGTTAAATCTTTGACTCTTATGGTCAATTTGGTGGCCAGTGCTATCAAAGAAGGTCGCGCCGAAGCTTTGGCTGCTAAGCCAGCTGTTCAGGCCTAAAGTCAGTCAGTCGGAATTTACTTTTTACTGTTTTTCCTATGGCAATTACTGCCGCTGATGTAGCCAAGCTCCGTGCTCAAACTGGAGCAGGCATGCTCGATTGTAAAAAGGCTCTCGAAGAAACCAACGGTAATTTTGAAGCTGCCGTTGACGCTCTCCGTCAGCGCGGTGCTGCCAAGGCAGCCAAGCGCGCCGACAAAATCGCGGCCGAAGGTGTAGTGACTAGCTATATCCACGGCGCTGGCCGCATTGGTGTGATGGTGGAACTTAACTGTGAAACTGATTTTGTGGCCCGCACTGATAGTTTCCGCGCCTTGGCCACTGATTTGGCCATGCACATTGCCGCGGCTGCGCCTCGCTACTTGAGTCGCGACGAAGTTTCGGCCGAAGAATTGGACCGCGAAAAAAATGTCTATCGCGAAACTCTTAAGGCCGAAGGCAAGCCAGCGGAAATGATTGAAAAAATCGTCGAAGGCAAGATGGCCAAATTCTACAGTGAAATTTGTTTGCTTGACCAATCCTTTATCAAGGACGAAGAAAAAACAATTGCCAAATTGCTTGAGGGAAAAACTGGTGAGATCGGTGAAAAAATTTCCATCCGCCGGTTTGTTCGTTACGAATTGGGCGAGGGGATTGTAAAAGCCCAATCAGACTTTGCCGCCGAGGTCGGTGCCGAGCTCAGCAAGTAAGTGAACACAAAAGTTATCCACAGAAAATAAAGAAACTTTAAATCCCGACGGTGTCGGGATTTTTTGTTGTACAAAAGTGTGGTATACTGGCGACATTACTCTTGTTCATCCTCTAAAATTTATGTCGCTACAGGAAAAAATCCGTTTGCGTTTGCCCGCTTATTTAATTTTTAGTTTCTTGGCCTTTCTTGGACTGGTAAGCTTATGGTTTCCAAAATTTACTGGAAACGTTGATAAAACCGAGGCAGCCTTGACATATAGTGCAACCACGACCGTTGTTCGTGCGCCGAATGATAGTCATAACCGCATGATTTCAATAGGCGGTGTTTATTATTTAGCCTTTACCAGTTCTACGACAGGGGCTCCTACTAGTACGTGTGGACCTTCCGGATCATGTAACCTGTATTTTACCACCTCATCGAATGGGGTTAGCTGGTCACCTCGTGTCTTGATTAATTCTGGTCTTGCTTCTGATGACGGCAATAATGTGGCGTCGCCTTTGGGTGGTCTGACCTATAGTGCTCGTAACGGATATTTTGTTATTACGTATAAACGCCAGACCGACGGTGATATCTACATTTCAACTTCAACGAATGGGGTGACATGGCGCGGTGGAGTGGTCGTGAATGGTACACAAGGTAGTACGACTGCTGCTTCTGGTCGTGTGTACAATGTATCAGCCACAAACACTGATTTGATGGCTATGGCGTTTAGAAAAGAAGGGTATATCTATATTGCCACAACCAGCAATGCTAGCGGCAATTTAAGTTCGTGGAGTTCGACTACTGTTGCGAACATTTCATATACTTATGACGGAAATGGCTATCAGGCAGAAGCAATTGGAATTAATATTGAAGCCACTAATACCATTAATGCTGTTATTGTGGCGGCGACCAGTTCTCAAATTCAATATATTGCGCTTCGTTCCACCAACAGAGGTCAAACTTGGACTACATCGAGTATTAGCGGACCAATCACACCAATCTCTAGTGATTTGATTTCTGCGGCTATTCGGGGTGCAAGCACTGCACAAATGCCAAACGGCCGTCTGGCCCTTTTGTATCGGGACATAACGGCTGCCGACATGTCTGGTTTCCCAACAAATATTACTTTAACGTCAAGAATGGTTTACGCGGTCCAAAATTCTGGGGGTACCTGGGCAACAAGTAGTTTTTCGGCTTCAAGCATGGCCATTGCATTGACCGATACGGTGAATTTTTTTACGGAACATCCAGGTTTGACTATCTTTAACAATACGCAACCAGCTGGTATTTTTTATGCCACCAGCTCACAGTTGGCACTTTCAATCAATACTTCGACACTGGTTACTGAAACTGTAACCACAGATCAGGTCATGCAACAGGCGGGTATGAGTCTTGCGCTTAATACCACAACTCGTCAGTTGGGTATGGTGTATGTCAGTGGCTATCAACTTCGTTTCGTGACTACCAGTTTACGTGACCCATCGTGGAATAATCTCCCAACCTCAACAGCGATTACTCCTTCGTTTGCTACATCGGGTACGGGCTATGTTACGGTAACTTCCAGTATTAGCGATTTTGAAGGCGATAGTACGACGCTCTATGTTGATTATTCGCTTAATGGCGGTACAACCTGGGCTTCCTCCTCCTTAATCTCAGCCTCGGCCTCGAGCGGTTCAGTAAGTACAGCTGCGGGCAGTGTTACGGGGATCACCACGGCAAGTGCAAATACAGTTACATTTGTCTGGAATTCAAAAGCCGATGGAGTCACTGCTACCACTACGGCCGTGATTCGTATTGCAGGGGTCGATTTGTATGGGATTGGAGAGTACCGTCAGTCAGCTACGTTTACAGTGGACAATGTTCCGTTATCTGCTCCGGCTAGTCAGAGTGTCTCGGTGACAACTTCAACCGCCACATTCAGCTGGTCCGATGTTAGTGGCGCCAGCACCTATACGGTCAGTAGTACGGCTGGTACGGCCACCACAACACTGTCTTCAGTTACCAGTACATCGTATACGGGTTTAAGCCCAAACACACTGTATTACTATCAGGTTTTAACAACAGATGCGTACGGCAATACCAGTACTTTATCTTCTGCTTCATCAACGTATACAAACTCAGTTGCTCCTGGGACTCCATCGGCAACAGCAGCGGGTACAACCAGTTTAACCGTGACCTGGTCTGCCAATAGTAATGGGACTGGTACAGTCTATGAACTGTATAATGTAACTACAGCGGCTTTGGTGGCTACAACGACCAATACTTCTTATACAGTTACCGGTCTAACCGCCGGGACCAGCTACCAGTTTAAAGTTCGAGCACAGTACTTGGAAAACAGTGCCTCAGCAAGTGATTATTCATCTGATTCTACGGCTGTCTCTACAAACTCGGATTCATCAAGTAGTAGTAGCAGTAGTAGTAGTTCGAGCGGTGGTACAGCTGCCAGCGCCCCTCCTGCGCCAGTTTTGCCTCCTGCGCCACCAATGCCGGCACCAACCCCAAAAACAGATACTTTTAGTGTTGGTTCGCCAAAACCGATTACGATTGGGAGTGAAAGTCACACGGTAACTGTACAAAAAGCAACCGAGGTAGAAGTAACTGTGGAAATTCGTTCCAACCCGGTAACCGTAACACTTAGCAAGGGGCAGAGCGTTTCAGTTAGTACGAATAATGACGACGCAAAAGAAGTAATGGTTGAATATTTGGGTCTTGTAAATGGTCAACCTCAATTAAAATTCACCAGTTTGCTTAATATTCCTCAAAACAATGCGGCCTTTACAATAAATAATGGTGCAGCTGAAACAAGTAATCAATCAGTACGTCTTGATTTTAATGTTACCAACGCTGCACAAGTGGCGATTGCTAGTGAATCAGACTTTGTGAACGCTGTTTTCCAGCCGTATCAAAAAACAATGAGCTGGACCGTGTCCGCAGGTGCCGGTTTAAAGACTGTATACGCGCGGTTTAGAACAGTAGAGGGGGGTGTTGTTACACTGCAAGACACCATTACATTGACAAATTCCTATGTACCGGTTGTAGAGCAGTCTTCGGCTATTGTTCCCACGCAAACCGTAAGCACCAATGGCTACCAATTTACTAGGAATTTATATTCAGGGGCACGAGGCGCCGACGTCAGCGAGTTGCAAAAAATGCTCAAATCCTGGGGATTCTTAGACGTTGAGCCGACCGGCTTCTATGGCAATGCCACCGTGGCTGCGGTAAAAAAATATCAAGCTGCCAATGGTATTCAACAAACTGGTGGGGTTGGTCCAGCCACTCGCAGCGCTTTGAACAGTGGTGCAACTGTGGCTGCAGTAGACACTCAGCCTACTGCAGTAATCACAGGGTATAAATTTACCCTTAATCTGTATATTGGTGCACGTGGTAGTGCTGTAACCGAGTTACAGAATCGGCTTGCAGCTTTGGGTTACTTTACGGATACACCGACCGGCTTCTATGGCAATGCCACCGTGGCTGCGGTAAAAAAATATCAAGCTGCCAATGGTATTCAACAAACTGGCGGGGTTGGCCCAGCCACTCGCGCCGCTTTGAACAGGTAAGGTACTTACACACAAAATATCCCCAGCCTTTCTTAGGCTGGGGATATTTTTTAATTGTGGCAAACTGTGATACAATTGCAATATGTGGGTGTATCAGGTATGAACAAAAAAGGTGTTCAAAAAATCTTAGCCACGCTTTCACTCGTGTTTTTTGTCGTGACTTGGTATTTTACGTTTGGTGTTAACCCATTGGGTTGGAATGATGCGCTTACCCCGGCGGCACAAGCCAGTACAATTACCTGGATAGGTGGGAGCACCGGTACTTGGGAGAACTCACTCAACTGGAGTGGCGGCGCGGTTCCAACGAGCGCCGACGACGTCACTATTGCCAGCACAACGGCAAACATCAGTGTCGAAATTGGAACAACTGCAAATTTTAATACGCTTTCAGTTGGAGGTACGGCAAGTACAACAATTACTCTTACCTTAACTGGCAGCATCGGTACTGGTGGCAGTATCACAGTTGGCGCCGGTGGTGTTCTTGTGCAAAACAATAATACCATGCAAACAATCAGTGGAACCTTAACTGCCGAAGCAACCTCGACAATTACACATACTTTAAACACTCCAAGTAGCTCCGTTCAAACATTTGGCTTACTATTTACTGCCGGGGGGTATAACTTCCAAACTAGTTCGGTGGTTTCAGTAAGTGCCAAAGGTTTTAATAGAGGTGGTTGCTCTAGTTCAGCCACATCGCATGGTCTGGGGCCAGCAAGAGGGTTTGGTGCTAGCCCCGAAGGAAGTGGTGGTGGTCACGGTGGTGTTGGTGGAAGAGCAGCAGACAATACGTTATCGTATAGTGATTTTGTGTATGATAATGTTTCTCAGCCAACCGAATACGGTTCAAGTGGTGGTAATGCTCACTTTGTTTGCGGCGGTTTTGGGGGTGGGGCGATTAAATTTGTTGTTACCGGCGGTGGTAGTGCTATAGTGAATGGTACGGTAAGTGCAGATGGAAGCAATGGTACCTCTGCTAATGACAGACATCCGGGGGGTGGCGCTGGTGGTGCATTGTGGTTTGATTTTTCCAGCGGGGGCACCATTACTGGTGGCGGCACTATTTCCGCTGTTGGCGGCGCGGGCGGTCCAGGAAACGCTTTTGATGATGGGGGTGGTGGCGGTGGTGGTGGGCGCATTGCAATTACGGGGCACAGTACGGATACTTTTTCGGGTACGTTTAGGTACTATGGTGGTAATGGTGGTTCTTCGCTTAATGACGCAAAAGATGGTGGTGGCGGTACACTCTTAAAAAAAACTAGCAGTGCTACCAACCCTGATTTGTATATCCAAAATGCGACTTCGACTCACAACACTCCAACGTATAGCTCGACAACATTGACTGTGGCCAATTTGTATCTAAGTGACAATGCATATTTTCAGATTACCAGTAGCACTACATTTACAATTACCTCGTCTAGTTTGGGAAGTTCTTCAGTGAGCACTACGTTGAATTTAGAGGGTAGTTTAGTAACGCCAAGTAACTTTACAGTTACAGGGAAAAACTATGTAATTGCTAGCCCAAATTTTATTTCAGGAATTACTGATTTAACAATCGCAACTAGCGCGATTTTCTCAATCAAAAATTTCACTACGACATCGGCGTGGTCACTAAATAGTTTAACTGTAGCCGGTACATTGACAACGCCAACCAATACGGCTTCAATTTTGAATGCGATAAATATTTCGGCGCCAACAATTACGGTGACCGCGTCGGGAACAATTTCTGTCGATGGTAAGGGGTATGCGGGTGGGACAGGTATGTATGTGGTTGGCGGCGGAGGGACTACGTCCACACTCCAAGTAAACGGGTTGGGCCCTGGTGGTGGTGTGCATGATACAAACGTAGGTGGTGGTGGTGCTTATGGTGGTGCTGGCGGTGTTGGCAGTGAAACTAATGCCTTAGGCGGTTCCGTGTATGGTACTACTAATACGCCGGAATTTGATGCTGGTTCCGGTGGTGGCGGTGGTTATTATGACACAATTTATGGTGGTGCTGGTGGCGGTGTAGTAAAACTATCAGGTACAACTGTAACGATTAATGGTGTTTTGTCCGCAAATGGCCAGGCTGGTACACATGGGTGTGGAGGTATTCCGGTTAATGCCGGTGGTGGTGGTTCTGGTGGTGGTATTATGGTTTCTGCAACTACGATCAGTGGTAATGGTTCAATTACTGCAAATGGTGGCAATGGTGGCAATGGGGGAAGTACTTGTTCGGGTGGTGGCGGTGGTGGTGGCCGTGTGCTACTTGTATCGCAAAACTATTCGTTTACTGGAACCGCAACTACTTCACCAGGTGTGGCGAGTTCATTTGTGGGGACAACAGCTACCGCGGGTATAGCTGGTACGACAGCCTTGTCGCCATACCCACCAAGTAATTTGTATACTGGCACAACGACTGCCCAAACCGGCTCGACTAATCCAACCCAATTACCAACCACCACTCCTTATTTTTCGGCAATTTTTAGTGATCCTGAAGTCAGCGATACCGCTGCGCGGGCGCATATTCAGGTTAGTACCAGTTCTTCGTTTGCTACCATTACTCATTGGGATTCTGGTTCAACCGGCACACCAATTACAAGTTGCAGTAATGGGGCGCGGTGTCAGGATATTAAGTACGGTAGTTTTGGGAGTGCACCAACACTTAATTTGGGTTTGAACGATGATGGTCGTGAATCGGCCACACAAACCGTGTACTACTGGCGCATCCGGTTTTTTGATGCACGCGTAGCCGCGGGTAATTATTCAACTACCACTGCTACATTTACAATCATGGATGCGCCAAATCCGGCGACTTCGGTTGTGTCGAGTACTGTTGCGACTAGCTCGATTATCTGGGCATGGACCGATAATTCAGCGATTGAAACTGGGTATGAATACTCAACATCCACTGATGGATCAACATTTGGAACTGCAAACACAGTGAGCGCAAGCGTGACTACAGGAACAGATAGTGGTTTGTCACCAAACACGGCACATTATTTGCGCGTGCGTGCGACTGGTACTGCGGGTAATTCGGATTACGCCACGTCCAGTGTGGTGTATACACTGGCCAATCCACCAGCCTCAGCCTCGGCAATTGCGGGCACATCAAACGCAGCGACAATTACGTGGAGCGCAAATAGTAATGCTTCGGGTACAGAATATTATGTTGAGGATGCGGGGAATGCCGCCAATAATTCTGGTTGGGTAACCAGCACGGCATATACATTTACCAATTTAACCGCGGGTACTGGGTACACGTTCAATATCAAGGCGCGTAATGCCCAAACAATTGAAACCACGGCTGTGACTGCCTCAGTGACTACACAGTCTGGTTCTACTGATGACGATGATGATGTGGATATCGGTGGTGGCTGTACAACACCAGAATGTAATCCGCGCCCAAATTGCCCTCAGGGCATGATTGGGCCAAACTGCGATGTGCCTGTTAGTGGCGTAATTAAGATTACAAAAACTGTTGGTGGGTCAGAAGTGATTTTGACCAATCAACGCAATGTGTTTGTGGAGTTGAATGCTAAATTTGCCGACATGGTGGCCTTAAAGGCGAGTGACGGCGGGCCGACTACAGATTTTAGTGGGGCCAGTTTTGAACCAATTAAAAGTGCAGTGGCTTGGACACTGAATGGAGCCGATGGTCAAAAATGTGTGAACGCACGGTTTATTAATTCGGCGAGTCAGTTTATATATACAACGTACGCATGTACAACTTTGGATACAACCCCGCCTGTCACACCAACGTTTTATATTACTGGGGTGTCAGCAACTGGTGTGGTAACGGGCAATCCACGCGTTTCAAGTTTAGTAACCACTGAACCAAATACACGGCTCACCTTGGTATTTAAAAAGGGTGGTGTAACTTTGGGTACTTTCTATACGCAAACTGACGGAGTTGGAAATTGGACACAATTGTTAGCGGGGAGTTCGTTTACACCGGGCGTGTATGAACTCGAGGCGTCTTTGAGTGACAGTGCCGGCAACACTTCGGACGTTGCGCAACTATCAGTAACGGTAACACGCGGCTGTACAGGATCAAATTGTAATCCAGACCCAAAGTGTCCAACTGGAACCAGTGGTGTGTATCCGGACTGTAAACCAGATGTTGACGAGCCCAAGTGTCCGGCTGGCACAAGTGGGGTCTACCCAAATTGTAAACCCGATAAACCAGATCCAAAATGTCCGGCTGGAACCAGTGGGGTGTATCCAAATTGTAAGCCGGACGTTGAGGGACCCAAGTGTCCAGAGGGTACCACAGGAACATATCCGCAATGTAAGCCAGTAGGTGATGATGACAAGCCATGTACAGGGCCAAATTGTCCTGCTGGTGGTGGCGACAATGGCGGTGATGGAAATGGGGGCGACAATGGCGGTGATAATGGCAATGGGGGAAATGACGGGAACGGTGGGGCTGACGATAGCAACGGTAATGGTGGTTCTGGTAGTGGGTCTGGTTCTGGCTCAGATTCTTCTGATACGAGTGGTGTGAATAATCCAAATAATTCTGGCGCAGGCACAAACAACGGTGGTGTTGGTGGCGCAATTGGTGATGGCGAAGAGGTGACGATTCCGACCACATTAACACCAACAAAACCAGTCGTTGATACGCGCAGTCCGGCAGCGCAAGCAGTGACAGCGGCCGTTGATAAGGCTGTTGAATTTGTTTCCGATCCACAAGTACAAACAGTGAATAAAGTTGGCGTGGCTCCAACATTGGTGGTAACTGCAGTGGCCAATGCGTTGGCTGGTGCGGGCGCTGCCTCGATGTTGAATTTTTTGCACTTTGTGTTCGCTCAACCAATTTTGGCGCTGCGACGTCGTAATGCCAAGGCCTGGGGCGTGGTATACAATGCATACAGCAAATTACCAGTTGATTTAGCGGCAGTACGTTTGGTTGACGCTGATACTGGTCGCGTGGTTCAATCGCAGGTCACGGATTTGCAGGGTCGCTACTTTATGGCAACACCAGACCCAGCGAAAAAATATCGTTTGGAAGTTAGCAAAGCAGGGTACAAAGGTATTGCCGATTTGGGCCAAACTGATGACGCTCCATTCTTGAATTTGTACAAAGGCGCTGTGTTTGCCGCTGCGGCCGAGCGTCCGGAAATTTCGTACAGCATTCCGCTCGAACCTGATGCGGGCAATCCATCGGCGCTACAAATTATTCGCCAGAAAACTAAAAAGGCTTTGCACCGAGCGGCCAGCAGTTTCGGTCTGGTATTCAGTGTGATTAGTTTTGTGATCACACCATCGATTTTAATTGGTGTGTTTGTGGGGATTCACGCGCTCGTGTACGGTTTGTTCTATATTGTTGGTTACAAACTTAAACCAGATGCCTGGGGTGTAGTGCGTGACAAAGCACAAAAAACACGCTTAGGTCGCGTAGTTGTGCGCGTATTTGATGCGGCCTACAACAAGCTCGTCAGCACTGCGGTGACCGATGGCAATGGCCGTTACGCCGTGCTCGTTGGCCCAAGTAAATTCATTGTGACGTATGAAAAAATCGGGTATGATAAGGCACAGAGTGACCCGCTCGACTTTACTCCAGAAAAAACCAAGGGTCGTGGCGGTATTATTAACCGCTCCGAAGTTTTACAAAAATCTAATTAATTTCTATGTTGCGTGTTGCTATTAATGGATTTGGCCGCATTGGCCGCCATGCTTTAAAAGTGGCTCAGGCCAAAAAGGGAATTGAAATTGTGGCGATTAATGACCTAACGAGCCCAGAAGTTTTGGCACATTTGCTAAAACATGACACGGCGTATCCAGACGTGGAGTTTTCTGTAAAGTCTGACACCAAACATTTGATTGTTGGTGGTAAAAAGATTCCTGTGTTTGCGGAAAAAGACCCGGCTAATTTGCCATGGAAAGCGTTAAAAGTTGATTTGGTTTTGGAGTGCACTGGTTTTTTCCGTGATGAAGCGGGTGCGTCCAAACATATTAGTGCTGGCGCAAAAAAAGTTGTTATTTCCGCCCCAGCCAAAGGTGAAATTAAAACTTTGGTAAAGGGCGTAAACGATGCGTCATACAAAGGTGAGGCACTTGTTAACAATGCTTCGTGCACAACCAATTGTGCGGCCCCAATGATGCTGGTGCTTGAAAAAGAATTTGGCGTAGCCAAAGCCATGTTAACCACCGTGCATTCTTACACTGCGTCGCAAGTGCTCCAAGACGCGCCAAACAAAGATTTGCGCGAAGCTCGCGCCGCCGCTCAAAACATTGTGCCAACCACAACTGGTGCTGCCATTGCCGTCGCTCAGGCCATTCCATCATTAAAAGGCCATTTTGACGGCCTTTCCGTGCGTGTGCCAACGGTCACGGTTTCGCTGACTGACCTTACCGTTGTGCTCAAGAAAAATGTTACCAAGGAAGATATTAATGAAGCCATGAGGCACGCGGCCAAAACCTATTTAAAAAACGTCATGACCACCACAGACGAAGAGCTTGTTTCTAGTGATTTTATTGGTAATCCATACTCGGCCATTGTTGATTTAAAACTCACTAATGTTGTCGATGGTAACCTCGTGAAAGTCGTGGGTTGGTATGACAATGAGTGGGGTTATGCCAACCGTCTGATCGAAATGGCGCTTTTGGTTGGGAAAAAATAATATGAAAATTAGGTCAATTACTGAGCTTAAGAATTTAAAAAATAAGCGCGTGCTCGTGCGGCTGGATTTGAACGTGCCTGTAAAAAAGGGGAAGGTGCTCGATACGACGCGTTTGAAGGCTGTATTGCCGACACTGCAATTGCTGCGCAAAAAAGGCGCCAAAATTATCGTGGTTTCGCATCTTGGCCGCCCAGAGGGCAAGGTTGTTCCAGAATTAAAAATTGCGCCAGTAGCAAAAGCCTTGGGAGCTTTGCTTAAAATTAAAATTCCGATCGTAGCCATGAATAAAACAAACGGCAAAGAACGAATCGTCATGCTCGAGAATGTCCGGTTTAATCCGGGTGAAGAAAAGAATGACGCGGGTTTTGCCAAGCAATTAGCTGGTCTGGCTGATGTGTTTGTATTTGATGGATTTGCTGTAGCGCACCGTGCCGCTGCGTCGGTCGTGGGCGTGGCTAAATATTTGCCCGCATACAGTGGTTTACTGGTAGCCAAAGAAGTCGCGGCTTTGAACGCAGTCATGGAAAAACCCAAACATCCGCTGGTCGCGATTATTGGTGGCGCGAAAATCGAAACGCGTTTACCAGTGTTGCAGCAGCTTGGCAAAGAGGCCGACGCAATTATTGTGGGCGGTGGGATTTTGAATACTGTGCTCGCGAGTTTGGGTTACGGAGTTGGCGGGTCATTAGTGGATAAAACTTTTTTAAGGCAAGCTAAGGCACTCACTAAAAAAGAAAACTTGCTGTTGCCAATTGACGTGGTGGTTGGGACACGTGATGGCAACAATTGGCGAGTGGTTGAGGTCGGTCCAAAACCACATGCAATTTGCGAGCCAGGGGAAGCGATTTTTGACCTTGGTCCGGCCACAATTGGTTGGCTGCGCGAGATTTTGTTTGCTCCAAAAACATTGCTCTGGAGCGGAGCCGTTGGTTTGTTTGAACAAGAACCGTACAACGAGGGCACCTTTGTGGTTGCTCAAATTTTGGCCAAGGCCACCAAACGTGGCGCTTTCACAGTTGCGGGTGGTGGTGAAACATTATTGGCTCTGGATGCATTATCATTAACGAAGAAGCTCAGTTTCGTTTCCACAGCCGGCGGGGCCATGCTGGAATTTTTAGCTGGCAAAAAATTGCCTGGCGTTGCAATTCTGCAAACTAAATAATTGTGCTATACTAAGCACACTTTGTACTTTTAACGTTTTTATATGCCTGTTAAGATCGAAGACCACAATTTAGGGCCAGGCGCTCGCAAACTTTTGTGGGCTTTGGCTGGGATTTTGCTCGTGTACGGTATTGTGCTTTTGGGCACTTTGATCCGCAATAATATTAAGAAATACGACTACATTGGTTATGCCGAGCGTACACAGCGCACGATTACAGTCGAGGCCGATGGCAAAGCTGTCATGACTCCAAATATTGCCGTAACTACGATTGGTATGGAGGCTGAAGCCAAAACTGTAGCCGAGGCTCAGACCAAAAATACCACCGTGATCAATTCGCTTTTGACTAAGATTCAGGCTTTGGGTGTGGAAAAGAAAGATATTCAAACCGCCAATTACGATATTTACCCACAGTATGATTACAAAGATGGCTCGCAAACATTGCGCGGCTATCGTGTAAGTCAAAACGTGACTGTTAAAATTCGTGATCTCACCAAAGCAACCAACGTGATTGCGTTGGCTGGTGAAGTTGGAGCAACCAATGTTAGTGGTTTGCGCTTCACGGTTGATGATCGTGACGTGTACAAGGACCAGGCTCGTCAAGCGGCTTTGGCCAAAGTGAACGAAAAGGTAATGGCTTTAGAGAAGGCCCTCAATGTGCGCGTAAAAACCGTGATGAGTTACAATGAATACGAAAATACAGGTGTACAGAATTTAGGCTATGATAAATACGAAGCCACTGGTTTGGGTGGCGCGCCTGCAGCCAGTCCAGCAATCGAGGCTGGCACGACTGATATAAACGTACACGTTACACTCGTGTTCGAAATCAAGTAGCTTAACTTAAGAGCCGCCTAGTAGGAAACTGGGCGGTTTTTTGTTATACTGAGCCTATACTTTTAGGCTAATTTGTTTATGAAAACCTTAAAAATAACGTCAATTCGCGCCATGGAAATTTTGGATTCGCGCGGTAACCCAACTTTGCGTACATGGGTAAAATTGTCAGATGGGTCCGAGGGGGTGGCGGCGGTGCCAAGTGGTGCGTCGACAGGTAGTCACGAGGCTTTGGAATTGCGCGATGGTGGCGAGCGTTATGGTGGCAAAGGCGTGCAAAAAGCCGTACGTAATGTGAATCGTGCAATTGCACCCGTGTTCGAGGGTACCAAGGCCGGCAGTCCGCGCATTATTGATGCGACTTTATTGCGTTTAGACGGGACAGAAAATAAAAGTAATCTTGGTGCAAATGCAATTTTGTCAGTTTCAATGGCCTATGCGCGCGCCATGGCCATGAGTGCGAAAAAGCCGCTCTATAAATGGTTGCGCGAGGCTTACAATGTGGACGAAGCGCGTTGGCACATGCCCCAACCAACCATGAATGTGATTAATGGCGGGCGCCATGCTGATGACGGGCTGTCGATTCAGGAATTCATGATTGTGCCCCACCACCGCAAACTCAGTGAGCGGGTGCGCATTGGTGCCGAAGTGTTCCATGCTTTGGCCGAACTGTTGCATAAAAAAGGGCTGGTCACGAGCGTGGGGGACGAGGGTGGTTTTGCACCAAAGTTAGCGGGCAATGAGGCGGCGTTGAAATTATTAATGCAAGCAATTGAGGCAGCTGGGTATGAACCTGGTGCAGACGTGTCGCTGGCAATTGATTTAGCCGCTTCGGAATTTTGCGATAATGACTGCTATGATTTAAACCCAGGCCACAAAAAACTTGATTCAAATGAAATGATTGCACAGCTTGATCGCTGGGTAAAAAATTATCCGATTGTGTCGCTCGAAGATGGTTTGTCTGAAGATGATTGGAAGGGCTGGGCAAAATTAACCAAACGTCTGGGCGAAGAAGTGTTGCTTGTGGGTGATGATTTGTTTGTGACGAATGCGACACGTTTGCAGCAGGGAATTGACCAGGGTGTGGCCAATGCGATTTTAATTAAGCTCAACCAAATTGGTACTCTTTCCGAGACTATGGACACGATTTATTTGGCTAAAACCAATGGTTACGCTGTGTCTGTGTCGCACCGCTCGGGTGAAACTGCTGATACATTTATTGCTGATTTGGCCGTGGCTGTGAACGCGGAATTTATTAAAACAGGTTCATTGTCGCGTTCGGAACGCGTGGAAAAATACAATCGTTTAATGGAAATTGAGGCTGAATTATTGCATGAAAAAAACCAGCGTTAAAACTCCGGCTGTCCTGATTATTCTCGACGGCTTTGGCATGGCTGACCCAGCGCAGGCGGGTAATGCGATTACGCCGCAAACTGCGCCGCATATTTTTTCGTATTGGGAAAATTATCCAAGTACGACGCTTACGGCGCATGGGCGCGATGTAGGACTGTTGCCAGGGCAAGAAGGCAATTCCGAGGCTGGGCATTTTAATATTGGCGCCGGCCGTGTAGTTGAGCAAGACACGGTGCGGATTTCGCGCGCCATTAAAGATGGGACATTTTTCAAAAACGAAGCGTTACTTGAAACACTGCGTCAAACACCAGCCAAAAAAGCTGTTCATTTGGTTGGACTTTTGACTAATGGTCAAAGCGCACACGCGCACCCTGAGCATGTGTATGCACTTTTGGATTTAATGCGTCGACATAAACGTCAGCGTGTGTATTTACATTTGTTTACTGATGGCCGTGATTCGTCACCACATTCGGCGATTAGTCATTTGCGAAAATTACGCAAGTACATGCTTGGTCATGAGCAAATCGCCAGTATATCCGGGCGTTTTTATGCCATGGACCGCAATAAAATTTGGGTGCGCACACAGGCAGCGTACGATGCCATGGTGCTTGGACGCGCGCCATATTCCGCACATACAACCGAGGAAGCAATTACGCATGCGTATGACCGCGGCGAAACCGACGAATACATTACCCCAACTGTAATGGTAAAAAATAATCAGCCCCTTACTACAATTAGTGATGGTGATGCGGTGTTTTTCTTTAATTCACGCAGTGATCGCGCGCGCCAACTGGCCAAAGCCTTGGTACAACCTAATTTTATTAAACTCAATCCGGGTGCGTTTAAACGTTTACATTGGCCCAAGCTTCAGGTTTGTGCACTGACTGACCTTGGTCCGGATTTAAATGGTATGCGTGTGGCCTGTCCAGCTCCAGACCTGCTAAATTGTCTACCCAAAGCTATTGGCGAGTCGTATCGCCAGCTCTATATTTCTGAAACTGAAAAATATGCGCACGTCACTTACTTTATCAACGGCGGGTATTCAAACCCAGTAAATGGGGAAGTGCG
>CAYQNA010000012.1:0-25035 GCA_964418775.1 uncultured Gammaproteobacteria bacterium
TTTTGTTCGGCAAAATAAAAAAGTGCAAGCGCGGTGCAAACTTCAAAAAAAGACAAACCAAAATTCTGATTATTTTTTGCACAGTGTTTAAATGTAACAGTTAATTTTTTTGTGACGCGCTTAAATTTGGCTGGTGTAATCGGCACACCATTAATTTGCCAGCGTTCGTAGATTGATGTGATATGTGGCGAAACCGTGAGTCCGGTTTTGTGCTTGTTGGCACGCAAAATTGATTCTAAAAACGCGGCAGTCGAGCCTTTGCCACTCGTGCCAGTGACGTGAACATAATGCGGAATTTTTTGTTCTGGATTACCGAGCGCAGTCAAAAACGTACGCAAATGTATAAATGGGTCAGCGGCTCGCTGGCGCTCCAACGCGCTTAAATGGGGTCTTTTAGTCAAGGCAATTAATTGTTTTTCAGCTGCGTGCATAATGTTGTCCACCTAAATCAGTAATGGCGCCAGATAATTCGAGTTCGCCAACCATGCTCAGTATCTGCGTAATTGGTTGGTTCATGATTTGCAAAATTTCGTTGAGGTGTCGGCCGTTTTTGGGAATTAAATCGAGCAGTGGCTGTAGTCGTGCATCGATTGTAATTTTTGTTTGGGACTTTTTCTTTTTCAGCCCTGGATATTGTAACAAAATATCTTCGGGAGTGGTAACAATTACCGAGCCTTGGGTGGCGAGCCAATAATTCCCGCCCGCGCCAATGGTGCTGGTGATTGGGTGAGTCACACAGGCCACGGTGCGGTCCAGTTGGTAAGCACAATCCGCAGTAATTAAAGCGCCTGATTTCATGGGTGCTTCGAGTACGAGTGTAACCTCGCATAGCGCGGCAATGATGCGGTTACGTAGTGGAAAAGTCCGTTTACTGCCTCCGGTCCCGGGTGGCAATTCGGAAATTACGGCCCCGCCACTGGCAATAATGCGTTCGGCCAGGGTTTGGTTCCCAGTGGGTTGAATAGTGTGGCGGTCAACGCCAGTGCCAAGCACGGCCACAGTAATGCCGCCTGCGTCCAAAGTCAAGGAATGAACTAGGGCATCCAAACCATAGGCTAGACCACTGACAATCGTGAGCCCAGCGCGCGCCAGCGGGGGAATTAAAATTCGCGTGGCTTGTCGGCCATACTCAGTAGGTTTGCGTGTGCCAACTGCGGCCAAACGTAAACCGCTTCCAATTTTACCGCGCACAAATAAGGCCAATGGCCGTTGCTTTAACTCGACCAAACATTTGGGATACGCTGCGTCCTCGCACGTGATAAGCGTGATTGCATCAGCGGCCAATTGTTTGCTAAACCGTTCTGGGTCAGCTTTGCTCCGCCACGTTTTGAAGGAATGCTTGGCCGCATCTGACCAATCGAGTGGGGTAGTTGCCTCGACATTAGCCTCCCACCAGGCATCTTTGCCCCATTGCTGGCACAAATTCTGCCAGCGTTTAAAACTCGCCTCTGGCCAAAAAGCCAGACATTGTAGTGGTGTCATACTCCCTCCTTATTAAAAATAAATTACTGAGTAATCCAGTCGGTAATTTGTTCGGCCGCAGTTTCGGTCATTGTGTTCACGGCCCCGCGTTCGCGTGCACCAAACTTGTTCAAGACAAAAACCGCAGTATCCATGCCATCGGCCAGTTGTTCGTTCGCCACGCCCAAGCGCAAGCGTGCAAAATCTTTGGTATTTAAGCAAGCAATGATTGAGCGAATTCCATTGTGCCCGGCGTGTCCGCGGTTGGTTTGCATTTTAATTTCACCCAGAGGCAAATCTTTTTCATCGTGCACGACCAAAATATCAGCGGGTGCAATTTTGTAAAATTGCGCGGCCAGCTGCACGCTGTGTCCGGAATCATTCATGTATGTGAGTGGCTTGAGTAGAAGCACTGATTCGTTTTTCACTTTGAAATCCGCAATTTCAGCATTAAACTTTGGGCTTACTTGCCAGGCCGAAATGCCCGTACGTTTGGCCACAGTGTCGTGCAAAAAATCCAGCACCATAAAACCAATGTTGTGGCGCGTGCGCTGATATTTTTTGCCTGGATTACCGAGACCAACAATGAGCTTCATACTAGCGTTTCATTTTACTCATTTTAATAATGATTGGCGTGCCAATAAAACCAAATTCTTCGCGTAACTTACGCTTCAAAAAGTTGAGGTATGATTCGTGCAGCGAGGTGCGGTATTTGATGAAAATTTCAAATACTGGCGGCGCACTGTCGAGCTGATGCATGGCCATAATTTCGGGGTGGCGGGTACCCTTGCCGCGCGCTGGGCGGTGTTCGTGTGTGGCTTGGTATAGGAATTCGTTGATTTCTGGCTGTTCGATCGTGAGTTTACGAGCATTATCTACGGCCACAATTTCGGGGAAAATTTGGTGTGCGCGATATCCGGTTTTACTGCTTACAAATACAATTGGCGCAAAATCCAAGTGAGGGAATGTGTTGTAAATAAACGTTTTCATTTTGTTGCGTGCCAAATCCGAGTTGTCGGCTACCAAATCCCACTTATTCAAAATAATAATCACACCGCGGCTGTGCTGCTCAATTAAACCACCGAGTTGCAAGTCCTGTGTGGCGAGTGATTCACTGGCATCGAGCACGAGCAAAATAATGTCCGAACGGTTCATGGCTTCCACACTGCGGCTAATACCTTCTCGCTCCAAATGTCCGGACACGCGCGCTTTGCGACGAATACCAGCTGTGTCAATAAATGTCATCTGGTATTTTTTGTTGTCCTGCTCGTAAATCAGCTCAGTATCAAACGGTTCGCGAGTCGTGTGCGCAATGTCACTAACAATTACGCGTTCCTCACCAATTAATTTATTGAACAAACTTGATTTACCAACATTTGGTTTGCCAAGTAAGCACACGCGAATCGGAATTACATTCGCAGCCTGACGTTTGCCCTTTGGTGTTTTTTTGCGTTTTTTAAGTTGCGTGTACACGGCATCTAATAAGTCGCCGATTCCACGGCCATTGCTGGCCGAAGCGCATAATGGTGCACCCAAACCAAGGCTAAGCCACTCGTGGTCGCGGGTGTTGGCGGCCAAGCGTTGGTTATCGCATTTGTTGGCAACCAAAATAATTGGTGTGCCGTTTTTGGTGGCTGTGCGGCGCAACTCACGAGCGAGTTCGCGTTCTTGGGGTAAAATGCCCGACTCAGCATCGCCAACCATTAAAATTACGTCAGCCTGCGCCAGCGCGGCTTTGGATTGGGCAATAATATCTTTGGCAAATGGTTCGTTTTCCGCATTGTCTGGACCGCCGGTATCAATCACGTGGATGTATGTACCACGCCACAGTACATCGCCCTCGTTATTGGTGCGTGTGGTTCCGGCCACGTCCGACACCATGGCTTTTTTTTCTTCGAGCAAACGATTAAACAAGCTTGATTTACCAACATTTGCACGTCCAACAATTACCACAACTGGCAATTTATAGTCTTTTTGTTCAGCAGGTGTAGCCATATTATTCTGTAAAATCGTCGCCCAAGAGAATTAAAATATCAGTGCTGGTGGCAGCAATAATGCCGCTCGGTACGGTTTGTTTAATAGGGATAAATAAATCTTTGGCCAAAGTTTCGGCCGTGCCATCGGCCGGGCGGTTGGTTAAAACATAAATTCCGCTTGTGGCAACTGGTTTTTGCTTGCTGTTGCTGACCGTGGCAATTGAGACTTTGTTGTCAGTCAAACGTTTTTTAACGCGTGATGCCAAGCCTGCACTCCACGTACCGTTTTGAATTTCAATTTGTGCGCCCGCAATTGGCGGTGCGTCTTGAGTTGGAGTTTGCGAAACCTGGGTAGTGCCGGCAGTAGCGCCATTAAAAATCGTGTTGATCGCGTTCGACATGGCGTCAAAATTGCCTGTGCGCGACTCGATAAAACCAAATGTGGCCGAGTTACGTAGGTAACCACCCTCGCTGGTATCGAACACTAAATTGGTGATTTGCTCGGTATTTAATTCGCGGCCTAATTTCGCGAGCGAAACTAATTCACCAAACTCCAAGTTTGTGGTCAGGTGAGCTTCGAGTGCGTCCATCATGTTGTTTAAGCGCACGGGGTTTAGCAATGTTCCAAATGACAAAACTTTTTCGCGCAGAGCCAGGATAATTTTTTGTTGACGTTTGGCACGCGCAAAATCGCTGCCTTCGCCATTGTTGCCATGGCGGGAGCGCGCGTATGACAGCGCAGTGAGCCCATTCATGGTCTGTACGCCTTTGTTAAACGCCACAGTTTGGAATGCGTCGTTGGAAGCGGGGAATTCAGCGTCAGTAAATGCGCGTTCAACATCAACTTTTACACCGCCGACCTCGTCGATAATTTCTTCAAAAGCTTTAAAATCAATGCGTACGTAGTAGGGGATTTCGACATTAAAAGCCTTGCTAATTACTTCGGTGGCATAAGCGCCGCCCATGTCGTGTTCTTTTTGTTCGCCGTAATGATTGATGTGATTGATTTTGTTGACCCCATAACCCGGGATATTGATGGCCAGGTCGCGGGGGATTGAAACGAGCGCAACTTGCTTTGTTGATGGCTTAATACTCGCAATCATGATTGTGTCTGTCAGGTATGGACCATCGTGGCCAGGGCCGCCCATTCCCAAAAGCAGGACATTGATGCGGTCTTTGTCCTCGCCCACCAGTGGTTCGCGGTCGTGGTTAAAGACCACATAGCTGAGTTTTTGGATCAGACTGCGAGGTTTTTTTGGTTCCAGGGTGAGAGGGTCGTAGGCCGTCGGGTTGTTAGAGTCAACCGGTTCGCCCTGGGCGCGAAGCCACCATAAACCACCGATAATCAAAATTAGGGCACACAACAAAACGACCACACAGGAGCGGCGGCGTTTTGGGGGTTGGGGGACCGGCGTATATTCGGCCGGCTGATCAGGCAAAAAATTGATGGATCGAGTTTCCATAGATACTGCGCAGTATAGCGCAGTTTTGGGCTTTTGGCAACCGGCGGTTTTTAGAGCTTTTCGAACAATAATTGGAAGATTTTCTTTTGAAATTCGGCAAAAATCGGGCTCTCGATAAGGGTGGCGGTGTGGGAGCGAAAATCAATAAACGCGACCTTATCGCCATAGATTAGTTGGGAGATGTCGTAGTCGAATAAATCATATTTGGCAGGCACAACTTTGATCCAGCGACCAAGGCGCTGGAGTTTTTGCTGCTTTGTGACTTCGTTGGTAATGATATAACGGTCTACCTCGGCATTATCACGGAAGCGAACTTTGTATTCGTCTGGAATATACTTGCGCATGGCTTTGTAATTACGCGGAGATTCGTAGCGATAGAATGAGTCGCCCTTTTTAAGGGTATTAATGAGATCTTCGTAAATACGGCGAATGCCTTGTTCGCCTTCAAAGTACTGGACTGTTGGTTTGCTGGTGCTAGTACTGTATAGGGCCATGATGGTAGGGAGTTGCGCCTCTACTTCGCGGTGTACACTTTCTGCCAACTTTTCTAATTGGCGAGGGGATTCGGCGCTATACACTGTGCGACGACCGTGTCGAGATTCCAAAATTAATTTTTTTTCAATGAGATAGGGCAGATATTTGTATACTTGTGGGCGGTAGAGTTGGGTTGCTTTGGCAAGGTCAGAGACACTCATGACGCCGCCGCGAACCAGGGCTTCGTAAAGCTTGGCTTCGATGGGGGAGAGGCCTAATTGGGTTAGCAGTTTTTTCATATGTATATAAAAAGATACACATATATACATATCATATAATCCTTATTTTGTAAAGCATTTAACACTAATTATTATTGGATATATACACATTTAAATACATTTAAACACAAGGCAAAAATAGACTGGTATAGTAGGTACAGCTCATTCACAACTAACCAGGGGGTGGACTATGATGCCACGTGATCTGATCCTCGTTCGCCACGGCCAGTCCGAGGGGAACATTGCCAACACACGGTCGCGTGCAGGCGACCACTCGGCCTTCACGACCGAGTTCCTGAACCGACACAGCACGCGTCTGCGCCTGACCAACCAGGGGCGCGAGCAGGCCAGGGCTGCAGGCGAATGGCTAAAGGCCAATGACCTGACGCACTTCGACCGCCACTACGTGTCCGAGTACGCGCGGGCTGTGGAAACCGCCGCGCTCCTCGACCTGCCGGACGCGCAGTGGTTCATGGACTTCCAGCTCCGGGAGCGTGACCATGGTCGCATGGACATCATCCCGGACAACGTGCGCCAGGAGCAGTTCGCCGAGTACCTGCGCTACCGCGAGATACACCTGCTCTACGCGCCGCTACCCGACGGGGAGTCGGTCGCTCAGGTCTGCGACCGGCTGCGGAGCAACATCGTCAGCACGCTGCACCGCGAGCTGTCGGACAAGCGCGTCATCATTGTGTCGCACGGCGATATCATGCGGGCGTTCCGCATCATCTTCGAGCGCATCACGGCGGACGAGTACCACTTCCTGGATCAGGCGAACGAGCCGCCGTTCCGTATCGGCAATGGCCAGATCATCCACTACACGCGGGTGAATCCGGCTGACCCGACGCATGTCCTGCCGCACTTTGGTTGGGTTCGGTCCATCAACCCGACGCAGCCCGAGTACGCGGGACACGACTGGCGAGCCATTGTTCGGAAGCGCTACAGCAATGCAGAGCTTCTGGCCCTGGCCGAGCTCTCGCCCCGCCTCATTGAAGGCTAGCGAGAGACAAGGAGGAAGAGCGAGACTTGAACCCAAGCCTCGCTTCTCCGTTGTGCCTTGATTTATACCAAAACCCGTGCTACAGTTTTCCCAATCGGACATTTAGCTCAGTTGGTTAGAGCGTTGCATTCACATTGCAAAGGTCGCTGGTTCGAATCCAGCAATGTCCACTAATCTAAACCTATGCCTCCAATCACTATTGAAATTACAGTTAACGCTCCAGTTGAAAAGGCATGGGAATTTTATACAAACCCAGAGCATGTGATGAAGTGGAATCATGCTTCGGACGATTGGCATTCACCGCGCGCCGAAAATGATTTGCGTGTGGGTGGCACATTTAATTATCGTATGGAAGCCAAAGACGGCAGTTTTGGTTTTGATTTTGGTGGTACGTATACAGCGGTAACGCCATTTGAATACATTGCGTATACAATGGGCGATGGTCGTACTGTTGCGGTCTCTTTTACTTCAAACGGATCAGAAACAAAAGTCACTACCGTGTTTGATCCGGAAAGTGAAAACCCAATCGAAATGCAGCGCGATGGTTGGCAGGCGATCCTGAATAATTTTAAGAAGTGCGTGGAGGTCTAGTGAGTAGAAAGTATTTGTGCTATACTTGCCCTATACTTTTTGCGTATGCCTCAAATTATTACTGACCCAAATGCGGTTGGAACCGTTTTGCACGAGTGGGAAGTGGATGAATACGAACGCCACGACCGCCCGCGTCGTTGGTATGTGGTTATGGGCTTGATTGGCGCGGCGTTGGTTATTTATGCACTTCTAACCCAGAATTTTTTGTTTGCACTTATCATCGTGCTGTTTGCCATGGTGTTATTTTTGCAATCCCACCAAACCGCCCCTAAAGTCGCGGTGCGTATCACTGACCGTGGTGTGGGCATTCAGCATCGCTTCTACGAGTGGAGCGAGCTTGATAATTTCTTTATCATTTATCGTCCGCCCGAAGTTCAGACATTGTTTATTGACACCAAAACTAGTCTGCGCCCACGCCTCCGCCTGCCGCTCCTGGAAAACGACCCAAACGACCTGCGCTTTACACTCCTTCAGTACTTGCCCGAAGACACTAAAACCGAGGACGAGCCGCTCAGCGACCGCGCCGCTCGGATGTGGCGGATTTTATAGTTGACAGCCCAGCCGCCCTATGCTATATTAAGGCGGCTTTTTAGGCACTCGTCGTTCAATGGATAGGACACCAGATTGCGGATCTGGTAATCTAAGTTCGATTCTTAGCGAGTGCACCAGATAGTAATTGAATAAGTTCGCCCTAGTGGCGACTTTTTTGTTGTCTTGGTACAATTCTACATATGAATTTAGATACTCCGGTAGCGCAACTGCCGCGCGTGGGCACTGTGGTGGGTGCGCGGCTGCAACGGTTGGGGATTCGAACACTGCGTGATTTGCTGTGGTTTTTTCCCGTGCGTTACGAGGATTTTCGGAATTTGGTGCCTGTGGCGGGTTTGACCGAGGGGGCGACCGTTACGATTAAGGTGCGAATTGAAACTATTGCCGCACGACGGGCACGCCGAGTGCGTTTGTTTATTACCGAAGCCATTGCCGCTGATGATACGGGCCGTGTGCGCGTGGTGTGGTTTGGACAGCCGTTTATTGCCAAGAATTTGGTGGCGGGCGATGAAGTTTTTTTGTCTGGAACCGTGACACTGGAGCGCGGTGGTTTGCAATTAAAAAATCCAGCGTATGAAAAAACTGAGCGTGCACCCATGCACACAGCGCGGCTCGTGCCGCATTACAATTTAACGGCCGGGCTCACACACAAACAGGTGCGGCAATTAGTTAAGCAGGCACTTGGAGCTGCTGGTACTGTGCCAGATTGGTTGCCGCCTGGTATTAAAAAAACTGCTGGTTTGGGAGAGCTTGACGCTGCTTTGCGCGGAATTCATTTTCCCAATAATGATGCGGAATTGGCCGCTGCTCGTGAGCGTTTGAAGTTTGATGAATTATTTATTGTGCAGTTGCGGGCCGAAACTGTGCGCCAGGCGCGCGCGGGAATGCGGGCTAAGCCAATGCCATTTGACGCGACGCCAATTAAAAAGGCCTTAGCGCAATTACCATTTACGTTGACCGTGGACCAAAAAACTGCGGCCTGGGAAATTTTCCAGGATTTGGAAAAAAGCGCGCCCATGAATCGTTTGCTCGAGGGTGATGTGGGTTCAGGTAAAACCGCAGTGGCGGCACTCGCGCTGTACTGGACGGCACACCACGGCGGGCAGGCCGCAATTATGGCGCCAACGGAAATTTTGGCACGCCAGCACTACGAAACTGTGTCGGGAATTTTAACGGGCTTAGGTGTGCCTGTAGCGCTCCTGACGAGCCATCAAGCCTTGCTGTCATATCCAGCGGGTAAAGAAGCACCTGCCGAGGCTGTCACGCTGGCAGGGGCCAAACGGGCCGTGCGTGGGGCGATTGCGAGTGGGGAAGTGCCGGTGGTGATTGGTACACAAGCGCTATTAGCCGAGAAAATCGTGTTTTCGGGTCTACATTTAGTGGTTGTGGATGAACAGCATCGTTTTGGCGTCCGCCAACGTCAGGCTTTGCGCCAAGTGAACACCGATTTTGTTCCCCACTTTTTGAGCCTCACGGCCACGCCAATTCCGCGTTCGTATGCGCTTGCGCTCTACGGGGATTTGGATGTGTCAATTATCAAACATTTACCACCAGGTCGTAAGCCAATTAAAACACGACTGGTCGATGTTACTAAACGCGCTGATGCGTACAAATTTATTCGTGAACAAATTAAAGCCGGTCGCCAGGCATTTGTGATTTGTCCACTCATCGAAGAGTCAGAGGGAAGTCCGTCTGGAAATATTGAACAAAAATCAGTAACGGCCGAGGCTGAACGTTTGCAGCGTGAAATTTTTCCTGATTTTAAAATTGGTTTGTTGCATGGCAAAATGAAATCGGCGGATAAAGATAAGGCCATGGCTGATTTCGCCGCCAACAAAACCAATATTTTAGTATCGACTTCGGTTGTGGAAGTGGGTGTGAATATTCCAAACGCGAGTGTCATGGTGATTGAGGGCGCTGAACGATTTGGGCTTGCGCAACTACATCAATTCCGCGGGCGTGTAGGCCGCAGTGTGCACCAATCGTATTGTTTGTTGTTTACGGAAAGTAAATCCGTAAAATCCCGCGATCGTTTGCAGTATTTTGAGAAAACTCTCGATGGGTTCGCGCTGGCTGAATATGATTTGGAGCAGCGCGGACCAGGCGAAGTGTATGGCACTGCCCAGAGTGGAGAATTGTCACTCCGTTTGGCTAGTTTGCAAGACCGTGATTTAATTAAAAAAGCCCGCGATTTGGCACGAGGCTTTGATTTTTCCGCTTTTCCCGAGGTGGCGGCGACAGTACGCGGTTGGGAAGCAACGGTGCATTTGGAATAATTACGCGTGCGTAATTAATTCCGCAATATTTTTTACGCCAATCACTTTGATGTTTTTGGCGCCTTTGTCCGCAGCGCTGGCAGCGGTGATAACGCGTTTCATACCCAAATTGGCTGCTTCTTTAATTCGCTTTTCGGCCTGTGTGATGCGACGCACTTCGCCACCCAAACCAACTTCGCCAAACACGACTAAGTCATTGCCAAGTGCTTTGTCCTTGTATGAGCTGGCGATTGCTAAACAAACCGCTAAATCTGCGGCTGGTTCTTGGGCACGAATTCCACCTACAACATTAATGTGAATATCAAATTGTCCGAGCGCAAGCCCGGCGCGTTTTTCGAGCACAGCGGCGAGCACGTGCAGACGATTTAAATCAAAGCCGCTCGCTTTGCGCACCGGGTATCCAAACACGGTTTTATTCACAAGTGCTTGAATTTCGACAAGCATGGGGCGGGTGCCCTCCATTAAACAGGTGAGGATGCTGCCCGAAATTGGCTCGCCGCGGTCAGCGATAAATGCGGCCGAAGCATTGGCCACTTCAGTTAAGCCACTTTCTTCGAGCGCAAAAATACCCACCTCGTCCGTGGCGCCAAAACGATTTTTGACGGTGCGCAAAATGCGATAGGCATGGTGGCGTTCGCCCTCAAGGTATAACACTGTGTCAACCAAATGTTCGAGTGTGCGTGGGCCTGCGACAGTACCTTCTTTTGTCACATGGCCAATCAAAATAATGGCTGTGCCGGTTGATTTGGCGGCTTCCATTAATTTTACGGCTGCGGCGCGCACCTGATTTGGGTTACCTGCTTCGCCCGCCACTTCGTCGGATGCAATGGTTTGAATTGAATCAACAATTGCTAGCGCGGGTTTTTCGGACATGATTGCACCGACAAGTGCATCAACATTAGTTTCGTTGGCAAGTTTAAAACTTGGTGCTCTGCTAAACAAACGGTCAGCGCGCAATTTAATTTGTTCGGCTGATTCTTCGCCTGATAAATACAAGGCGGGGGAGACAATGGCGGCTAGTTGTAGAGCGAGAGTGGATTTGCCAATCCCGGGCTCACCACCAAGCAAAATTAGACTGCCAGGCACAATGCCGCCACCAAGCACACGGTCTAGTTCTCCAATTCCAGTCGCAATTCGCTTAATGCTGCCGGTCGCAATTTCGGCAAGTCCGCGCGTTTTAGTTGCACCTGCAACACGCGCATCTTTTTTGGCAACTTTCGCCACCTCAGCTGGTACGGCTTCTTGCACTGTGCCCCATTGTCCACATTCCAAACAGCGCCCAGCCCATTTTTGGTATTGGGCATCGCAGTGTGAGCAGATAAAAAGTTTGTCCCCCTTTGGCATATAATTATTTATTATTTGGATTTTTTAGGTAATAGCCCCAGCGCTGGCCTTTGGTGACTTGGACACACTGACGACTTGTACATGATGATGGTTTGTGGAATTGGTCAGCGGGGCCGATTTTAGCGCAGTAACCGCAAAGGTCTGGGCGGTCGCCGCCCCACGGAGGACAGACATTGTATTTGGCAACGCAGGCCGAGTACTGCTGTTTGACTTCATCCTTGCCTCCGGTGTAACCGTATTTGGCTTTAGCCGCGGCCGCATTTTTTTTCTCGCCGCCATAGTAACCAAGTTGCCAGAATTCACCACAAGCAGCTTGAATTTCCTTGGCCTTACCCTGCCAACAAGCGGTCATGTTAACCGACGAACCAATTGAGAAACCACTGGTGTTATAGGCAATTTCCACGTGTCCCGGTGAATCGTTCGAAGCTCCCCAGAACACAATGTCACCAGGTTCAACCCCCTCTGCACCATCGCGTAACTCCCAACCGAGTCCAATTAGTTTTTTCTTTAGACGTGGGGCCGAGTCAGACATAAAGCTTTTGTCACAACCACTTTGCGCCAAAACACGTGAGACAAAATTAGCACAGTGGCAAGGACCTTGGCAAATGGTTTGACCAGAATAAGCTTCGGCAATGGCCACTAAATTCTTGCCACAACCCTGACCTTTGGCGGAGTTGAGAGCGTTATTGTCCAGGTTGGCTTTTGTATTTTCACTGTACGACACGTCGCCGCCATCATCAACGCCTGGATCAGAGGGATTATTTTGATAATCTGCAAGGTCGATTCCTTGGATATACTGTACGCGCAAACTGCGAAATTGCACGAGTTCAGGGTTAACCGTGTACAGGATCACATATGAACCCACGGCAATTACCAAACCGGAAAGCGCGCCAGCAATACGATTTTTGGCGCTGTTGACATTTTCACCACTCGAGTCAGGCACAGCCCATTGAAAACCAGCGACAATTAACATGACCACTGATACGATGCTAAGCACCACTAAAATATATTTATAAATTGCCGCCAAATATTCACCCAAGAATGGGAATACTAAGTAGGTAACACCATTTGAATCCGTTACTTTGTTGTTTTCAATGCTTGTGTCGGAGAATTCTAAGCCAGGGATCTCAATGCGCGGCTCTGGTTTTTTTAACATGGCTTCGAGTTCGTTTTCAGTAAGGGTCGCGCCTTCGATTGATTTACCAAGGGTGTCGATTAAACCAGTGTCACCATTGCTCTGTATGCCCGCAGGGTATTCCGCAATTGTGCCATTCTGGCAATAGTCTAAGTCGCCAGATTCATCTGTACCGCCTACACATTTCCAATCTTCTTCCTTTGCGGTGGGATACTTTGATTGGAATTGGGTACGGCAGTACTCATCGTCTGTGTCGCCCGTTAAATTGTCACCACAATCGCAAAATGATTTGCCGCTAATACTACCGTGCTTGGCGGTTTCACAACCACCCGAAGCACACTCGGAGTCATTACTGCACTCGGCACCAAATGGTAAATTGCTGGCACCAAATGCGCTGGCTGGAAAAAGTAACAGCGCGAGACACAGAGTAATGAGAATTTTTTTCATATTAAATCTGGAGCAACGTGGCCCAGGCTTCGGGGGTTGGCGATGGCTGGACCTGGCGGTTGTTTACGAAAAAAGTTGGTACACTTTGGATGCCGACTTGGGCCGCGAGTTGTTTGATGCGTTCGATGTAGAGTGCTGTCACAGGTGAGTTCAGGCAGTTGGTCAGCGATTCTTGCTTGAGTCCCAATGTTTGAACAAGTGTGGTAAGTACTGCTGGCGAAAGGTTATCTTTGTTGGCAAAAGCTGCGGACTTAAATTCGCTAAATTTACCTTGCTGGTGAGCGCAAAAACCATAACGCTGCGCAGTTTCGCTCGGGTAGGGGAATGTGGCCACAGGTAAACCTTTCCACACCACACGTACGCTATTTGGTTTTTGTTCAAGTAGTTTTTTCAAAGCGGCGTCTTGTTCGGCGCACGCCGGGCAACTAAAATCTTCGAACGCTACAATCGTATGCGCCGCATTTGGGTTGCCATAGATAATGTCGTCGGGTAAGACTGGAATTTTGAAGGTGGCAGTCTCGGTTGTAGTGTTTTTTGGGTTTAAGGGGCGATAGCTAAGTACTTGGGTAAACAGGCCAATCCCCACGACGAGCAGGGCTGGTACAAAGATAAGGAGAAGTTGGCGTAGTTTCATACTAGAGAGCCACTTTAAATAAACCAGCTTGGTTTTTGTCGGTAAAGTAAAGGCTCTTGCCGTCTGCGTCTAGTTTAATTGAGCCGATGGTGTAATTATTTTCGAGAGGAATTTCGATTTTGATGCCCGTAGCCGTATCAATTTTGTACAAGCGATCAGGGGTTTGGTTGGCCAGGTCAGGCGCAAAGCCCGAACCAGTATCGAGCTGGGTAGGCACACCGCAGTACACAAAGCGGTCATCGGCCATAGCGCATTTGCTGGCCCAGGTGTTTACCTCAAGGAGACGACGATTTTCGCCCACACTGTCTGGGGTGGCATTCACGATCCAGAGTTGGGGTTTGAAATCACTGGTCGAGTTGTACACGCTGTGGAGCAATTTGCTACCACTTGGTGACCATTCGGTTTCTAGGCCGCGTCCTTCGACAGTCAGGCCGCGGAAATTTTCTTTGTTCAAACCAACGAGCAGCACTTGCTGGCGGTCCGAGCCCATTGGATCGCCAGTGCGGGATAGGGCCACAACTTGTTGGTTGCTGGACCAGTCAACTATTACTTTGTCCGCGTTTTCACCCATCGGCTCAACGAGTTTAATACTGCTGCCATCTGGGGCGGCAGTGAGGAGCCAACGATTTTCTGGGGCCAAACTTAAGCTTTTTGCCGCAATTTTATTGCCGTCTGGGGAAAATGAAAATTCATCCCAGTGCTTGGGAAGCGTAACCTGCTGTTTGCTGTTAAAGTTGTAGTATATATTTGAGCCGTCTGGGTATTCAATAATCGTTTCTTCTTTTTTTGGTGACCAGGTGACTTTGTTTACATTGTAAAAAACTTGGTCAGAGAGGGGGACAGGGTTGCCGTTGGCATCAAGGCGGTAAAATTTACCGTCCTGACTATTGTAATACTGCACCCCGCCCTGTGGGGAAAGTGCGGCGCTGACAATTCGACTATCTACTGGTTGGGTGACGCGTGGAACGGCAGTTGTGCCACCCCGGCCATCGGTACTGCCGCTGCCAGCTTGGCCAAAGCCGCCATTTGAACCTGCATTTGGTAGTCCGGTCGAGGGTGGGGTCGTGCGATCAGTCGTGTTGCCTTGGCCGGCTGAGGGGAAAATGCCGCCAGTACTGGTTGGACGCGAGCCAGTGACGCCAGTTTGCCCGGTCGGTGTTTTTGGTGCAAAAAAGACGCGGTACAAAGCATAGCCCAAGAGTGCGGCTACGATCAAAAAAATTCCAGCTGCCAGCAAACGTTTTTTATCCATAAAACAAAATAGATACTAGATTTTGAGCTTGTATTTTTGGGCAGTTTCGGCGCGGGCTTTTTCAATATTGGAAATCTGTTCTTCTACGCGCTTCATTTCCTTCTCTATTTTACCTTGTTTTTGATAATTTAGATAGAGGAGTATGGCGCCAATAAATGGTCCGATTACGGTAATACAACTACAGCCTGATAGTTTAATCAGAGAACCTCTTGTCTCAGCTTTTTCAGCATCGTCCCGTAACTCACTGAGTTCTTTTTTGGCTGCATTTAATTGGTTGTCGAGGTCAGTCATTTTTTTATCACCTTCAGCTTTAATTGAAGCTAAAATAACAGCTGGTGGAATTGGTGGTGGAGTCTGGCCATTGCCGCGTGCTTGGGCAGGGATTGGCGGCGGGGTTTGGCGTCCACCTGCCTGGGGCGGAATTGGTGGTGGAGTCTGGCCATTGCCGCGTGCTTGGGCAGGGATTGGCGGCGGGGTTTGGCGTCCTAGCGATGTGTGGTCACCAGCGGGGCAGGTGCCATCAAAATTTAAAATTTGACCATCGTATGGGCAGTGTTTAAGACCCTGATCTTCTTCTGGCGTGGCTTTTTGGTTTTCTTCTACATCAGATGCAAAGTTGGATGCACGCGGATTTTCTTGTTCGGCGGTATTTGCTTGGGCTGTTCTGTCAAGGATTTTTTCAGGTGATCCATCTTGGGTAAGATCCCCAGCAAGGTCTGCTTTTTGTGTTTCGTCGTTATTGAATTTGGGTGCCGCACCTGTTGTTTGTTGGGAAGTTGGGGCGCCAAAATTTTGAAGAGCCGCTGCTCTGGCTCGAGCCTTCGCTGCATCCATGACTAATTTGTGTTTGGCCATGATTTCTTCTGTGTATTTTTCACCTTGCTCCGCAATTAAATCCATGATGCGACGTTCGTCATTAGCATTAAGTACGATATCATCGGCATCATATGCACCACCAAATGCGGCCGAAATACCGTTCTTTAGGGTGTCGGATACTTGTGAACGACGTCGATTGAGCGCTGCGCGGGACTGGTCGCGGGGAGGCATACTTAAGCAGTGGTCGAGATTAGTCGGTAACAATCGGCGTAGTAGCTATCTCGTTCGGCCTTAATTATTTCGGGTGTGAGTTGGCCGTTTTGTTCCTGTTGTTTTAAACGCAAAGCGCATTGCGTGCTGCGCAGTGTGATTAATTGGTTGATGGCGTTTTCGATCGCAGCTTCATCGTTTGCTGTAATTGCGGCTGCGAGTTTATTTTTGTAATGGTCGAGGGCGGTGTGGACTTGTGCTAATTCAAGCGCAGCCGAACCTTGGCTGAGTTGGCGTGTTTGCTGACGATTGGCTTGAAATTGGCGAGCGCGTTCGGCATCGCGGGGCGAGGGTGTCATACAAGCGCAAACGAATTAGCCTTGTGCGTGAGGGTAAGGTGTTTTTTGGCACGGCGTTGGCGAAGCACTGGTAATAATAAATCTGGTACAAGTTGCTCGATCGCATGACGGACATTGCGGGCGCCGCGTTCGCTTGGGGCCAGGTCAGCAATTAATTTTTGCATAGCCTCGTCATCGGCTGAAAGCGTGATTTGGCGGGCGTTTTTGAGTTGGCTACTGAGTTCGCCCATGGCTTGCTCGGCCACGCGGATTAATTCTGTTTCAGTGAGTTGAAAGAATGGGCACACAGCATCCAGGCGGTTGACGAGCGCGGCGCTCAGCTCGTCTTTGAGTGTGGATTGTAGGCGAGTTTGCGATTGTGCGCCGGCTTGTTTGCCGCCAAAACCAAGGTCCCCTTGCTGTAAACTATGTGCCCCAACATTGGTGGTTAAAATAATAATACAGTGTGCAAAACTGGTTTTTTTGCCACTGGCATCGGTAAGTTCGCCTTCGTCCAAAATTTGCCAGAGTAATTTGCGCACGTCGGGGTGGGCTTTGTCGATTTCATCAAACAGCACGACAGAGTATGGGCGGCGGCGCACTTCGTCGGTAAAGCGATTGCGTTCTTTGTAGCCAACATAGCCGGCGGGGGAGCCAAGTAATTTAGACACGCTGTGTCCTTCGCCAAATTCACTCATGTCAAGTTTGATGAGTGCGGCTGGGTCGTGGTACAAAGCTTCGGCCAATTGGCGCGCGCATTCGGTTTTGCCTACGCCACTGGGGCCGGCAAAGAGTAGGGAAGCCAGTGGTTTGCGCGGGCGGTTGAGGCCCACAAATGCGCGTTCCAAAGTTTTGAAAATAATATCTTGCGCGGTTTTTTGGCCCACAATGGTTTTTTCTACGGCCACACGCACAGTTGCAAGTTGTTCGAGTTCGTCGCGCAAAATTGTTTTGGCATTTGTGCTCGTGCGCTGGGCCACAACCGCGGCCACATCGGCAGCCGTTACGAGTGGCTTGCGTTTACTTGGTTTGGCTTTTTTCTCAAGCGCCTTTAATTTTTTTTGCAGCGCTGCGATTTGTTGTTTGCATTTAAGCGCGACTTTTAATTTTTCTTCACTAATGGCCTTGGTTTTGGCGGCTTCGGCTGCTTCGATTTGTTGTTCTAATTTTTGACGCGCATTGTCTTGTGCAGTAGCTGGTTGGTGCACACGCACAGCGGCCGCTGCTTCGTCGAGTAAGTCGAGTGATTTGTCTGGCTGATATTGGTCATGAATGTAGCGATTGCTCAGTGTTACCGCAGTTGTAATCGCATCATCGGCAAATTGCACTTGGTGGAAATTTTCATAATAGACTTTTACACCGTCTAAAATTTTGATTGTGTCGCTTGTGTTTGGTTCAGACACAAAAATCGGCTGGAAGCGGCGTTCAAGTGCCGGGTCATTCGTGATGTGTTTTTTGAACTCATCAAACGTGGTGGCGCCAATGCAACGCAACTGGCCGCGGGCGAGTGCAGGCTTCAGAATATTGGCCGCGTCCATCGTACCCTGATTTCCGCCTGCGCCAATAATATTGTGGATTTCGTCAATAAATAACAGGCAATTTGGTTTGGTGGCGAGCTCGTCAATCACTTGTTTTAAGCGCGCTTCGAATTCACCGCGGTAAATCGTGCCTGCAATAAGGAGCGTAAGGTCGAGCGAGAGAATTTTTTTGCGGCGCAACACCGGCGGCACATCGCCAGCCACAATGCGTTTGGCTAAACCCTCGACAATCGCGGTTTTGCCTACGCCTGGTTCACCAATTAGGACGGGATTATTTTTGCTGCGGCGCGATAAAATATTAATCAAGCGGTCAATTTCTTGGTCGCGACCAATCACGGGGTCTAATTTTTTTTCTACGGCTGGCTGCGTTAAATTGACTGTGAAATATTCAAGCGCACTCGCAGCCCGCTCTTTTTTGTGATGTTTATTGACGCGTGATTTTGGGGTGTTCATTTGGCCTTCATTCGATTCGTCAGCTTGGGTTAACTCAGAAAACATTTCCGCGACCTCTTCGGTCTCGCCTGTGCGGCCCGCTTGGTGGATAACACCGTCCAAATATTCGTTCAAAGTAGCACGGTCAACTCCCAAGCTGTCGAACGCAGTTTCGAGCCCACTATCCTCGGTTTGCAGGAGGCCATAGAGCAAGTGTTCGGTGCCAATGTAGTTGTGGCCATGATCGTAGGCCAGAAGCAAAGCCTTTTCCATGGCTTGGCGCGAGTGTGGGCTTAGGTCTGGCAAGGCTTTTTTGTCATCGCCCGTGGCTTGGGGTGCCAAAATTAACGTGGCGCCTTGGCCACGTAATGTTTCCGCATCAACGCCGCTTTTTTTAAGGATTTCTGCGCCCACCGAGCCTTTTTCTTCGGCCAAAGTCGTTAGTAAATGAAGCGGTTCGACCACGGCGTGGTTTAGGAAGCTGGCGTACGAAATGGCCCGGGCAATCACGCTTTTCAAGTGGGTGGAGAAGTTGTCGATCAGTTTTTGCGGGGTCATAGGTTTGACACGAGGCGAGCCTGTTAATACAATGAGTATACCTTATTTAGTGGTTAATTTCTAGTTTATGACGTTTCCAGCACACATTTTTAAGGCCTATGATATTCGTGGGCTGGTCGAGGGTGAGCTTTCGACTGATTTGGCGTACCGAATTGGGGCTTCGTTCGCGGTTTTTTTGCAGAAAAATGGTCATGTTCAGCCGGGCCAGCGCGTGGTGGTGGGGCACGATATGCGGCCAACGAGTCAGAGCTTTCAGGCCGAGGTGATCCGGGCAATTACCGATCAAGGCCTCAATGTCGTGAACATTGGCCTTGTCTCCACACCACTCTTTAACTTTGCCTGTGCACAGTATCCAGAACATGCGGGCGGCATTATGATTACGGCTAGCCACAATCCGGCCGAGTACAATGGATTTAAATTAACATTAGGAACAGGATTACCAGTTGGTAAATCCACGGGCATGGACGAAATTCGCGATCAAGCCGCGGGCGAAATTCCAGCTGCGCACGAAGCTAGGGGCGCCGTGACTGAACTCGATATTTACTCAGATTATTTGGCCAAATTAAAATCTCTGGTAGATTTTGCCGCCATCAAACCCATGAAAATTGTGGTTGATGCAGGTAACGGTATGGCCAAGGTCAGTTTGCCACGCGTGTTGTCCGAACTGCCAATCGAAGTTGAGTACTTGTATTTGGAACCAGATGGTACCTTTCCAAATCACGAGGCTAACCCACTTAAAACCGAAACCCTGCGCGACTTACAAGCCAAGGTAAAACAGGTAAATGCTGATTTTGGTTTTGCTCTCGATGGCGATGCAGACCGCATTGGTTTGGTTGACGAAACTGGGGCTGTGGTTGATGCCTCATTTGTGGGCACTTTGCTTGGCCTCGAAGTGTTGCGCGAACAACCAGGTGCGCTGATGATGTACGATTTGCGTTCTAGTATGATTGCGGCCGAAACCTGGCAAGCTGCTGGCGCCCGTACCAGTATGTGTCCGGTTGGGCACGCTGGTATTAAAAAAGCCATGGCCGAACAGGGCGCGGCCTATGCGTGCGAGCTTTCGTTGCATTTGTATTATGGTAAAACTAACAATCTGGAATGCACGGATTTGTCATTGTTGTATGTGTTACAAATGTTGTCGCGCGAAGGTAAAAAGGTAAGCGAACTCGTGGCACCACTCAAAAAATACGCGCACTCGGGCGAAATTAATTTTGAAATTCACGACAAGGCCGCCGCACTCACAGCGATTCGCGAAAAGTATGTACCGCAAGCCCTGGAAGTGTCCGAGCTCGACGGGCTATGGTTTAAATTCGATTGGGGTTGGGCCAACGTACGCACGAGCAACACCGAGCCAGTCGTGCGCCTTAATTTAGAAACGCCAACTAGTGCCCAAACTGCCGCGAAAGTGGCAGAATTTTCGGGACTGTTACGATCTTTTACCTAGTATGGAACATCGTCCATACGAGATTTTATACGAAGGTGTACCAGATAATCGCGGGGCTGCACGGGAGTGGTGGCTCAAGGAAAACACAACGAACTTTCCAGAAGGTGAACAGATGTTACGAGAAACAATTGATTTTACCGTAATTAAAGATTTGCTAGTAGGCGAGTATCGTAAGCTTGGTCTACCGGAAACAGATGTTCGTGATGTGCCGATTTTTTTTACTGACGATGATGAGTCTGTCGGAGTGTATGATCCTTACAGTGACTATATTTTGCTTAATCGTGATCGATTCAAAGCGTTACTTGAGCAAAGAAAAAATAATCCCAATTCTCTCGAAACGCAAACGGAATGGCGCTATTTACTAAAAACAATCATACATGAACGAGTGCATAGTATCTCGGGCGTTTTAGTTGGGATAAATCAGGAAGTGCAAAGTAGTATGGTTGGTTTTGGGATTTGGGTGTTTGATAAAGTTCAAAAGACCGTGATTAATGATCGTTTCCGTGCGGTTGACGAGGGGGCGACTGAATTGTGGGCCCAAGAATTAACGGCCGAGTATTTGCGTCGCGAAGGATTTTCCGATGCGGCCGAGTTAACCGCAATTGAATTGGGGCATATCGAACATGGAGAGAACCACCGTAATTGGGCATACACCAAAGAGGTTCGTTTTGTGCGTAAGTTTATTAAAAAAATTGCCAAACATACCGGCGTCAGTGACGAGGTGGTGTGGGCGGCATTTAAACGGGCTAAAGTTTTGAACCGTGAGTATGAGTTTGAAACATTCCTAAACCAATTAAAAGCTGATCCAGAAATTGGTCCAAAATTTGCCGATGGTCTATTTACAAATTTAGAAAACGACATTTTAGTCGCCTAATTATTTAAGCAAAAAGCTATGAAATCAGGTTTAAAATGGTTAATTGCCATTATGGTGGTGCTAATTGGCGTGCCGCTCCTTAGTCCGTTGACTATTGTGCAGGCTGGTCATCGTGGGGTAGTAACCCAGTTTGGGGCCGTAAGTGGGCGCGTTTTGGACGAAGGTTTGCACTGGGTCACGCCAATTGTTGATTCAGTCACTAAAATTAATGTGCAGGTAACCAAAGAGGAGACAGACTCAAGTGCTGCGTCCAAAGACTTGCAGAGTGTGTCGGCGCGTGTGGCAGTAAACTACCACTTAGACGCAACCAAGGTACATTTGCTTTATCAAGAAGTTGGTACAGATTTTGGTCCTAAAATTGTCAGCCCAGCGACCCAGGAAGCAGTTAAGGCGGTGACTGCACAATTTACGGCCGAGGAATTAATTACCCGCCGTGAAGATGTCAAAACCAAAATGAAAGATGCACTTCGCGATGCTTTGGCCCGTCGTTACATTGTGTTGGACGATGTGCTGATCACTAACTTTGATTTCTCGCCTGAATTCAACCGCGCAATTGAGGCCAAGCAAACGGCGCAACAGGAAGCCTTGCGGGCCAAAAATGAATTAGAGCGGATTAAAACCGAAGCTGAATCGCGAGTAGCTCAGGCCCAGGCCGAAGCACAGGCCATTCGTTTGCAGTCTGATGCTGCGAACAATGAAAATTACGTGCAACTCAAAGCACTGGAAGTTCAGCTCGAAGCTGTGAAAAAATGGAACGGACAATTACCAACCCAAATGGTGCCAGGCTCAGCCTTGCCTTTCCTTAATTTGGGTACACAGAGTAGATAAAAGCGTGATTAAAAAAGAGCGGTCGAACCGCTCTTTTTGTTTACTTTAATTTCCCATTTCGCGCAAACGTTTGATGCGCTCGGCAATTGGTGGGTGAGTGGAGAATAGGTTGGAAATACTCCGTCCCTTGAACGGATTGGAAATGAATAGGTGGGCGGTTGCAGTGTTGGCACCAGCCAATGGTGTGGTCGAGGCTTGGATTTTCTCCAAGGCTCGTGCCAACCCCTCGGGGTAACGCGTTAGCAGCGAGCCCGAAGCATCGGCCAAATATTCACGTTTGCGGGACACTGCCAATTTAATCAGCTCGGCAATGAGCGGCGAAAGGAGCAAGAGAACAATGCCGATAATCGCGACGAGGTTGCCGCGGTTATTATCATCACTGCGGCGTCCGCCACCCAAACGCAAGCTCCAATCAGCAATCAGGGAGATTAGACCGACCAGCACAATCACAATGGTCATGACCCGAATGTCATAGTTTTTAATGTGGGACAATTCGTGAGCAATTACACCTTCGAGCTCCTCGTTTTCAAGGGCGTTAATAAGCCCAGTGGTCACCGCAATGCTAGCGTGCTGCGGGTCGCGGCCGGTTGCAAACGCATTGAGTGCCGGGCTGTTAATAATGTGCACTTTTGGTATCGGCATCCCGGCCGTGATCGTCAAATTTTCCACAATGCGGTACAAGTAAGGGCTATCCTCCTTACTAATTCGCTGTGCACCGGCGCTACTAAGGGCCACTTTGTCGCCAGCATAGTAACTAAACAAGGTCATGGCTAGCGAAATTGCCCCGGCCATAAGCAGGGATTCTGGTCCATAACCTCGCCATTGCTGCAACACAAACCCAAGCCCCAAGATAAAGGCAACAAAAACTGCAATTAAGATCCAGGTTTTTCGTTTGTTAGCAGTGATTTCGGTATACATATTATTTAAAATTTAGGATAACCAGAATGTCGCTGAACATCATTCTTTGTTTTAGAGAGAGATCCTCTCTGGCCTGCACAGCATCGCAGATAGATTTATATTGGTTTGGAGCGTTTTCGGCAATTTCAGATAGTAGGGCTATTAGTTCGGCTTGTTTCCTTTGGCTTTCTTTTGGTGTGTCTATAGTTTCATCATATTCCTTTAAAATCTGAGTAATATCGGCCTGGCTTTTTTCGGCGTAGGTTCCATATTCCTCTACCTTGTAATAAATATCGTCTACCCCCTCGCCATTTTTGAGCGTAACTTCAATTGCTATGATTAACTTCTTATAGTCATCGGGATCTGGTTCGTACACTTGCCAAGATGGTGGGGCAGGGGCCACAAACGTAATTTGGGGGTATTGCCGAGACAGTTTTTGCAAGTCAAAAAAGTTTTTAAAATTACCAGTCGGCAAATCAGTTTCTTCACCAGTACCAAATTCAAAGTTAATTTGGGTAGGCTCTTTAATTGCGGCCAAAGAGCTCCAGTCTTGGTAAACATTGGGGTTTCTGAATGTAACTTGTTCTAATTGCTTGTTTCCACCTAGTTGGGTCAAGTCAAAATCTTTAAAATTTGCCCAAATTCTTAGTCGTCCGCAGTTTTCAAGCTGACTTTTTCGTTCCAGCATTGTCTCCGAAATTTTTTCGTCTGTGGTTTGATCCAAAACTAACTCAAAACGGTGTTTAAAACGTTCGGGGAGTCTACTAAAATCAGCCTTTGGTCCAGGGTTTACAAAGGTTATGCCTGCCTTTGGGTCGTCTTTAAAGAAAAACGTTTCTAGTTTTGCGTTGTTAGGTATTGAGTCCAGGGAGATTGGACCTACAGTCAAGTTATTAAGACCACTAAAATCTTCGAGAGGTGCGTGTAAATGAATAGCTCTTATTTTTTCAAAACGTTTAAGGGCGTTCAGGTTTGTATCATGTGTTTTTGCCTCAATAGTGATCCTGGGTTTAGGTAAATCCGTGGGCAATTCTAATGAATTTAGTATATCACCAATTGAATTAATAATGGTCTTTTCAAATTTGATTGCGATTTCATCGGCGCCTTTCTGTTTTTTTTGATTAAAATTTCGGACGAGTTCAGCTATTTCTTGCGTGCTTAAATCTATTGGAAGGCCACTGGTGGTGTAACCTAAACGATAATCTCGAAAAAAATAATGTCCGATTTTTTTATTCTCCGTAAGAATATCAGAAAACATCTGTTTATGTTTTTGGACATCATCCTGTGACGCTTGTTCAATCATCCGAATTAAAAATTCCGTTCTTAGTTGGCGTGATTCTTTTTCGGTTGTCGTTAGATCAGAGAATAGTGGGGAATTGGTGCCCGAAATTTGTTCAACTAATTGCCGAACTATTTGCAGTTCTGATTTGGGGAGTTTAGCCAAAACGTCGATTACTTTAGTTTCGGTTTCAGGCGAATTAATCGAGCCGACGTCAATAATTTTTCCAATTTTAACCAAAGTAAACGGAATTTCGGTGCGGTGGGGCCATTCATCGGGCGCGGCTTCACTGATTTCTGACTCAGTTTTTACGGGATTTGCGAGTCTGTAAGATCGATCAATGTTCGCTAGGACGCTCGCTGCCACCGGGTTGGTATTGGCTAAATCTTTTTGGGCCTCTGCAAAGGATACTGTAGATGGGGCGGATTCAGCTTGCGAAACCGCACCGCGTTCACCATACGTCGCGGTTGGTTTTTGGGCGGCACTAATCACGTCCATGATTCCGTCAGGAATGTTGTTTTTGGCCGCGGCTGCCTTTTTTGCATCATCTGTGCCAGCAGGTATTTCGGCTGCACCGCCGTCGATTGTTTCGCTCGTAATTGGTGCGGCAGCTACCACATTGCTGATTTCCTCGATGTTAGCTAAGGTCGAGCCTGGTTCCACAATGATCGGCACTGGAGTATTTTTTTCCATAGCTAACCATTGCCCCTCTACACCGACAACTAAACGAACATGAGATTCGTACTCTCCGCCAAAGTTTTGAAAGCGGTATTCAAATTTTGGATACACTGCTTGGGTGATGGCAGCAAAACCTAGTGCCGAGGCACGACAATTGCCTTCGCCGGTTGCAAGGAAGGTTGGCAAATCAACTATAGTCGGATCATAACGTCGGTGCTCCTGAACAATTTCGTGCAAAACTTCAGTAACACTGGCGGTTTGTG
>CAYQNA010000012.1:25135-26260 GCA_964418775.1 uncultured Gammaproteobacteria bacterium
TCACGGCGTTTTTCGGGTTGGTCAAAGCTTTCTAGTTCTGGTCTGTGACCGCGCTCCATAATTAGAGTTGCACCTTCACGTTTTGGCGTTCGGCAGCATCTTCGATTTCAAAGAATTCTGACTTTACAAAGCCAAGACTCTTGGCAAAAACATTAGTTGGGAAGACCTCGAGTTTGGTATTGAAGTCGCGTACCTGTCCATTGTAAAAGCGGCGGCTGGCCATGATTTTATTTTCCGTGTCAGATAATTCATCCATGAGCTGGGTGACATTGGTGTTGGCTTTTAAATCTGGGTAAGCTTCGACTGCAATGCGCAAGTTGCCAAGCATTTGGCCGAGCATGCCTTCGGTTTTGGCCAATGTCGCAGTATCGCCCGAACGTTGTGCGTCCATGGCCTGAGCGCGATACTTGGTAATGTTTTCCAGGAGGCCTTGTTCGTGGCGCAAATAGCCCTTTACACTCTCGACCAAGTTTGGAATTAAATCGTGGCGGCGTTTAAGCTGAACATCAATATCACTCCAGGCTTCTTTAACGCGGTTGCGCAGCGCAATGAGGCCGTTGTACATGACAATGAGCCACAGGCCGATAACGATTAGGACTATCAGTAAAATAATTGGCACAGACATACGATTTGATTAAAAATTATCCTTTAAGCTCTTGGGTTGCAAAAACCTCAGCTTTCGGTATACTGTGATTGTAAGGAAATTCACCCCAAGTGTCAATCTATGCTGACGACCGTGCTGTTTTTGCTTGTACTAAGCTTAGTCGTCCTGGTCCATGAGGCCGGGCATTTTTTAGTGGCCAAAAAGTCTGGGATGAAGGTCTACGAGTTTGGTTGGGGTTTTCCACCTCGGGCAATTGGCTGGTACCGTGACCCAAAAACCAAGAAAATCGTGTGGGTAGGGGGTGGAAATAAGAAGAATTTGACTGAAGTTAGCGGTGGAAGTGACACGGCCGAGGAATTTCCCGCTACTTTATATTCGATCAACTGGCTGCCGTTAGGCGGTTTTGTGAAAATCAAGGGTGAGAATGGCGAGGACCAGTCTCACGATAGTTTTGGATCCAAGTCATTTTTCCGCCGTCTCAGTACAATTGTGGCCGGGGTGGTTATGAATGTGATCTTGGC
>CAYQNA010000013.1:0-16258 GCA_964418775.1 uncultured Gammaproteobacteria bacterium
TGGTGCGTAATAATTTCATATTATTCGATTTCCTTTATTTTGAATTGTCAAAACTCGTTCAGTGGTGTCCACAATTGTTTGGGTAGTGACGTCAAATTCCACATTCACCAAATCCCCAACCTGTTTTTTACCAAATGTGGTAATCGCCAATGTTTCTGGGATTAAATGCACTTCAAATGTGCCGGCTGAAGCACTGGGATTTACAATTGTTAGGCTTGCACCATCGAGCGCCAGGTACCCTTTTGGCAAAATATATTTAAACCATTCGCGCGGGCATGAGAGTGTGACCACCTGATTGTTAGTGGGAGTTTTAATATCCGCGATCTTGGCGACCCCAAACACATGGCCAGAGACTTGGTGGCCGCCGATTTCATCCCCGTATTTGGCCGCGCGTTCGATATTCACACTATCCCCGACCTTTAATTCACCTAAATTTGTGCGGTCCAAAGTTTCTTGAATTACCGCGAACACAAGCTCGCCATTAGTCTGTGCTTCAACAGTGAGGCAAACACCAGCAACCGAAACACTCGCACCAATTTGCACAGGCGCAGACGCAGCCTCGGGCAAGGTAACTGTCAGGCGCACCAGGCCAGGCGCATCCACGCGCGCTACCACTGTTCCAACACCTTGCACAATTCCTGTAAACATACTATTTCAAAAATTCACGAACCAGTTCCAGGTCACTCGCAATTTTTTCTTTCAACTCATCAATCGAGTCGTACGATTCGATTTCACTTACCTTTTGCACCGGATCAATACTAATATGTTGCCCGTAAAAATCCGGGCCTTTGTAATCAAGCAAATGAACCTCGACTTTCCACGGTTTTTCTTGAATAACGAGTGCTGCTTTGTATACTTCACGATTCAACGTAGCAGTGGCGGCGTACACACCTGAATGAAGTTTTACTTGTGAACGACGCAATGACAAATTCGCGGTTGGACAACCGTAGGTTTTACCAATTCCATCGCCGTTGACCACTGGTCCGGATAGCATACTAACGCAGTAATTCCAAAGCTTTCTCTAGCCCTTTATCTAGATATGGAGTTGGACTGCCTGGCGTGGTCGTTACAAACATTGGTTCTACCACTACATCTGGCGTAATGCCAATTTTATCAATCTGACGGTCCTTTGGTGTAAACCACTTTGCCACAGTTAATTTGAGGGCCGAACCATCGGTGTATTCTTGGAAATCCTGCACTGAGCCCTTGCCATATGTTTTGGCACCCACAAGTTTGGCCAAGCCATTATCTTGGAGTGCACCAGCCACAATTTCTGCACCCGAAGCCGAACCCTCGTCAACCAGTACAATTGTAGGAATACCCGCAAAACGAGCCCGGCCCTTGGCGCTATATTCATTGACTTCGTTATCAACAAATCGCTCGCGTACCACAACACCACTCTTGATCCACTCGCTTGCCACAGTAATTGAACGGTCCAAATAACCACCTGGATTACTACGCAAATCAAGCACAAGACCGCGTGGTTTTTTAGCCACAATTTCGCGCACGGCTTTATCAAATTCCACATCAGTTTTTTCATTGAACGAACTAATGCGCATGTAGGCGGTATTGTTTTCCTTCATTTCCCAAACCACAGTTGGAATATTAATAGTGGCCCGTGTAATCGTAATTGGACGCGGTGTCTGCTCACCTGTTCGCACCATTAACGTAACCGGGGTGCCTTTGGGTCCGCGGATTTTTTTCACTGCCTCTACCACCGACAACCCGTATGTTTCTTGATTGTCAATCAGCAAAATACTATCGCGAGACTTAAGTCCCGCTTTTTCCGCTGGCGAACCAGCGAGTGGTGCAACCACAATTAACTGGCCCCCCGAGACATCAATCTCCGCACCAATCCCCTCGAATTCTCCAGCCAAATCTTGTGCAAATTCTTTGGCTTCGGTTGGTGGCAAATACAATGAATGCGGATCGTTCAGAGACTGTACAATGCCCGCAATCGCGCCATAATACATTTTGGTTTCATCGACTGGCTGCGTGGCATACCGTTCCTTAATCGTGTTCCACACTTCCCAAAATTGTTTGAAATCAGTGCGGTTAAATGTGGAGGTCGCGCTCGTCGTACTCACACCCGGCCACATGGCTGTGCGTGCAGTGGTTAAACGACCAGCCCACACACCCACCAAAAACACAGCCAACCACACCAGGGTGCGCCAACCTGCTCCAGGACGCTGATTTTCAGTAGTCATAGTTAATCGACAATACGTTTAATGCGCGCACCAAGCGCAGCGAGCGTGGTTTCCAAATGCGGATAACCGCGGTCAATATGTTCAATGTTTTCAATCGTACTTCGACCACGGGCAGTGAGCGCAGCCGCAACATAGGCCATACCCGCACGCAAATCCGGAGACACCAAACGACGCCCCGTGAGCACGGTTGGACCGTTTACGACAATACGGTGCGAGTCAGCGGTAAAGATATTTGCGCCCATGCCATTTAAATACTCGGCAAATACTAAACGCGCGGAATACATTTTCTCGAAAAACAACACGCTGCCATCGATTTGAGTGGCCAATACAATCATCAGGCTCATGAGGTCAGTTGGAAAACAAGGCCATGGCTGCGAATAAATGCCTTTGGTGCGAGCCCACACCGGGTCAGTGACTTTACGCGTCTGTTTTTTTGGCACATGCAAATCTTTGCCTTTGATTGTTAGCGTAATGCCCAACTTGGCAAAGAAATATTTTAGTGGTCGCAAATCAGTCGCATCAATATTTTTAATCGTAATACTACCCTTGGTCATAACAGCGAGCGCAACCATGGTGCCTACGTAAATAAAATCAACTGGCACGCGATATGTGGTACCGCGCAATTTTTTCACACCCACAATACGCAGTTGGTTTGTGCCCGCGCCCTGAATTTTTGCACCCATGGCCACGAGCATGTGACAGAGTTCGCGCACATGTGGCTCTGCCGCCGCATTATCAATTGTGGTTTCACCGGCTGCAGTTACGGCAGCGAGCAAGACATTTTCCGTGGCTGTTACGCTTGGCTCATACAAAAAAACCGCAGCTCCGCTCAAGCGTCCACTTAAACTAAAGCTTTCGTCGCGTCCGGTTTGCACTTTAGCACCCAATTGCGCCAGGCCATCAAAATGCGCATTCATTTCGCGCGGGCCAATTTTGTCGCCGCCAGGCATAACACTATTCACACGCCCAGCGCGTGCGAGTAATGGCCCCAAAAAAACATTTGAAGCGCGGAGTTGGCGCGCATCAGTTGGGTCAATAGCCGTGGTCTTTAATTTCGCCGTTTGCATTCGCAAAGTACCTCTGGCCTCGTCATAGTCAACCTTGGTGCCCAACTTTTCCATGATTCTCAGCATCACCCGCACATCACTGATCGCCGGCACGTTCGTCAAAGTCACCGCTTCACTCGTAAGCAAAGACGCGGCCATCATCTTTAAAACCGCGTTTTTGTTACCAATCGGTTCAATAGTACCCTGCAGTGGGTGCCCGCCCTCAATAATAAATTTGGCCATAGTATTTGAAAAAAAGCCCCCTTTCACGTATAATCGTACTAAATTTATGCTAAAAAAGCAAACCCCTTCCCTGCCCCTTACGACCCAGTTTTGGCTAACTCGCGGACGCCGCATTGGCCTTATGATTACGCTTGTTTTAGCGTTTTTTGTGCTTGCGCCCTACATTGTCCTTTACACCGTGGGTTGGCGCTATGACTGGCATACCAAACAACTCCTAAGCACGGGGGTTATCAACGTTGATGTCGAACCACGCACTGCCAAAACATACATTAATGATATTTTGGTTGGGGAACAGCAGCCTCTACGCCTAGCCAGTCGCGCTCCAGGACTATACAGTCTGCGTATCGAGGCGCCCGGTTATCGCCCCTGGACTCAAAATATTAGTGTAACCAGCCACCGCACTACGTTCATTAGCAAGGTTCAATTGTATCGTACAGCCGAACCAATGCGAATTTTTGAAAAAGAACGTGACATTCTGGACGCCTACCCAGGTACGCAAACCCAATATTTACTGACTGTCCAAGCCATTGATGCTGGCTACCAAGTTGCTTATTTGAGTGAAAACAAATCAATTGTAATTGCTACCAGCACTGAACGCCCCGCAATTTACCCTTCGCCCGATCACATCACAGCCCTAATTAGTTTACGTGATACGATTGGCGAACGCTTAATGCTGGCGCGACTCAACACTCCTGATACACGACTGCTTGGCTGGCAAACAAGCACAGCGCGTTGGCAATGGCACCCAGAAGAAAATCGCGGGGTGATTTTGCAAAAAAATGGGCAGCTCGTACAACACACCTTTACAAGTGCAGCCGACACAATCATGCTTAGCACCACGGCCACCGTGTGGTTTTACGATGCGAACGAACGCTTATGGACAGCCAATGGTCGCAGTTTGTTTATGAATGGCAAATTAATTGCCGATGTCCCAGGTGCAATTACCGCGATAGTTGACGCTAACCCTGAACGCGTCCTGGTGCAACATGAGGGCAATATTACAGTTGTCCTGCTTGATAATCGAGGTCGCGGTACTGAACAAACTACGCGCCCACTCACCCACGTTCGCTACTCACCAGAACACAACGAATGGTTAGCCTGGTCCAACTGGGAGTTGTGGAATTTTTATGCTGACGGCAGTGTGCGCTTACTACTACGCAGCCAAGAGCCGATCCAAGATGTGTATCCACTCGAAAAATTTGGCGCCCTCGCCATTGCGTATCCAACTGGTATTGAAGCCTTCAATGTAAACTACTTTGTCACTGACCGCCTCACCAATTTAGAAACTGTCGCACACTTAGAAATCAACAGTGTTGAACGCGCGATTTACGCCGTTGGTCGCTATCGCAGCCAACCTGGCCTATACAAACTTGAGTATTAAAAAATGGGCCGAGGCCCATTTTTATTCTTGCAACATTTTTATTACGGGCCAATGAATGGCTTGGCAATTAGCCTCGTTTAATTGGTCCAAAGCCAGCCATTCCACTTTTGCAACTTCGCTATCAGGGTCAATTAAATTCGCATTCGGTGTAGCATCGACTAATTCGGCTTCGTAAAACAAATGAATGGCGTGGTAAAATTTCTTACTAACATTCCCATAGAAATACTGTTCGCCTGAATACACCGGGGTTTGCGAAACCATTCTAATTTTGTATCCTGTTTCTTCCAAACACTCGCGAGCTAAAGCTTCGGGAATAGATTCCTCGAGCTCCATTTTACCGCCAGGAAATTCATACTTGCCACTAAAGTTTGATTGGATCATGAGCACTTTATCATCTCCGGAGAAGATAACTGGGTACAAGCCCACGCGCCAATGTACGGGTTCGTTCTCTGGTTTTTCAACCGGGCTCTGCTTTGGGTCAAGAAAAATCATAATGACACAACGGTCTTCTCACCCACAATCATCATGCCGCCCTGCTCGTCGCTAGGCGGACGACTAATGATTTGGGCTTTTTTACCAATTAAACTATTGCGCAAATGAATTGGATGCGTAATCGTGGCATTATCGAGTACAAGCGAGTTTTCGATTGTGGCCCCACGGACCTCAACCCCGGCGCCGAGGGTGGCATATGGTCCAATTACACAATTTTCTAAACGGCAATTTTCACCAATAATTACAGGCCCTTGAATGCGCACCCCATTACCAACCTGTGTACCAACACCAATGTGCACGTTGCCGCTAATCTGGGCATCCGGAGCCACAGTTCCCTTGCGTGGAAACGCCTGTTCGTCCATGCCGTCGAGCAACAGCGCATTACAGATCAACAAATCTTCTGGCTTACCAGTATCTTTCCACCAGCCAGTAATCTCGGTATAACCAACGCGGCGTTTTTCTTTTAAGAACAGTGAGTGAATCGAGGAGATTTCGTATTCACCGCGCGGACTTTTTTCAATCCGATCAAAGGCGTCAAAAAACACTTTTGCACCATATAAATAAATCCCGGTCACAGCCAAATTATTGGGCGGATTACTTGGCTTTTCAACCACATCTACGAGCGCACCAGCGTCGTCAAAATACGGAATCCCAAAACGCTCTGGGTCTGGCACGCGCGACAACGCCAGCATGCAATCGTGCGCGCCCTGATTAAATTCATCCACCATGGTCTTGAGGCTGCCGAGCAAAATATTGTCAGACAAATAGAACATGAATGGTTCGTCACCAATGAATTTCTTGGCCTCATTTACAACATGTGCAATCCCCTGTGGCCCGCCAGTTTGTTCGAAGAACGTGATTTTAATGCCCCAGTGCCCCCCATCGCCAACATATTTTTGCAACTCAGTTTCGCCCGGGTTAGTGTTAATAAAGATTTCAGTTACCCCGGCTTCGACTGCTTTGTCGATAGCATGAAAAATCATTGGTTTATTGGCCAATGGTAACAAGTGCTTGTTGAGCGTGGCCGTCACAGGGTACAAACGCGTCGCGCGACCACCACCAGTTAAGATTGCTTTGCGGATTTTCATATCAAGTATCTAAGCACAAAATTACCACCAAATCAAGCCCTTGACCACGATATTAAAGTACAGAGTCATGAGCGGATTACCAATGTATTTAAGGAGCGGACTCTCCATTTTAGTGTCTTGGAAATAGATTCCAGCCGCCGCATTGCGGAGCAATGAGCGGTCACTGTGCTGTCGGATGGCTTGAATGTGCTTGCGTTTCTGAAGCCACAGTTTGATATGTGTGACGTTAAACCAGTATTTGTATACCTTTAAGCGTTCTGGCCACCAACCATTTTTGAATGAGAATAAAATTAAACCAGCTTCCAAAACCAACCACATTGGGAGCAAAAGTAACAAGGTTGGCCAGCGGAAATACGATAAAATAAAGCCATAGCGATTGCGCTCCATCCAGTAATACTTGGTAATACTGCGACTAAATTGATACTTGTGGTAAAACACAGAGTCGCGCACCATCACGGCTTTGTAACCAAGCAAACGCAAACGCATCGACCATTCCAAATCTTCGTGATACAAAAAATAATCTTCGTCCCACAAACCGTATTGTTGCATTAAATTCGCGCGCATGAGTAGGGCTGCGCCACTAGCATACGAAACCTCGCTCACAGCTGGCAAATTCAAATCAGCCACTTTAGTACGGTATTCATTGCAGTACCCAAAACCAAGGTAATGATACGCATTGCCCGTACTGTTAACGAGCTCAGTTTCTGGGTGGAGTAGCATGAGTGATTGCGCTGCGCCCACAGTTTTGTCTGCTTCCATGGCATTCACGAGTGGTTCAAGCGCGTTGCTTGCCAAAAAGCCATCATTGTTATGGAAGAATACATAATCGAAACCATGTTCGAGCGCCCAGCGCGCACCGATATTATTTCCACCCGCAAAACCCGTGTTTTCTGATTGTGGCAACAGAGTAACGTGCGGCAATTCACGACCCGACAGGGGCATCACATTTTCTTCAATGTACCGGACTGATGGACCGTATTCTGGGTGTGGATTATCAACAATCACCAACTCCAAACGGTCTTTAGGGTACGTAATATTTTTAAGCGCACCAATAACATCGTCCATGTATGGCTCGCAGTGAAACGACAGGTAGACCAGGGCGATTCTAGGCAATTGGGGCATAATATTTATGATTTCCGCGCCATTTCCAAAGGTATTTAACCCAGCTGTTCAGGTGGATGCGGGCGGTTTTGTTATGAATTAAGGCCCGCCACACGCCTGGCACTTTGGCCGAGGCCCGGGTATGGGTGTGTTTAATGATAATATCATGAACATAATAGACTGGCCAGCCATGTTCCCACATAGTGTGGCACCAGTCGCAATCCTCCAAATAAGCCAGGTACCGCTCGTCAAACCAACCAATTTCGGCCACGACCCCTTGGCGCACCACCAGGGCCGCACCCAACACCCAATCAACCGGACGCGTGGAATTGTGGTCAAAATCCTCCATGTGCAGACGCTTGAGTGCATGTTGCACCCACTGGTATTTTTTATCCCACTGCAATTGTTTCAGTGGTTTAATCAGCATTGATTTAAGATCAAAGCGGTAACATGATGATTGCAAACTACCATCCATATTCAAAAGCTTTGGACCCATTGCGCCAACTTTTGGGTGCGCGTCCATAAACTCAATCATGCGCGCAATGACACGGGTATTTTCGGGAATAATCGTGTCACGGTTGAGTGCAAAGTAATAACGGGCAGGTGTGGCTTTGAAGCCCACATTATTACCAGCTCCAAACCCAATGTTTCCGCCATTATCAAAATATTTGACCATTGGGTACTGCGTGATCAGTGCTTCTTTGATTCCATCTTGATTGCGTGAATTATCCGTGACCGTGATTTGAACTGTGTATGGCTCGTTTTTAATATCAGCCAACACCGAACTAATGGCCCGGATAATGTCATCTTTCATCATTAAATTTACGAACACAATATTTATGTCCACCATAGACGTATTTGTTGCCACGAAACTTTTCGTTGCTTGGTAATCAAATCTCGCTTGTGTTTAAGCTGATTTCGACGATGCCACAGTTCGCGGTGACTTTTTAACACTGACCAATCGTGCCCAAAATACCACAGCCATTTTTTGAATTCATACCAAAAAATCCACGGGAAATCCAACACCAAATTTTGCCAATACTCATTTTTATAAATGTTAAACAAATGGTTTTTGTAGCTATGGTACTTGATCAGTGAAGACTGGTTTTTCTTATTTGCCATGGCTGCGCTGTCGGACAATTCGCGCGGCCCCGAGGCGCTGCGGTCATGCCAAGTTACTGCGTCACTCACCACAAAAGCTTTAAAACCAGCGCTTTGCAAACGGAAGGCCAAGTCCACATCTTCTTTGTACGATTGATATGAATTATCAAAAAATTCAACTGGACTAAATTCGATTTGCTTAATCGCACTACGTCTAAACATTGGCATAGCGCCCGAAACACCAAACACGGCGCGCAAACCTTCACCACCGGCCTGCCATTCCTCTCCCCCACTCAATTCAATAACCCGACGATTACGGAACACACGGAGGCCCATGGAATCAATGATACTGGTGAATTTTTGGGTCGCAAAATCCCACTTCATTAAACGTGGTGAAACTACGGCTGCGTCTGATTGTGAATCAAGTGCCGCAACCAATTTTTCCAAACAATCTGGCGCTAATACCAAATCTTGATTCAGCAACACAAAATATTCGCTCTGCAACTGGCTATATAATTGATTGTGACCGCCTGCAAAACCAATGTTTTCGGGGCCATGATGAAATGTATACATCTGGCCTGATTCTTTGGTTAATTGCTCCAGGTCGCTAAATTTTTCCGAAGCATTATCCCACACGTGCAAAGACCAATCGCGGTATGTTTGTTTTTTTAATGAATCAAACAAAAATGGATAATATTTATTTCCGTTCCACGTCACTAAATGCACAGCAAGACGTGGCATATCAACGTTTTAGGGCGTCAACAAACCAGGCCATCGCAATCCCAATTGGACGTGTAATGGCCACGAGAGGCGCGGCATACCACGGTCCCCATTTTTTAAAATACGTATGCATGCTGCGGGTAAATTGCTTCTGTTTCCACAGGGTTTTTTGCTGTTTAATACTTTGGCCAATATAGTCAACTGCCGAAACCATTGGGTTATACACCACACGATAACCTAAACGCTTCGCCTCGCGACACAAATCAACGTCCTCGAACCAGAAAAAATAACGTGGATCAAAAGCAAATCTAAGTTTAGCCAGTAAATCATGGCGCACGAGCATAAATGCACCGCGCACTGAATCAACTTCTTGTTCTTTGGTTGTGTCAAAACCGCGCATCAAATAATGACTCGTGATGCCCGGGAACAAATGTGGTAATTTTAAAATAATTGCGAGCTGGCTCCACACACTTGGAAAACGACGAGGGGCCGCCTGCTCGTTAAACGCGCCAGTTTCTGTCACTAACTTTGGACTCACAATTCCAACTTCGCGGTGATACCACATCCACTCACATAGTTTATACAGACTCTCTGGTTCTAACTTTGTGTCTGGATTCAAAAATAAAATAAAATCTCCTGCGGCACGGTAAAAAGCCCAATTGTTGGCAGCAGCAAAACCCTCGTTTTTTTCGTTACGCCACAAACGCACGCGCGGGATGGTTTCGCTCGAGAATTCAAAAGACTCACTGTTCATTATCTGACCAGTTACAGTTTGCGCACCGTATTTTTCTTTAATAAATTCAACAGTTCCATCGGTTGACGCGTTGTCTATGACCCAGTGTTCATAACTAAGCATGCGGCCGGTTTTGGGATCAAAAACAGCGCCTGGAATTGAATCAATCAGGCGGCCAATGGTATCGCGGGAGTTATAGGTAACTGTAATAATCGAGAGCTCCATACCCCCTCAGTCTAGCTAATTTTGGCCCAAAAATCAAGGGTTAAACACAAAAAATCCCCTATTTAAGGGGATTTTTGGGCCTGTTTTGAGTTTAAGCTAGGGCTAGACGGGCAAAAATGCGGTCATACTTGACCAGAGTCTTACTGATAGCATTGAGGTCTTGATACACCCGACCTTCGAGGTCGTCAAAGCGTCCAGTAAACTTTTCGTCAAGCGATTGGATTGCGCGTGTATTTTGCGTACAAGCGACTTCAACATCGCTTAAACGAACATCAATACCATCCACTTTTTGTTCCAAACGATCGAAATCTTTTTTGGACGATGTAAAAAACTCGGCTGTTTCCTCCTGAAAAGCCTGCAGTTTATTCTCCAACCCATCGAACTTTCGATCCAACGACGCCAACTTATCCATGACATCGTCAATTTTAACCACGACATCTTGGAGTGTCGGTTCTTTTTTAATTTTCTTGGTCATATGCGAGATAGTGACCACTAACTTCGGGTCTGAAGTGCGCTCTCAATGACCAAATTATAACACACGCGTTTTGGTGCGTGTCAAGAGACAAGAGGTCGAATTGTTTGCCGAGCAATGTCAACACGATAACTCCATTCGTGAGCTGTATCCAGTGATTCGCGCCATGCTTTTACACCACCAACTTTTTTTACTTCAACGCGAAATCGGTCCGGTGTTTCCCATTCTAAACCCTCGCAAAAACGATACGCGATTTTTCCTTTATGCAATTTTGTTAACAATGGCCACAACGAATAAAAACCGAGGTCGAGTGTCTTGCCATCACGAAGCGCCCATTCGGCGGCGCGGCGCGACAACACAAATGCACCACCTAAATAATCATGATTATGTTTGCCGTCAAGCACTTGGGAGATGACCATATTCGCAACTGCCTCGGTTTTAATCAAGGCCTCATTGTGTGTGCGATACGCGCGCGGGCTACGTTCCAAAACTAAATAATCAACTTTGTCAGCGCGACGCAAGGCTGTTACCAAACGTTTTAATTCCGCGGGTCGAAATTCAGCCCAATGCAAAATCCGGTCAAAATCAGCGTAAAAAACCCGGTCCGCTCCTGTTGCCCAACCCTGTTTCAGGGCTTCGTAAAAAGTGAGACCAACTGTGTTATTGGGGCGTGCAACCACGGTGATTCCAAGCTCACGCAATGTTGTGCCGACAATTGGCGCTGTGCCTTTGGTAGCAACCACAACCACTGCATCAAACAAACCAAGTAATACGGCAGCTTGTTTTTTAATTAACCATAATAAACCACCTTTGGCATCATGAACTGTACACGCAAGGGTGAGCATATTATGCTAAATATTCACGAAGGGCTTCTTGCCATGAACGTTGCGGTGGTAATTTAGTTGAAACGAGGGCCGAGGTGTGTGGACGCGCGGCTGGGCGTGGATACGCGCTCGCAGGCACGGCACGCACGGTTGCATTGACATTTTTGAGGGCAAAAACTTCCTGCGCCCAACCATACCAAGTACACGCACCACTGTTGGCACCATGATAGATGCCAGGTGCTGGGCGCGTTTCGACAATTGTACGCGTAAAAGCGGCCAAATCTGGTGCATAGGTTGGACAGCTATTTTCGTCGTCAACTACATCAAACTCAGTTTTGCCGCCCGCGGCCAAACCAAGCATGGTGTCAACAAAACTTTTCTTCGCCCCTTCGCTCGCGGCTGCCTGCCCAAACAATTTAGACAAACGAATAATATAATATTCTCCACCGGCTGCGGTCACCGAGGCTTCGCCAAGTGCTTTGGTTTTGCCATACGCATTGACTGGCGCAACTTCGGCATTTTCATCATACCCATCGACGTTGTCACCGGCAAACACATAGTCTGATGAATAGTGCACAAACGCAATGTTGCGTGCACGACACAGTGCCGCCACTACGCCTGGCGTATGGCCATTTACTTCTTCGGCCGCGGCCAACAAACTAGGGTCTTCCTCAATTTTATCAACCGCATTCAAAGCCACTGCATTTATTACAACCTGAGGCTGAACTTGGTCCAGGACCGCAGTCACTTGCTCGAGCACGGTAATATCAATATCTTCGCGGTCATACCCAATCACTTCCCAACGTGCGTGCGCAAACTCGGTACTGAGCGCTTGCCCCAACATTCCTTTGGCCCCAAGGATCAGTACTTTGGGCATATTATTTTTGGTTATCAGCTAAACCCGCATCACGTACTTTTAGGTACGCATCGTAATCCTCCAAATAATCACTGCGATCTGGACTGTAATTAGTTGAGGACAAGGCAATAATCACACAATCAGGCGAAGCGTCCTTGAATCCGTGCCACACATAATTAGGTACATAAATTGCTTGTGATGGGCCGGCTAAACGCACGTCTTCTTTTCCTTGTCCACGGTCAATCACCGCCGTAACTGCACCTTTGGCAATGACAAACACCTCTTGTTCAACGTAATGACAGTGTTCGCCAGTTTTGGCATCAACGGGTAACGCATCAATATAGTACATGCGCTTGACCTCAAACGGCACCATGTCCTTGAACTCCACTGGGGTCAAATTAAACCCACGATTCGTAAACGTTTTCCATGTAAACTGTTGGAATTCTTTCATACAGTAGGTTAAGCCGAACGCTGCATTTGTGAATTAGATTTTTCTAAATTCGATTGAAACGCGTTCATTTCATTACGCTTCTTTTCCCAGATATTCTCGACCCACTCGGTGTTATTTTTGTACCACTCGATCGTCTCGGTCAAACCGCGCTCAAATTCTTCACGCGTATATTCTGGGGCCCAGCCTAATGATTTAATTTTGCTGGCATCAATGGCGTAACGGCGGTCATGACCCGGACGGTCAGTCACATATTCAATGCGATCTTCGCCAAAGCCCATGATTCGCAGCATCATTTTGGTTAATTCCAAATTACTACGCTCATTGTCCGAACCAATGTTGTACACTTCGCCTGGCACACCTTCGCGAAGCAGCAAATCAAGCGCAGCCGCATGATCCTTGGCATGAATCCAATCACGCACATTCAAACCATCGCCGTATACTGGCACTTTCTCACCTTTCAGAAGTTTGAAAATAAAGAACGGAATTACTTTTTCCGGGAACTGGTATGGACCGTAATTGTTCGAACAGTGAGTCACAACCACTGGCACTTTGTGTGTTACAAAATACGCGTTACACATCAAATCACCGCCAGCTTTGGCGGCCGCATATGGCATGTTTGGCCAAATTGGTGTGGACTCAGTAAATGCACCTGGGTCGTCGAGCTCGAGCGAACCATACACTTCGTCGGTCGAAACATTAACGAATTTTTGAATCTTGTTAAACTTAACCGCATCCAAAATCATTTGAACACCAAGCGTGTTAGTCAAAACGAATTCTTTGGCCCCACCGTGAATCGAACGGTCCACGTGTGTTTCGGCCGCAAAATTAATTACGTGCGTAATCGCGTGGTCTTGCATTACTTTATTCAAGTGGTCAAGATCAGTAATGTCGCCCTGCACAAAAACGTAGCGCGAATCATTTTCAACTGAGGTGTGATTGGCCAAATTACCAGCGTATGTGAGCTTGTCAAAATTCACGATTTTGAGGTCTGGATATTTGGCGAGCATGAAATGAATGAAATTGCTGCCAATAAATCCGGCCCCGCCGCAGACGAGTAAATTCATAGATTTGGTATTAAGTCTCTACAGAGCCTAGCAAAAAAATGGGCCGCTGGCAACTACCTAAACCATGCCTTTGACTTTGGCCAGGCACCAGGCCGTAATGGTTTGGCCGCACCAAACTTCACCGGACACGAGCATTTGCTCGAATTCCGCCGCCGTAACTATTTTAGTGGCAGTAAAAACCTCGGTGATATCAGGTTGATTGGCCGCCGCAGGCGTGACTTCGGCCAACCACGAATAGGTTCGGTCTTTGATAAAACCGTTCGAGGGTTCGGTTTCACCCAAAAGTATTAGAGACGTTGCTTCCAAACCAGCCTCCTCGAGCAGCTCGGCGCGGGCCGCAGCTTCAGGCGTTTGTCCTTCTTTTAAACCGCCACCAGGGAATTCCCAACTGTCGCGCTGCGTTAAATAGCGGAATTGACGCACCAAAAAATACCGCCCGTCCGGCAGACGCGGAATAATCATTGAGACACCACGGGTGGCACCATAATAATAATTACCGATTTTATTGTCTGGCAATTCGTATTCATCGTGCTTGTATTCCCACCACGGATTGGCGTGGAGCACTTCGCTGCTAAGCGTTTTCATACTTTGAATTTAGCCGCCATTTCGGCCACGGAAATTTTGGTTGGTGTTTTGATAATTGAATGCATGTTGCCGCCGCCATCGTTTTTCCAACGTGGTAAAATATGCACGTGCAAATGCGGCACCGCCTGAACACCGGCTTCGCCATGATTCCAACCAACTGAAAAACCATCACAACCCACCACTTCTTGTACACGCTTCATGGCCGCTTGTACCGCTTCGTACAAAGGCCCAACTTTTTCAGTTGGCAATTCTGGCAACGTGACCGCATGTGTTTTGGGAATGACCACCACATGCCCATCAACACAAGGGAAAATATCCAGGAACGCGAGCGCGTCTGGAGTTTCTACAACCGTGTGATTGGGAATTTGGCCCGCCACAATTTTGCAAAAAAGACAGTCTGACATATTAAAGTTTTATTATTGAATACAAAGTATAGCCAGGAATTAATTCAGGTGAAACGCTAAACTGTAAGCGCACTGGTTCAAGCCACACGTTCATCGCTTGCAACTGAGTTGGTGTTAAGGTGCGTGAAATATAATACACCGGCCAATCACGTGCAACGAAGTCAGCGGTGGCCTGACGCACACGTGGGTCCATAAATCGGACCATGACCTGGCGAGTCGGCCAAATAAATTTGTCGTCACGTTCGGCTACAATAATGGCGCGCTCTGGCGTGTTTGTGCGGATTGCTTCGCGCAAGGCGGCACCAGTGCGCAAACTCTGCGTTAAAGCAGTTACACCATCGATACCAGAATACACGGCATTTGCATTACCAATCACGAGTACCCCTAGAATAATTGCGAACGTGATTTTTGTGTGACTGCGCCCAATCATGGCTGCAACCAATTGATACGCACGCACGGCAAATGGCACTAGTAATATAAATACGGGCAGCCAGTAGCGCGCATACGCCACCCCAATTGTTTTCAAATCATAATTTGCATCGCGCCAGCTGCCATAATAAATCCACAAATACAGACCAACAAAAATTGTGACAGCAACATACACTTTTTGTGCTTTAGTCATTTCACGCCATTGCATTAAACCACGCGCCAGCCACGCCAATGCCGGCAACACTAACCACGGCCACAGTATTAACCCGTACGTGTAGCCCGTGGCCGCCAAATTACGGGCAGAGAAACCAAATGGCAACAATAAAGTCCACCAGTGTGTGACCGGCAATGAACGCGAAACAATATATCCTCCACTTGCATGGCCGTACCACAAACTCGTTAGACCAAAATAAACCGCCAACATGACAAGTGCTACACTGCCCCACCTAACTATACGCTGCCATGGAATCTGCGTGCGATACGTAATTACCACAATCAGACCCGCAATCGCTACCCACAGACCCTCACTTGGACGAATCAACAGCGCTAAACAAATACTAAAGGCACCAGCAATATCATGCCACCAGCGCAGACCTTTTTTAGCTGGCGGCGCAATGAGCCACACGGCGCCAATAATTAAGAGCGCCAAAAATGGCAGGTTTGGTAACAATGGCCGCGCTGCATAATACCAAAGCGGTGGGAACGAAAGTGCGAGCAACAATAATCCACTGCGCGAAATGCCGGGAAAAATAATCTGCCACAAACGCACGGCCGCAAGCACCGCGACAATAGCGAGCAACGGAGTCAAGAACGGCAAGACCCACACCCCAATTGAA
>CAYQNA010000013.1:16358-24322 GCA_964418775.1 uncultured Gammaproteobacteria bacterium
TGGAATTGGGTAATTGTGCTGTCATTGCTCGCACTCGGCGCATTGGCCTGGTTGGCTCCCCCATTACCTAAATTCACGTTGCCAAAATTAACGCGTACCGATTGGTTGTGGAGCAGTGGCATTATTATTTTGGAAATTATTTTGCTGGCCACTTTGTACACGCACCGCACGTATGGTGTTTTAAATTCGCCGTGGCGCGCATTGCCGCTGTGGTTTTTTGGTGTTTATGGTGTGACGATGATTACAACCCTCGCCGCACCTTGGTTTATGCGTTCGCGTGCGCTCGCGTATGCGGCCACTGCGTTGCATCTTTTCACCACCTATGGCGTGACCATTATCATGTACCCGCTGGGCTTTGGTTTTGATGGTTTTATTCACCGCGCCACCGAAGATTGGATTGCGGCGCATGGTTTTATTTTACCCAAACAACCCATTTATATTGGGCAATACACGCTGGTGGTGTGGTTAGCAAAAGTTACGGCCTTGCCAATCCACTTGATTGACATTTGGTTAGTGCCAGTAGCGGCCGCGTTATCATTGCCCGCGCTGTTTCAACGTTTGTTTACGCGTGTATGGAATTTTCCCGCTGCGCTCGCGCTCAATCTCATGTGGTTGTATCCAGCTCTCTATTTTTTGTGGCTTGGTTTAACTACGCCGTACAATTTACTGCTGCTCATTATCATGGCCACAATTTGCGCCCTGCTCGAATACCAAAAAGGTACGATTGGTGCGCTCGTACCCATTAGTTTAGGGCTCTTTGGTTTGTTTACACACATCATGTTGGGGGCACCGTTAATGCTCGTAATTTTGGTTGCGCTTATTGGCCAAAAATGGAAAAGTAGTGCACAAACATCACTCCTCATTGTGTATGCTGTGGCCGCCGTGCTAACCGTGCCGACACTATTTACAATGTATTTATTGGCCAAAGGTTTGCCTTGGCCTGATTTTGTAAACCCTTTGACCAAGTTGTCACACTTTTTGGAATTGTATGCACTACCATTTTGGTACAACCCAAGTGCGCCACGCGTGTGGAATTATTTTTACAAATTAGAATGGGCGCTTGCACCACTCGTGGTCGCACTCGCCTTAATTGGCTGGTGGGTTGAGCCACTGAAAAAATTTGGACGTTGGTTATTTCCAATTACAACGGTCGCATTTGTTGGCGCTGCGATTTTGCTCCGCACGTGGATTGTGTTTCCGGATGTGCACAGTTTTGAACAAGGCGACTATCCGCTGCGTTTGTTGCGTGCTTCCATGATGTGGATTTTGCCCTGGGCTGGTGCGGGTATTGGCGTACTATACCTGGCAATTAAAAAAACTAAATTCGCCACTGCAATTTTTGGAACCACACTGGTCTGCGCCGCTATTGGTCTTACGATTGCATTTTATTTTTCGTATCCACAACACAACAAAAAGGTCAATTTTCCAGGCTTTAATGTAACAAACGCGGATATCAAAGCTGTGCAGTGGATTGATGCAGACAACAACCACACCAAAGATATTAACTATGTGGTGCTCGCCAATCCAGTGGTTGGCGTAGCCGCATTATCGGAATTCAGTTTTGCTAAATATTTTGACACTCCGCTTGGGCAATATTCATATTATTCAATTCCCAGCGGCAGTCCGCTCTTTGATTTGTACACCGACATGTGGCGCAACCCATCCACCAGCACCATGCGCACCGCCATGGATTTATTTGGCGCTGACAAAGCGTATTTTGTGATCAATTCGTATTGGGCCCATTACAATCAAATTGTGGCAGCCGCAAAAAACACGACCGACCATTGGACCAGCATCGAGGGCGGACAAATTCACGTGTTTGAATACGAACGAAATTAAGCTTTGTACACGGACTCAAGGCGAGCAATGTACTCGGCCTGAGAAAGGCCGGCGAGATACGTCTGTGTGTTGGCGCCCATGCGGGCGAGGTCTGGGCGATTGGCAGTGCTCCAAGCAAGGCGTTCGGTGAGCGATGCGGCGTCGCCAGCTTTGAATGTAAGACCATTCTCGCCCTCTTGAATCAGCTCAGCAATGCCCTCGATATTGCTCGCAATTACGGGCACATGGCAGGCAAAACTTTCAAAAATTACGGTTGGTGAATTTTCATAACAGAGCGACGGAACCACCAGCGCATCGAGAGTTTGTAATAATTCAGGCAAGGCTTTGCGCTCCACGCGACCATACCACACAATGCGGGCATCAGTTGCGGTTTGTTTTTTCAATTGTTCAAATTGGGTGCCATTACCCATAATGTGCAGTTCAGCGTTAACATCTGTGGGTAAATTTTGAAATGCCTGCACCAACAAGGCCACCCCTTTGTGTGTTTCAATCTGGCCAATATATCCAAAGCGTGTGACCGAAGTGTGTAATTTGGTCACGGCTGGTAATGGGGCAAACATAACTGGATTCCGCACCACTTGGATAGTTGAATTAGCAAAAAACCCACGCGTAGTATAAAAATCACGCAAAAATTGCGATGGTGAAATCACAACCTGCGGCGAGCCAATCAGCGCGCGCATAAGCCATGTGTACAAACGCGTTGGCAAACCATTGTACCGCCAACTGCTTTCGCGCGCTTTTAAAATCATACCGCTTGGTTCAACGAGCTGGACATCGTGCACGGTATGCACATGACGGCGAACAGACTGACGAATCGCACGTGGCAATAAAAAACTCAAGCCCATCAAATTATGCGTGTGCACAACATCAGGTTTTTCGCGCGCCAAAATTTCTTTAACCGCCCGTGCCGCTGAATAATTAAAAATATCAATTACATGCCACACAAATCGGATCACAAAATTGTACTGGTGCGCATCAGTATAAAAAAACACATTGCGCGGGTGAATGTGATACAACGTCAGATCTGGCGCCACAACCTCGGTCTGAGGCTTGCCCGGCGTGGTCGTAATCACAACCACCTGGTGTCCGGCCGCGCGCAACCCAGCCACGGTTTTGACCACTACTTGCTCGGCCCCACCACGATCGTAGGGTGGATAGATGTTGTTGATAATCGCGACTTTCATATAGTTCCCAAAGTATAGCCAAAATGCCCATTTTTGGCCAATTTTGTCAACCCTCCACACCCCATCCCCAGCCTATGAACAGGATATCAACTCCCCTATTTGCCCCCGCCCGCGGGATGGGTTATTATAGGCGGTACCTATGGCCGACATGACCCAAATCGAAAAAATTCCGCCCCACAACCTAGAGGCCGAGCAATCCCTCTTGGGCTCGATTTTATTGGACAAAGACGCCATGCTTAAGATTGCCGATGCGATTGACCCGGCTGATTTTTATAAGACTGGCCATGCCCTGATTTTTGAGTCCATGCTGGAATTGTATGGCAAGGGCGAGCCAGTTGATTTGCTCACACTCAGCAATCGTTTGGAAGAAAAAGGCCAGCTCGAACGGGCCGGTGGTCGCGCATTTTTGGCCTCACTCTCGAACAGCGTCCCAACCACGGCGCATATCAAAAATTACGCGGACATTATTGCGCGCAAAGCCACGCTCCGAAAATTATTAACGGCGGCGCAAGAAATTTCGCGTTTAGGTTATCAAGAAGATGGCGAAGATATTGAACCGGTTTTGGACCAAGCCCAACAACAAATTTACCAAATTACCCAAAAACACATTAAACAAGCGTTCACGCCTATTCGCGGTATTTTGTCCGAGGCGTTTGACCGTATTGATGAATTGCACCGCGAAAAAGGCAAGCTGCGCGGCGTACCAACTGGTTTTAAAGAATTAGATAATATTTTGGCTGGTTTGCAAAATTCGGACTTGGTCATTCTTGCGGCCCGTCCATCAGTTGGTAAAACCTCGCTCGCGCTCGACATTGCGCGCCACGTCGCGATTCGCGAAAAGGTTGCGGTCGGTATTTTCTCACTCGAAATGAGTAAAGAGCAATTTGTGGACCGCATGCTTTGCGCCGAGGCTGGTGTTGACCTATGGAAAATGCGCACTGGTAATTTATCTGACAGTCCAAACAGCGATGACTTCCCCCGCATTGGTCATGCCATGGGTGTTTTGTCCGAAGCGCCAATTTACATTGACGACCACCCCGCCACAAATGTGATGCAATTGCGCACAAAAGCTCGTCGCCTTAAATCCGAGCATGGATTGGGCCTCATTATCATCGACTACTTGCAGCTCATGGAAGGCTCGGGCAAAGGCGGCAGTGATAACCGCGTGCAAGAAGTGTCCGAAATGTCACGCGGTCTCAAGGGTTTGGCGCGTGAATTAAACGTACCTGTTCTTGCTCTCTCCCAGCTCTCCCGCGCCGTAGAACAAACCAAACCAGCCATCCCAAAACTCTCCCACCTCCGCGAGTCGGGCAGTATCGAACAGGACGCTGATGTGGTATTATTTATCTACCGCAAAGCCGCCGACCGTAACTACCGCCTGGAGGATATCCCGCCTGACGAACGCTATTTGGGCGAAATCCACGTGGCCAAACACCGTAACGGCCCAACCGGCGTGGCCCGCGTTTTCTTTGACGAAGCGCGCGCCAGTTACCGCAATTTGGACACGCGGCACAGTGGTGGTGGCGGAGCGTTTGGGGAGTAATTATTAATAACTAATTGCATACTGCATATGTTCAACAAACTCAAGGAATTCAAAGACATGCGCGACCAGGCCAAAGAATTGCAGGCCAAATTGTCCGCCGAGACCGTATCGGTCAACACCGCTGGCGGCAAAGTAGTCATGACTGTAAATGGCACACTCGAAATGGTAGCACTGGCCATTGACCCAGAACTTTTGTCACCAGACAAAAAATCCAAGCTCGAAGATGCAATCAAGGAAGCGCACCGCGATGCCCTCAAGCAAATGCAACGCATTATGGCCATGAAAATGAAGGAAATGGGCGGTCTCCCAAATATCCCAGGCCTTAGCTAGGTTCCCTAGTGTGTATCCCAGACCAATTGATAATTTAATTCGTACGTTTTCACATTTACCCTCGGTCGGGCGTCGCACGGCCGAGCGGTTTGTGTTTTATTTATTGAAGTCAGGTAAAAAAGACGTGGCCGAATTAACACTTGCGCTCAAACAATTAATGGAACAGGTGCGCAGTTGCGAAGTGTGTTGGGATTTTTCTGATCGCTCACCATGCGTGCGCTGCGCTGACCCAAAGCGTGCGACTGACGTAATTTGCGTGGTCGCTGAACCGCAAGATTTGCAAGCCATTGACCGCACGGGCCAATATCATGGCCTTTTTCACGTCCTGCGTGGCTTAATCGACGCAGCCGCCGAAACCGAAGTGGGTGTAAAAATCCCCGAACTCATTGCACGCGCCAGTAACTCAAAAATCAAAGAAGTCATCCTGGCTCTTAGTCCAGACCTACCAGGCGAGACCACAATGTTATTCTTAGAACAAGAACTCAAACGCGCGGCACCACATGTCACCATCACCCGCCTGGCCCGTGGCCTCCCTATGGGTAGCGACCTGCAGTATGCCGATGACATTACCCTTGGCAGCGCGTTACAAAATCGCGTGAAAAGTATTTAATTGCACCAAAATTTACTGTAAACAAAAACTCCCGCAGTACGGGAGTTTTATTTTTGAAGAAATTACTTAACGGACTTTACGGCTACCTTGGTAAAGGCCTGGCGATGACCGCGAGTGCGGGTATAGCGGACCTTGCGCTTGTATTTTACAACCAGGATTTTCTTGGAACGGCCCTGCTGTTCTACGTTAGCAGTTACAGTTACGCCTTCCAAATATGGGCGGCCGATTTCAACGTTCAAACCATCGTCATCAGCGAGCAAGAGAACTTTGTCAAAGACAACTTCGGTGCCTGCTTCGGCTTCGAGTTTTTCGATTTTGAGGCTATCCCCGCTCTTTACGAGGTATTGTTTTCCACCAGTTTCAATAACGGCAAACATACACGCTTTTAAAGCTAATTAATCAAGTGCCCGCAGTATACCTGAGCCTAGGAAAAAAGTCAAGGCTCGGGCACGGTCAGCCTATCCCCAATTGCCAGGCCATGGGCCTGGGCCCAGCCAGCCGGCAGCTCGATGACCATGTTGGCCGCCGAACGGGGCAAATAACGCTTGAGCTGGTCCTCGCCCACCCCAGGCTCTGGGGGCACGCTCGGGGCAATATCCACGACCTGACCGGCGTTCAACCAAACAATATCGATCGCAAACTTCATGTTCCGCATCACAAAGGCGTACCGGCCCGGAATGCTAAACGGAAAAATCATGGCATCGTACGGAGCCAGGGACTCACGACCGCCCAGGCCTTTTTCGAGTTGATACGCATTTTTGGCAACCAGGGTATGGAGCGGCACATCTTTAAGCGCCACACTCGCCTCATCCCAATTGTATTTGGTGAACTGAAGGACAACAATGGCAACCAAAAAAACAACGCCAAAAATTTTCATTTTTCTGGTAACTTTTGTTTGTGATTTCTCCATATTAATGACGGTGTTCCTGACGAATAATCCAGGCACTTACTAATAACATTACCACAAGTAAGGCCCCGAGCGCGAGGAGTTTGTGAACATTTTGCAGTACGAGACCACTAACGCCAAACACGGCAGCAACTCCGTACATAAGGAGGACGGCCTGACGTTGCGACAAGCCAGCAGCGAGTAATTGAAAATGAAAATGTTCCCTGTCGCCCACAAAAATCGGTTTGCTTTTTTGCCAGCGCCTTACAATTACACGTAGCACATCGAGTGCAGGCACACCAAGCACAAGAAAAGCAGTCATAATTTTACCACCAGCCAACACCGCAAGCACACCCATTAAATAGCCGACGAGCAGACTACCGCCCTCGCCAAGGAAAATTTTCGCAGGGTGAAAATTCCACACCAAAAATCCAACGCAGGCACCAGCCAGGACCATAATAATACGGCCGAGTTCAGGCTGAAACCACATTGGTTGCTGGGTTAGGAAGTACAAAATAATTGCCCCAATCGCCACCACGCCGGCAACGAGCCCATCAAGACCATCGAGAAATTTAGTGGTGAACATAAGGCCCATGAGCCACACAAACGTGACTGCGTTCGCAGCTGTAAGCGAAAGTTCGAGCACACCACCAAACGGATTTGTGAGTGCGCGCGGGCCGATACCACCAACCACTGCAATTACTGCAGCGAATAACGGAAAAATAATCTGTTGATACGGTTTGAGCGCATACTTATCATCCCAAAAACCGCCAATCATAAGCACAAGTGCGCCGCCAAAAAACGCGAGTGCCGCACCAGTGGTAACAAAATTTTGCGTTGGCTCGTTGTAATGCCACAGAAGCGCGAGGCCCGCAAAAAAAACGAAGAAAATTGCCCAGCCACCACCAAGTGGAATCGGACGGCGGTGAATTTTGCGCGCATTTGATTGGGGACGGTCAACCACACCCCAACCACGCATAAGCACACCGGCAATTGGCGTTAACACCAGCGCTGAGGCAAGCGCAATGGCAAACAGAGCCCAATCTAAATTCATACTGGAGTTACCCGAGACGCTGCGCTTTCAATACGCAGGGCAGCATTTGGGCCAAGAATTACGGTGTCGCGACGACCAAGTTTGCCCTGGAGCACCAAGTCTGCCAATTGATTTTCAACTTTTTCCTGAATTGCACGACGCATTGGACGCGCGCCAAAATCCGGATCAAAACCAATGTCAGCCAACGCATCAAGCGCCGCTTCTTCAACTTGAAACGACACACCGCGTGCTTGCAAATCTTTGGCCACACGCTTCAGCATAAAACGCGCGATTTCGCGGATCTCTGGTTTCTCCAGTGGTTTAAAGAGAACAATACCATCAAAACGATTCAAGAATTCTGGACGGTAATACTGTTTTAACTCTGTGCGAATGAGTGCGTCACGCACAACATTAAGCGCTTTACCGGCGCGGATTTCTTCTTGCACAAAACTCGTACCCGCGTTGGACGTGGCAATAATAATTGTATCTTTAAAATCAATCGTGCGCCCTGCACTGTCCGTCAAACGGCCGTCATCAAA
>CAYQNA010000014.1:0-23016 GCA_964418775.1 uncultured Gammaproteobacteria bacterium
GTGATTTTTTTTACCATATGCCACAAGCAATGAGTCACCTGGAGTTCGTGGTTTCAGCGAAATTACCCAGTGAATTCGGGACATTTATGTTGTATGGTTTTAAAGATACGCGCAATAATCAGGAACATATTGCCATTGTAAGCGGTAATGTAACTAATCAAAAATCAGTGCTCACGCGCATTCACTCTGAATGTTTAACTGGTGATGCGCTTGGTTCACTCAAATGTGACTGTCGTCCACAATTAATAAAGTCACTCGAACAAATTGGCCAAGCCGAACGGGGTATTGTACTGTATTTGCGCCAGGAAGGGCGGGGAATTGGGTTGCTAAATAAGTTGCGTGCGTACCAATTGCAGGATTGTGGTTATGACACACTCGAAGCAAATTTAAAACTCGGTTTACCGGCTGACGCGCGAAAATATGATATTGCCGCTGATATTTTAAAACATCTTGATGTGCACTCAGTTAATTTGATGACTAATAATCCAGATAAAATCGCGCAATTGCGGAATGAAGGAATTGAGGTTACTGAACGGATTGAACACAGCGTGGCCTCCAATGAATTCAATGCTAATTACCTTAAAACAAAAAACCTCAAGTTTGGTCACATGATTAATTTAAGTGTTCAGGCGGTATAATTATGCGGGATTGGTTATTACAAAATAAAAAGTTTGTTATTGGCATGGTTCATCTGCCTAAAATTCGTGGAATTAATGAAACAGAATTACCACAAATAATCGCGTTGGCTAAAGCTGATTACTGGGCTCTTGTGCGCGGTGGAATTGATGCAATCTGTGTGATTAATGAGGGTGACAAGCCGTGGAATATTACCGTCACTGCTCAGCAATTAGACGTACTACAGGCAGTGGTGGGGCATTTGAAAAATTTATCTGAAACTCCTTTAGGTGTTTGTGTGCTATATAATGATTGGCGCGCAACATTGCAATTGGCCGCAACGCACGATTTGGAGTTTGTGCGCATTGATACATTCGTGGACACGAATGACAGCGATGCGGGGATTATTTATCCTGAAGCGGAGCAGATTGTTGCTATGCGAAATTCACTGGCGCCGCAATGCTTATTATTTACTGACATTCAAGTTAAACATAAGCATGCGCTCGATGGCCAACCGTTGTCGTGGTCAGCCGCGCAAGCATTTGCGCAGGGGAGCGATGGCGTAATTGTGACTGGGCTCGAAACCGGTGTGCCGCCAACCGTTGCGGCGGTGCAAGAATTACGCGCGCAATTTCCGGGTCAAGTTATTTTGACTGGCAGTGGTATGGACCCGCAGAATGGTGCCGCGTTTTTTGCGCATATTAATGGCGCATTTGTGGGCACGGCGTTGAAAGAGGGTGGGGTCGTGAGTCAGGAGAAAGTTGCACAGTTTATGAATGCTGTGCACGGTAAGTAGATTAGGCTGTGGTGCAAAATATTGTAAGGAAATCAGAAATTTGCAACATGTCATCCATGTGCGCTTCCTCGGTGTATTGGTGTGCATTGTAATAGCCTGAACCAATTGGCACACAGCGAATTCCCTTTGCATTGAACACATTTGCATCAGAGCCACCAAATGTTTGAAAATAATTTGGGGCCAACTGCATGGTTGCAAAAGTTTTTTCCAAGCGTGTAAACAAAGTGTGATCTTTGGTTAAATTGTAACCTTCAAATTCCATTACTCGTTCAATCTCCATTTCTGCGCCGTGAGCAATGGCAGTCTCGCGCAATGTTTTTTCAACTCGTTCGCCCTCGGCCACTACTTTGGCTGTGTCATAACTGCGCAATTCGGCCTTGATTGTGGCTGTGCCTGGTACGCTGTTGCGTGCAGTACCAGATTGGAACATACCAACATTCCACGTCACGCCTTCTGTGCTGTAACCCCATGGTAACTTCATGAGTGCATCACACATTGTGTGTAAAGCATTAACACCAAGTTCAGGTTCGCGTGGGTGCACTACTTTGCCAATACAAGTGGCGTCAATGCGCACAAACGCTGGTGCTTGGGTAACAACTTGGGTTACTGGACCATCTTCATCAAGAACTAAACCAATTTTAGCCGTGATTTTGCTGTAGTCTGCGTTGAGCGCGCCGTAGAGCCCCGTCTCTTCGCCGCGTGTTAACAGTGCTTCAATCGGCGCGTGAGTGCTATGGTCCTGGTTGACCATGTGTGCCAAAAATTCAATTAAAATTGCTAAACCAGTTTTGGGGTCTGCACCTAGAATACCTGTACCATTTGAACGAATCACATCACCATTAATTGTGTAATCTGGATTGGGTAGTGGTTCAGGAATATCTAAGTGAGAAGACAGCATAACTGGTTCACCAATACCTGGGATTTTGGCAACAATATTACGAAAAGAATCAAGCTCGCACGATACGCCAGCCTGCTCTAAGCGCTGCATGGTATAAGAAATAACTTTGTCCTCATTCGGATAAATCTCATCAATGTGCATGAGTTCGACGAATGTGTTTTGCAGTGCGGATTTGGTAATCATATAAGAAAAAGGGAGTGACGCGGATGGGAGAACGACGTGTGTCGTCCTCCCATCCGGTTCAGACGGCCAGGGTCTCCTTGGTCCCCAGCCACCACGTGCTACGTGCGATCATGCCGAGCTCGCCGGCGTGGTTCGCGTAGTAGCGGTTGAGTTCCGTTGCGACGCCGAGGCGCTGCAGCGAAACTTCGTTGTTGGCGAACATCGCCACGACTTCGTCGTCCGTGAGGACGAGCTTGTCGTAGCGACCCTGCCACGTGACCGTGCCGCTCTCGGCGTCGGTCGCCTTGACGTGAATGCTCATGACGTTCGTGGCCGGGTCGAAGACCGGCGTACGCGCGTCGCGAACGTTGCGCCCGTTGAGGGTCGCGTTCCACGTCGTGGTGGTACCGGCCTCGCAGCGCGGTAGGTACCCAGTGCCAATGTAGTCCATCACGAAGCGTCCGCTGGGACGCAAGCTCCGAACCATGCCCGCCGTCACGCGGTCGAGCAGGTCCGGATTCGTGATGTCGCCGAAGGAGTTCCCGAGCAAGATGCTCGCGTCGAACTCTTCGTGCGACTGCCAGGTGCAGAGGTCGCCGACTTCGAGCCGGACCCGCGGGTCGTGACCGTGCGCGCGAAGCGCCTTGGTCACACACTCGGGGGAGAGGTCAACGCCGACGATCCGCTGCACGCCGTGGGCGAGCAAAGCCGCGATGTGCCGCCCCGTGCCGAAGCAGGGGAGAAACACCGAACGCGGCGTGGTCTCGCCAATGAGCCGCAGCGCGAGCTCCGTCTCGGAGCGAGCCAACTCGTGGTCATCGTGCACGTCCTGGTCCAGCTGGGCCATGACGTCGTAATGAGCCGCGATGTTGAACTGCTTGGACGCGAGACCGCTCATTCGAACACCAGCATGGTCTCGGCCGAGTTCGAAGCCCCGTGCACGAGCACCTCCGGGCGCAGAGTGAGCATGTGCGCGACATGCTGCACTTGCTCGGTCCCGTTGCCCTGGCGGATCATGAACGGCGTGAGCCGCGTGCGCGCCTTGGGCATTTCCCGCAGCGTGCCCGTGTGATCCACATACCCGACGTCGAACTGCACCGAGTTGATGAGCACCTGCTGCACCGCGGGGAACAGCTTCCGCTTGTACTCGGCGACTGCCCGTTCCCAGGCCGGCGTCGTCATGCGGCTGCCGATGAGCACGCTGCGCGCGCCCCACGACTGGTTCTCGTCGTCCATCCCCGCGTACTTGATGACCGCGCGAGCCTGGTAGTCTCGTTCATCCTCGTCCGTGAAGATGTTGGGGATCAACCACGACGGGTCGAGCGCAAGCCCGAGCACCGAGGTGGTCGCGAGACACCGATGCAGCGTGGCGACATGTTCGGCGCCGTACTGCTCCGTAATCCGGTTGCACACCGACTTGAGCCAGGCGGTTCCGAGGAACGCCTTGTTCTCCAGGTAGTGCTGGACCGGGTTGAGGAACTCAGCACCCACCGCCCGCCACGTTTCCATGAGCGCGGTGACGTTGGGCGAGAAGTTGCTGCTGTAGCCGAAGCGGAACACGAGAGCGTCCCCCACGTCCTGCGGGAGGTCCGCCTCGTCGTAGTCCTCGATGGACTCGATGAAGCCCGTGCGCTGGAGCTGACCGATGAGGTCCGTGTTCCAGTTGGCCTTCAGGTGGTCCGGCAGGGCCGCCGGCATGACCCAACGCAGGTCGGACCGGGGCCCATCAGGCTGGATCAGCTTCTGGATTTCCGCCAGCTTGCGGTCGAGGATGTACCGGATCTTCACGCCGCGCTGCTTGAGCGCGTTCATGAACGTCATCACCTCGCGGATGTACTCCGCCCAGTGATGCGTCGCCATGACGACGAAATCCCGACCCGCGAGCATCTGGACGAACGCGTCGATGTGATCGTGGCTCATGCCGTACTGGACCTGCAGGCTGTACGCCATGCCCAGGCCAGCACCACACGACTCGATCTCCGTGCACACCACGCTGTACTCACCGTTGCCCTTGTCCACCAGGACCAGGTCCGGGCGGAGGAGCAGAACCGGCGCGTCAGCGACGATGCGCGGGATGTGCGCCGGCACCTTGTGCGTCAGCAGCGTATGAACCGCGGGGTCACCCGCGATCCAGAGCGTGCGGACCACGTCATTGAGGATGAACAGGGCCTGGCCCAGCGCCGTCAGCTCGTTGTTCAGCTGTGCGGGCAAAGCCAGCGTCTGTGGGCACATGTGCCACGACGTCCCCTCCATACCCTTGTAGCCGATGCCCGTCGCGTTGGTGCGCTCGCGCACCGCCTCGAAATCCGGCACGCGGCTGCCCGCGCGCAGACCCTCGAACAGCGGCTTGGAGACCTTCATGCCGTCGAAGAGTTCCGCGTTGAACGAGTAGAGCTCCACGAGCGTCACGGCCTGACCGCTGATCGTGGGCAGCTTCTCGTAGCTGATGCCCACCCGCGCGTTGTGGTACTCGGCGACCACCTTCTTCTCGCCAGCGCTCTCGTAGAAGAACGTGGCGACCGGCTCGGGCTTGCTACCGCCCGACGGTTTGCTCGTCTGCTCGTGGCTGATGCGCCGCAGCGCCCCGTCCACGAACATGACCGCGTGTCCTTCGGCATCGTGCTCGAACCGCACCGTCTCACCCCGGATGGGGAAGACGCTGTGGAAGAACTTGAACCCGATGGACCCGAACTTCTGCTCGAGCCCGAGCAGAAGCGGCGCGTTGCGCGGCCACACCTGCGTGTTCTGGGCCGGGAGCTGGACGCCGAGCGGCGAACCAGCGAGCCCGAGCTCGACCTTCGCCTTCTTGGCGAAGCTAAGCCGCGTCCGCTTGAGGCCGGCCGCATCCTGTGGCAGCCAGCCGTGGCGGATGAGCTCGGTGGCGATGATCTGCTGAGCCTCGGGGACCGGCGTCAGAGGAACCTTGGGATTCAAATTGTGCTGCATGTCTGCTCCTTCACGGATTGCGCAACATCCTGTTTTTGAGAACCGACCCTTCCTGGGTCCCTGCGCCGGACCATTCCGATGCAGGGTGCAAGAAGCGTCGCCCAACTAAAACTTTTTAAATAAAAACCGCTACGGTTGTCCGTAGCGGTCTTATAGTATGGTGAAAATCACTTATACAGAGAGAAAACTACGGAAAATGCCAAACACAATAAAATGCTTGGTAGCACGAAGCCAACGGAGACAAGCAAAGCTCCGTTTTAATGTATAAGTAAGGTTGTTCGCTAAAGACGGTTTCATATGTGTACAAATAACTCTACGTTGTGATTTAATTTTTGTCAAAAAGAGGGTGTGGATAGGTTTATTTTTTTCTGCTACAATGGCCGAATATGACTGTTGATTTTGCAATCGATTTTGCCAAGGAATTGAACGAGGAGCAGTTGGCTGTGGTCCGCAATGGCGACGGGCCGTGTTTGGTTTTGGCTGGGGCGGGGAGTGGCAAGACACGCACCATTACGTACCGCGTGGCCTATTTGCTCGAGCGTGGCGTGGCGCCGGACGCGATTTTGCTTGTGACATTTACGAACAAAGCGGCGCGCGAAATGGTGCATCGCGTCCAGCAATTGCCAATTGCGCGCGAGGGCAAAACCACTCTGCCATGGTCTGGTACATTCCACCACATTGCGTTCCGTTTGCTCAAACAATACGGCGCACTGTTGGGTTACCAAAATAATTTCACAGTGCTCGATTCCGAAGACAGCAAAGATATTTTAAAGTTGTGTTTAAAAGGTGAAGGTGTGGATCGCACGCAAAAACGCTTTCCATCACCGGCCGTGATTCAATCACTCATCAGTTATGCGCGCAATGCGCAGGTTAGTTTGGAAAATTTAATTGGTTTAAAACACCCCAAATGGTCCGCGGTTTCGGACACGCTCGTGCGCGTGGCCACTGAATATAATAAGCGCAAAAAGGCCGCCAATGCAATGGATTTCGATGACTTGCTCGTGAATCTCGCGCAGTTGCTCCAAGCCAATGAAAATTTACGTCTGCGTTTGGCCAAACAGTTTGAATATGTACTTGTTGACGAGTATCAGGACACCAATAAAATTCAGGCTTCAATTATTCGCGCAATGGCATCGGTACATAACAATGTGTTGGTGGTGGGGGACGATGCGCAGAGTATTTATTCGTTTCGTGCGGCAGACATTGCCAACATTTTGGATTTCGAAAAACATTACCCCAATCCACGTATTTTTAAACTCGAAACTAATTATCGTTCCACGCCAGATATTTTGGATGTGGCGAACGAAGTGATTGCTAATAACAGCAAGCAATTCAAGAAAAATTTAAAAAGCGTGCGCGAAAAATTCACCAAGCCAGAGGTGCGGGCTTTTTTGGACCAACGCGAAGAAGCTGAATTTGTGGCTGAACGTATTTTGGAATTACGCGACGAGGGTGTGAAGTTGCCACATGTGGCCGTGTTATTTCGCGCTGCTTTTCACTCACAAGCGCTCGAACTTGAGTTAAATAAACGCAATATTCCGTACGATTATCGCGGCGGTGTGCGCTTTTTCGAGCGCGCGCATGTGAAAGATGTGCTCGCATTTTTGCGTGTGTTTGCCAATCATCACGATGAAATTGCCTGGACGCGCGTGCTCACTTTGCAGGCGGGCATTGGTCCGTCGGCGGCCGAGAAAATTATCGCGCTTGTTGGCAAGGTGACGGAAGTGACCGACGCCACGCTTGATGAAATTAATCAAATGTTGCCAGTGCGCGCGCGTTTGGGTTGGAAAGACTTTTGTAATGTGTGGTATTTAATGGCGCAGGAGCCAGCCGAACCATCGCCACTCATTAAAGCGGTGCTGCGTTCCAAATACATGGAATATTTGGAAGCTGAGTATCCGGATTTCCGCGAACGCGTTGAGGATTTGGAACAACTCGCGCAATTATCAGAGCACGAAACCGACCTCTCGAAATTTCTGGCTGAGTCTGTGCTTCAGGAGCAATTTCAACGTCCAGGCGCAGCCAAAGACGATGAAAAAATTGTCCTCTCCACCATTCACCAAGCCAAAGGGTTGGAGTGGGAAGCCGTGTTTATTTTAAATGTTTCAGCCGGACAATTTCCACACGAACGCGCACTCACCGAAGACGGGGGATTGGAAGAAGAGCGCCGTTTGTTTTATGTGGCGGTCACGCGCGCGAAAAAATATTTGCATTTGTCCTATCCACTGACGGGGAGTATGAATAGCTATTTGCAAGGACCAAGTCCGTTTTTATCCGAGGTTTCGCGTGATTTGTTGGCATTTGCCGAGGCGCCAGGCGGGTCGAGTGTATTTATGAGCCCAAGTACCGAGGTTGATGATGTGCAGTATGTACCCGAAGATGAGCCGTTTCCGACCAAACAACGCCCCAAGAGTTTTTTGCGCGATATTGATGACCTGTAAACAAAAAATCCCTAGGTTGGGATTTTTTCTCACCACAAATTTCCAGCTTGAAAATCTCTGGTGATGGGCGGCTCCGCGAGGGTGCCGCCGTTTTTGTCTCTCTGTCGCTTCCTCCTATTGTCGTGGTTTTCGGACGGTGCTGATGATCGTGACCTTTCGCCGCCAGGTACCGTCGTTGCATCGGACCCACTCGTTTAGCCGGGTTTGCCCGGTCCTGGGGTCATAGACCACCGTGGTCGGCCTGGGGCCGCGCGCCCGTGTGCGTCTACGCAAGCGCGCCTCCGCACCGGTAACACTGATGGTCTCGACTCAGGCACAGCTCACCGCAGTGTGGACACCGCCTGTATCCTTCGCTCAAAGAGCACCCCCCCAAATTGCCCAAAAGGGCTAAATTCAGCGAAATAGTATCAAACATCACTCATAAAGTCAAGTAGTTCTCCATGGATTGACACCATTGACTTTTTTGGTTTTTTCTATATACTTGACCTAATTATTACTCTTAATTTTGTATGTATGCGTTTCGACGGTCTCTACGAAAAGACCCTGGTCATCGTTAAACCAGACGGGGTCCAGCGCGGTTTGGTGGGCGAGGTAGTAAAGCGCTTGGAGCAGAAGGGTCTTAAAATTGTTGGTCTCAAAATGGTGCAACTCGATGAAGTTCGCCTCCGTTCACACTATTCCGAACACGTTGCTAAGCCATTTTACCCAGGCTTGGAAGCCTTTATGAAATCAAGTCCAGTGGTGATTTTGGCAGCCGAAGGTCGTGGAGCCGCCGCCGCGGTTCGTCTCATTGCCGGTGCTACCAACGCCTCCAAAGCGGATGGCGGTACAATCCGCGGCGACCTCGCCATGGGTATGTGCAATGTCGTGCATTGCTCGGATTCCGCTGAATCTGGCCAAAAAGAAGTCCAAATTTTCTTTGAAGAAAAGGAAATCTTCGACTACGACAAGTCCGAATACATGCACGTGTACATGGACGACGAACGCGCTTAATTTCCATTGTGGATAAGTGGCTTGACCACTGCCCGCAATCGCGTTAGGATTAATAAAACAATATGGCAAAAAACCATCAACAACTCATTCTCAGCATTAAGCGCCTTGATCTCAACGTCAAGTGCTTTTATATGTCTGCTGGGGTGATGAGTAATGATGGTGGCAACTGCTGTGGTGGGAACTGCAACTGCTAACTAGAATCACATACACATCACCCCGGTCCAACCGGGGTGATTTTTTTAGAAAAACTTGTGTCTGGAAGCGAGTAACGAGGGTTCGCTTCCGGACGCAAGTCTGGAAATGTTCTTTGGCCGCGCCTTGCCGGGGCGCACTGGAAGTGACAATGATCGTTCAGATCGATGAAATCAAGATCAAGGTCAACGGGAACCACACGGTCTTCTTCAAGAAGCTGGGCTGCTTCGCGGCTTTCCAGATGGTCCTCAAGTACCTCGCCGAGGATGGCGCCGACAACGCGTCCCTCATCGAGAAGCTTCAGGTCCGTCGGGATCAGCTCGCGCGGGAGCTCAACATCCCGTCGTCTCTGTCGCTCGCGGCTCTCGTGCCCATGGCGAACGCCAAGATTCTCTCGAACTTCGGCATCTCGATGCCGCAGGACCCGGAGGAGGCAGCGAAGGTCGCGGCGCAGTTCGTCTAGGCCCGGGTCCGCCGGGTCGCAGGTCGGGGTGTTGCTTCGTGCGACGCCCCGGCCCCTGTCTTATTGGGATTTATCCACCATAAGTCCCCAAAAGACAGGATTGACACGCGTCTTTAAAGCGGTATAATTGATTCAGACTCTCCGGTCGACAGCGAATCTCATTCTACAAAATCATTGTCACGGGAGGCCTAATTGCTCTGGTCCGTGGACCAGGGTTGCGGCCACCCACCTAATACAATTAGGGATGATGATTCCGCTGTCCCGCGGGGTCCGAAAGATCCCTTTTTGTGGGATTTTTTGTATCTATGCTGACATTTAGATCAACAATTCCATCCTCACCAACGTTGGCGATTAACGCACTTGCTTTACAAAAAAAAGCAAAGGGTGAGCGTGTTTTTAATTTGAGCGCGGGCGAGCCAATGGTGGTGCCACACCCAGCAATTGTGGCAGCGGCCGAAGCCGCGTTGCGTGCGGGCAAAACTTTGTACACACCAGCCGCCGGGATTCCAGAGTTGCGCAGTGCTGTGTGCGAATGGTTCCAACAAAATTATCAAGCGCAATATTCGACTGACGAAATTTTAATTACGGCGGGCGGCAAATTTGGTTTGTATGCGCTCTGCCGCACACTTTTGGCCGCAGGGGACGAAGCAATTGTAATTGCTCCATATTGGGTCTCGTATCCAAGCCTGGCCGAAATGACGGGTGCGCGTGTGAACACGATTGTGACTCAGGAACAAACAGGTTGGAAAGTTACACCTGAACAATTGAGTAAAACAATTACTCAAAACACTCGTATCATTTTTTTTAATAATGCGGGCAACCCAACTGGCGCACTGTATTCGCGCGAAGAAGTTCGGGCGCTGGTCGCAATTGCCCATGAAAAGGGCGTTTTATTTGTTTCAGACGAAGTGTATAGTGGCCTCACATATGACGGTGAATTTACTTCGGCCGGTTCATTTCCAGAATATCACGACAATGTTGTTGTTATCCAAAGTTGCTCCAAACATTTTGCTATGACTGGTTGGCGCGTTGGTGTGGTCGCGGGCAACAAACAATTAATTAAAGTTCTCGCCGACTGGCAAAGTCAGAGTACAACTGGTACAGCTACAGTGAGCCAGTGGGCTGCCGTTGCTGCATTTAAAAATGCGGATGTGAACGCAGTAGTAAAAGCAGAAATGAAAACACGTCGCGACGCGCTCGTAACTGCGCTTAATCAAAATTTCAATTTGCAACTCACTGCACCAGCCGCTGGTTTGTATGTTTTCTTGCCAATGAGCGCGCTTGGGGCAACAGAAACAGATTCAATGGCATTTTGCGCTCGCGTGCTAAGCGAAGCCAATGTGGCCATGGTTCCTGGCGCACCGTTTGGCGCCGAGGGTTATGTACGTCTTTCATTTGGCGCAGAACCAGCCGAGTTGCAAGCTGCGGCAGAGAAGTTGGCGGATTACTTGAAAAAGTAACAGACATTCGGTAATATCTCGGCATCGGGCTAAGCCTTCGGCGTATCCCGAACGTTCGGAAATGCTCGAGCAAGCTCGGCATTTCGCTCACTTATCGGGCTATAGCGCAGTTGGTAGCGCGCATGCATGGGGTGCATGAGGTCGTGGGTTCAAGTCCCGCTAGCCCGACAATTTTTAAATACATGATAACCCCAGAACAAGAACAATGGGTTAATCATTTAAGCGATGTCAAAACCATTGCAATTTTTCCATTTGACCCAACGTGTGAAGAAAAGTTTTTGGTTATCAAAAATAAGGTCCAAGATATTTTGGGGAAAGAACAGGTTGTTGAACATCACGGCGCGAGCAGCTTGGGAATTTCCGGGCAGGATGAGATTGACATTTATGTGCCGGTTGAGCCAGGTGATTTTGATTTGTTAATTGAAAAATTAAAACCAATTTTTAGCGAGCCGCGAAGTTATTACCAATTGCAGCGCGCGCGATTTACAACCATTCTGGAAGGAAAGAAAATTGATGTCTTTGTAATTAATAAAAACCATGTCAGTTGGCACGAAACACTAGCTTTTGAAAATTATTTAAGAACTCACTCGGGGGCGCTCGAAGAGTATCGAAAACTGAAGGAATCTTTGGCTGGAAAAAGTGTGCGCGAATATTACCGTAGCAAAACTGAGTTCATAAATGGTATACTGTCCAAAGTTAGTTAACTTTAATTATGAACAAAAAATTTCTTCAGTTTGCGATTGGCGCAGTGGCGGTGTGGTTGTTTGGAATGTTTTTGTTAATGTGGTTTGGGGCACACCGCTTTAATTTGCAACCAGATAATGCGTATAATTGGATGACGCAAAAGGAATTTTTGAATCATGATTTTAGTTTTGAGAATGTGTTGACGTTGTGGGACGGGCGGTGGTATGTGGGGCTGGCAAAAAATGGGTATTCGTTTGATCCGAATGGACAAAGTAACGTGGCGTTTTTGCCTCTGTATCCACTGTTGTTGCGTGGTGTGAATTATATGACGCATTCGTATGCGCTCGCTGGATTGCTAATTAATGTGGCGGCGTTAGTTGCGGTCGCATATGGTTTGTTGCGTTTAGGAAAATTAGAAAAGATTTCTGAAAGTGATAGCCGCCGCGCAGTGTTATATTTCTTAATTTGTCCGACCGCAATATTTTTTGCTGCGGTTTACACGGAGGCTTTATTTGCAGCGCTCGCGATTTGGTTTTTTGTGTGTGCAAAACAAAAACAATGGGGGAGAGCGGCGCTGTTTGGAGCACTCGCCGCTGCGACGCGTTTGCCGGGCGTATTTTTAGTGTTCCCTTTATTTTATTACTTGTGGCAAACACGCGCTCATTGGGCCAATTATTTGTGGAGCGGGGTAATTGCACTTGGAACTGTGGCCTATTTGGCTGCGCAATATTTTTACACTGGCCATGCGTTCGCATTTTTAATAGCGCAAAAACATTGGGGCCGCGTGTTTGGTCAATTCAATCCTGACCATTTGTATTGGCTAACTCGCTCTGGAGTAGCTAACTCTTCAATCGACCTCATTTGGGGTATGGTGCTCATTAGCACCATAGTATGGATTGGCAAGAAATTAGACTGGGGGTATGCGCTATACGCGGCCGCGATTGTTTTGATCCCGCTAACTTCTGGTAGCCTCCTTAGTCTCGCGCGGTTCGGTATGGTTTTGTTTCCAATCTCACTCGCGCTCGCCAAATCAAAACCACAGTGGCAAACCGCCTACATTATCGTCTCCTCGATTTTGCTTGCGTTTTATACTATTCAATTTGTGAACGGCTATTGGGCCGGTTAGATTTTTTGTATGAATCCTGAAAATAGTGGGGCTGAACACGTTGATTTTAGAGCGAGTGGCGAGAATCCATACTCTGCCATCGGAGCGCCCTCGGCCGGCTTGGATAAAGACCCGCGCTTTCAGGCAATCCGCGCGGAGTTGGTCAATGCTTGGGAAAAAACAAATGACAAACCAATTTTAAGTAGTCAGGGTCAAGATTATTTGTTTGGAGATGCGTCATCATACCAGCGTGGTCAAGAGCCTGTGTCAATTCAAAAACGAGTTGAAGCTGTATTTCGTGAGCGTTTTCCAGAAAATTTTCAAGCGTACGAACAAAAAGAAAAAACTAGAGTGTATGATGATCCTAGCCAAGACCCTGCGGTTCGCGCGGTCGAGGTAAAAATTACTGAAGCAGTTAACAAAGACGTAAACGAAGCACGCACCGGAAGATATGCCCGAATCGCAGCCAACGACCACCAGCTTTGGGATCGAATGTGGATTGCCGAAAGTACCAGTGCTTGGGGCGCGTTTGCTATTTTGTATCCAGAAAAAGCGGCTGCATACCGGAATCGAATTTCTTTTATCGATCGGGCGCTTGATCGACATGCTCCCCAAGAAGCAAAGCCGGCAGTGCGCGTAATTGAAACACCTAAAGTACCCGAGACACCGACGGACATGGCCCTGGAAACCGTTGCCCAAACGCACTACGAACATGTGACTCAAAAAAATACAGAAATTGTGGTCGAGCGCGAACGTCTCGAGGTTTTACCATATGTAAAAGGGAACATACTCGCCGACTTGACTGTGCCCGAACCGCAAACAGCCGAGCAAGTGGTTGATACCAAATTAGTTGCTGGTAGTGTGCAATTTTCGTTTAATAGTTGGTCTGGCAATCCAGACGAGAAGGATGAACGTAACGGATTGATTGAGACAATTGCCACTGATTTTATTGCTGATGCAAAATCTCGCTCTGATAAAAGCGTTCGCCGTGCGTTTGATACGAGGGGTACGTTAAGTGTTACACTGGGACGAGTCGAAGGCCCAGAAGGGCCGATGTATATTGCGAAAGATGGTTCTCACCGGATTGCCGCTGCCAAATTGGCTGAAATGCCAAAAGTTTTGGCTAAGGTCGAGAACTGGCGTGAGTGTCGCACGGTAAAAACAAAATCAGCAAGTCAGGCTGAATGGTGGAATAAGCTGATTGAGCGTGGTTTAATGGTCGGCGCAATCGAAACTAACAATGGCGAGTCGGTTTTAACCATCGAGCGTCAAGTTTTACCATGGTGTACGGCCTCACAAAGTGAGTTTTTGAAGTCGAGTTTAGCTTACTATCATCTGTATCCTGAGACATTTAAAAAAATGAAATCTCTTAAAGATGGAAAACCGTTACCAGAGGCAATATTTTTGGATAAAAGCGGTTATTTCTTAAATTTATTTTTGTACCGTCCCAAAGAGTTTGCTACTCAAGTTAAAAATAGAGAATAAAAAAATCCCCAATCAGGGGATTTTTATTTTGAGCCGATTAAGCGGCTGCGGCCTGCTTGGCAGCAGTTTTGAGACAGCGGGTGCAAATTTTGACACCATTCACAGTCTGTAAGTTCATTTTTTGGCGGCGCAGGGTCTTGATGTTCGAGTGACTGCGAGTGGCCGATTTCTGCGAACGCTTGTCGCACGAGATGCAAATGCGGGACATAAAAATATTGCTAAACGAGGGGATTGAGGGTATACTTTTGACTAATGCGCCTAGTTTAGTTAATTTTCGCGCTTTTGTCAAGTGTATGGATTACCTGCCCCTTTTGCTCTATTTCTTTATTACCATCCCGTCGGCTATTTTTCACGAGTATATGCACGGCTGGATGGCTGACCAGCTGGGGGACCCAACGGCCCGGTATGCTGGCCGCCTGACCTTGAACCCTAAGTCCCACATTGACCCAGTTGGGACGCTTTTGCTGCCTTTGTCGCTGTTTTTTATGAGCGCGGGTAATTTGCTTTTTGCCTACGCTAAACCTGTACCTTATAACCCCTATAACCTCCGCAATCAGCGTTGGGGTTCGGTGGCAGTGGCTTTGGCTGGTCCAGGTGGCAACTTTGCCCTGGCGTTTATTTTTGGCTTAATGACGCAGTTTTTTGCTGGTTCGATGCTGGGGATGGTTCTGTCGATTGTGGTTTATGCTAACGTGGTCCTGGGGGTCTTTAACTGTGTGCCAATTCCACCCTTGGATGGCTCCAAGCTCTTGTACGCGCTGTTGCCACCCCACCTGTCCGAGCGGGCTCAAGCCTTTTTTGACCGGTATGGCATTATCGTCCTGCTGGCTTTCATTTTCTTCTTTTCCAGCTGGATTTCGCCGGTGGTGCGTTTTGTCTACGATTTTTTCACTGGCGGGCAAGGGCTATTTTAGTCTTGACAAAAAATCCTCCCTGGGCTATAATCGCCCCAGCTTATTCGCTTGAATAAGGCCAGAACGGAGTATCCCCGTAGGGGAGAAGAGCTGCCTACCCAGGCCGCACCGTTCGGAAAAGGTTTTACCGAATTTCCGAACCCGTCTCTTGGCGGGTTTTATTTATTTTCATTTGGCTATGCCAACAATGAACCAAATCTTGCGCAAAGGTCGTGCACCTTTGGTCGCTAAGTCAAAGTCTCCGGCTTTGCAGTTTACGTACGATAGTTTGCACCGCAAGCGCACCGAGTTGCGTCGCGGCGCTCCATTTAAGCGCGGTGTATGTACTAAAGTGTACACAACCACACCAAAGAAACCTAACTCGGCTTTGCGTAAAGTCGCTAAGGTTCGTCTTTCAAATGGTATGGAAGTGATCGCCTATATTCCTGGTGAAGGTCACAACTTGCAGGAGCACTCCATCGTACTCATCCGTGGTGGTCGTGTAAAAGACTTGCCAGGTGTACGCTACCACATTGTGCGTGGTGTATACGATACTCAAGGCGTGGCTAACCGCAAGCGCAGTCGTTCGATCTACGGTGCTAAGCGCGCCAAGGCTGCTAAGAAATAATGACCCTTTAACTTTGAATGTATGTCTCGCGGAAAACAAGCTCCAAAACGGGTCATTATGCCTGACCCACGCTACCAGAGCGTTCTGGTTAGTAAATTCATCAATTGTTTGATGATTAGTGGTAAGAAAACAGTTGCTCAGAATATCGTATACTCCACACTCGACCTGCTCGCTGAAAAGAAAGGCGAAGCAGCTCAGGTTTTGTTTGAAAAAATCATGGACGCAGTGCGCCCACAGGTAGAAGTTCGTTCCCGCCGCGTTGGTGGTGCTAACTACCAGGTGCCAACCCCAATCTCAACTGATCGCCAGAATGCTTTGGCCTTCCGCTGGATTATTTTGGCTGCCAAGGCCCGCCGTGGCCACAGCATGGCCGAAAAATTGGTGGCTGAGTTCAATGACGCCCTCGAAGGTCTGGGTGGTGCGGTAAAAAAGAAAGAAGATGTGCACCGCATGGCCGATGCCAATAAAGCGTTCGCTCACTTTGCTCGTTTCAACCGCTAATCAGTCATTAGACTGTAACCCCTTCTCCTTATGCCTAGAGAATATTCTCTCGACAAAACCCGTAATATCGGGATCATGGCCCACATTGACGCTGGTAAGACAACCACGACTGAACGCGTGTTGTTTTACACTGGTCGCAAACACAAAATCGGTGAAGTGCACGAAGGTGCGGCCGAAATGGACTGGATGGAACAGGAAAAGGAACGTGGTATTACGATTACATCGGCCGCTACCACTTGTTTCTGGAAAAATCACCGCATCAACATTATCGACACCCCAGGTCACGTAGACTTCACGGTTGAAGTTGAACGTTCGCTCCGCGTGCTCGACGGTGCAGTAGCTTTGTTCGATAGTTCGCAGGGCGTGGAACCACAGTCCGAAACTGTGTGGCGCCAGGCCGACAAATATCGCGTGCCTCGCATTTGTTTTTCCAACAAAATGGACAAGATCGGCGCTGATTTTTACATGACGCTCAAGTCCATTAAGGAACGCTTGAACAAAAAAGCCGTGGCGATCCAGTTGCCAATTGGTGCTGAATCTACCTTCTCGGGTATTATCGACCTCATTGAAATGAAGGCCTTTAAATTCGAGGGCGACCACGGTATGAACATCATTCCATTCGACATTCCGGCCGAATTGGTCGATGATGCCAAAATGTACCGCACTGAACTTCTTGAAAAAGTAAGTGAAGCCAGTGACGAGCTCATGAACAAGTATTTGAATGGTGAAGAATTAACGGTTGAAGAAATTCGTACCGCGATTCGCACACTCGTACTCAAAGACGAAATGTATCCAGTGATGTGTGGTTCGGCCTTGGGTAACAAAGGTGTTCAGCTCATGCTCGATGCCGTTACCTACTACTTGCCAGCACCATCTGACTCGCCAATGATTGTTGGTACAGACCCAGATGATGACGAAAAAAAAGTTGAGGTGCGCACCAACGACGACGAACCATTTGTTGGTTTGGCGTTCAAAATTGCGACTGACCCATTTGTGGGTAAGCTTGCTTTCTTCCGCGTATACGCTGGTAAGTTGGTTGCTGGTTCATACGTTATCAACACTCGCACTGGTGCCAAAGAACGTATTGGCCGCATCGTCCGTATGCACGCCAATTCGCGCGAAGATGTAAACGAGGTTTACTCGGGTGAAATCGCTGCGGCTATTGGTCTCAAGAATACAATCACTGGTGACACAATCTGCGACGAAAAGCGCCCAGTTAAACTCGAGAACATTACGTTCCCAGAGCCAGTTATCCACATTGCGATTGAGCCAAAGACCAAGGCTGACCAAGAAAAAATGGGTATGGCCATGCAGAAATTGGCCGAAGAAGACCCAACCTTCCGCATCCACACTGACGAAGAAACTCTCCAAACCATTATCTCTGGTATGGGTGAGTTGCACCTTGAAATTATTGTGGACCGCATGAAGCGCGAATTTGGTGTTGAAGCCAATGTCGGTGCTCCACAGGTTGCTTACAAAGAAACGATCCGCCAAAGTGCCGAAGCCGAAGGTAAGCACGTCAAACAGTCCGGTGGTCGCGGTCAATTCGGTCACTGCTGGTTGCGCATTGAACCGCTCGAAGAAGGCAAGGGCTTTGAATTCGTTGACGAAGTTAAGGGTGGCACAATTCCTCGCGAATTTATCCCAGCCATTCAAAAAGGTGTGCGCGAGGCTGTTGATAAGGGTGTGGTTGCTGGTTTCCCACTCGTTGACGTAAAAGCCACTGTATTCGATGGTAGTTACCACGAAGTTGACTCCAGTGAAGTTGCGTTTAAACTCGCTGGTGGTTTGGCCTTCCAGGAGGCAGTTAAAAAAGCTCGCCCAGTTATCCTCGAGCCAATTATGGCTGTGGAAGTTACCACGCCAGAAGAATACATGGGTGACGTAATCGGCGATCTGTCTGCAAAGCGTGGTCAGATCCAGGAAATGATGGATCGTGGTCAATCCAAAGTGGTTAAAGCTTTGGTACCATTGTCCAGTATGTTCGGATACACCACTTCGCTCCGCTCTATGTCTCAGGGTCGCGCTGCTAGTGCAATGGAATTCCATCACTACGCTGAATGTCCAAAGAACGTAGAAGCCGAGATCGTGGCTGGTAAAAAATAAACTCAAGTTATCCACACAAAAAGGGCCTCTGGCCCCTTTTTGTTTTAGTTGGGGGTCGCCTATGCTATACTTTTGATATTAATTCTAATCTGCGTTCGCAGAATTTACCCCCTATGGTAATGGTGAACAAAAAGTTCTGGCTTGGGGCAGCCGCATTTGCGCTTGCCTTGGCCGCTGTTTTGCCGGGCAGTGTTTCGGCTGCTACGGTCAAATGCCCGGACTACTCCGGCAAGGTTGTTAAGGTTAAGTCTGATTACTGGCTCGTACAAGGCGGTCAGCGCTGGCAGTTGGTAGATCGTGATGTTGCAGGCACTTGGGACAAAACAATTGTCACTCCAAAAGCTGCTTGCGCTGGCAGTGTTACTGCCTTACCAGAGGGCGGCACGCTTGGCTTCCGTGCTGGTACACGTTTAATTAAAGTTGCTGGCAGTGGTACTGTGTACGCCCTAGGTACGAATGGCGTCGTGCACCCAATTTCAAATCCGGCTATTGCCGCCCAGTGGTATGGTCGTTATTGGTCAACGACTGTACGAACCGTTTCCAAGGAAACATTTGCAAAATTCACTGTTGGCGAGGCTTTGACACTCGACAAAATTAATGACGGCGCTGTGGTGCGCTTGGCAGGTAAGGGGCAATTATACTTAGTCCGCGATGGTAAGCTCGTTAAAATCACTGGACCAGTTCGGGCCGCTATTAGTAGCAATGCTCGCACTTTGACAGCGGCTGTTTTCAACAAGTTGACCATGTCCACAGAGACAACGACAGGCGCTGAGATTCTAAAAATCAATGCCCCAACAGTGGTAGCGACTGGTACCAACACGCAAACTGGCACAGAAGCAAAAACGGAAACAAAAACCACTACTCCGGTTGAAACCAAAACCGAAGTCAAAACCGAAACTACTGCAGGCGAAGAGCTTACTGGCGCCAATTACAAAGGCCCATTCCCAGCCCCAGAGGGTCTGGTTTTGGAAGGTTATATTGGTTCCGCCAAGTATTTTGAACCAACTGGTACTGGCGCATACCGGTTTTCTCCAAAGACAGACGGCGCACGCTCAATTAACTGCTTGGATAATACCCGCACTGTCTACAAGTCAAAAGGTAAAAATTATGATGCTGGCTTTAAAGCTGGTATCGTGTACGGAATTAAAGATGGCGACGTGATTTTACCTACCTATAACGACACACCTCGCGGTGGCGGCAATGTGGGAAATCAATACTTTGACCAAGGTTTCAGGGTCGGGTATAAGCATGGGTATGAGGTAGGTAATGATTTTGGCGTGTATTACGATTGTCGTACTTCTGCCTACAAACCAGGTGACTACGATGCTGATGGTTGGAGAAAAACTACTGGTTTTGAAAAGGCAAAAAATTTGACTGCTGTGTATTTCCCTGGTGAAGTTGGCGGCTATGAAGGTGTAGGGAAAACATCGAGTGATGCCTATGCCTGGACATTGAATACCATGACCGAAGGTCTGCGCGTTCAGGACACTGCTTTAAATAAAAATAAACCAGTGGTTAACTTGTCTCGCGTAGAAGTAATGGAATCAGTACCAGAAGGTGCCGAAGCCTCCATGACAATGGAAGCAGTGGCCAAGATGTCGTACGACGCTGCCCTCAAGTATACAAATACAAAGTACAATCGTATTTGTACGTTGACCGAACCAACCGTAGAAACAAAAACATACGGGTCTAACGCCTTTACCTTGTTAACTTTTGTGCAAGTTTGTAAGCCAGAAGCCAAGCAGGAAGCGACCTGGAAACTCCAGGCCTATGCTTTTGCCAAGGGTAGAACCAGTGGGCATGTATTTACGACCACGTTTATTGATCCGTTTAGTCTCAAGAAAGTAGGTAGTGACGAGCTCGACACGTCAAAATTGCCAAGCAATGATTTCATTGCACAGTTTTTGACTAAATTGCAGCTCAACTAGGTGGTAACATAAAACAAAGGCCCCGCCCAAAGCGGGTTTTTTGTTTTTGAATCCACAGGTATGTTATACTTAATTTATATTTGAAATTGTTTATATGCACAAAAAAATAGTTGGCATGGTAGTTGGGGCAGCATTAGTTTTGGGTGTGCCAGGCACAGTTTCGGCGACTTCGTGCCCGGATTATAGCGGAAAGATTATTGGGGTACAGTCTAATCTCTGGCTTGTTCACGAGGGGCAGCGCTGGCCTTTGGTTGACCGCGAAGTTGCCACCACCTGGGGAAAGCCAGTGTACACTGTCAATGCAAAATGTGCTGAAGCAATCCCACTTAGTAACGGTATGATGGGGTATCGAGCGGGAACTCGCTTACTTAAACAGGCAGGCTCTGACAGTATTTATGCGATTGGGCGCGGCGGCACTATTCATTTGTTGGATAGTCCAGAAGTCGCTGCACAGTGGTTTGGACCGCAGTGGAGCAAACTTGTGCGCACTGTCTCGACCACGGTTTTTACGGGGTATATTGTAGGGCAACCTGTAACACTAGATACATTACCAGATGGTTTTGTGGTACGGACTGCTGCCAAACAGATTTGGTATGTTGTAAGAGATGGCAAATTGGTACGAATTACTGGTTTGGTACCACCATCAATTTATAATAACACTCGTATTTTGACCCCAGCGTTGTTTGCCAAATTTACAATTGATTCTAGTACACTACCGGTCACCGAGCTAGTAACGGTCAATACTAAACGATAATCAGTATGCCTTTGTTTGTTCCGGTAAATATTGCCGCAGCTTTACCAACTAATCAAAGCGGGCGTTTGGCTGACGATCAGATCGCCTCAATTCACATGCTGTGTCGGCGTCGTGGTCAGGTCGGCTTAATTATTTTTGGCTGTGCTTTATTTATGGCGGCTATCGCCGGGTTAGCCTTTATTTTGCCGCCATCACCAGGAGAAACAGTTGGTCAGGGTGTTAAAATTATTACGGGCGTTATGACGGTTACCGCTGCGCTAGATGCTGTTTGGGGGTGGTGGATATTTCGTGCAGCCAAAAAAGCGCGAGCAACTATTGATCATAGCACATCAGTGCAGACAGCGGTTGGTCGTCCGGATAAATATAACTACGGTGCGCCTATTCACTACGGTGGAGCCACACATACGGTGATGTTGCGGCAAGGGTGGTTACGTATGGACGGTATTTCATACGGAGTTATTCCAGGAGAATTGTATCAACTTATTTCCGATCAAGTTGAAGGTACGTTGTATTACATTGATTTACGAGTACCAGGATTTAAAAAAAGATTAACTGTGAATTATCGTTAGTATGAAGTTTAATGTCGTGACAATTTTCCCCGAGATTATTACTGATTATTGCACGACGGCAATTGTCGGGCGCGCGCAAAAAAATAAAATTATTACGGTGAATGCTGTGCAACTGCGTGACTTTACGACTGATCGTCATAAAACTGTTGACGACACACCGTATGGTGGGGGAGCAGGCATGGTCATGAAACCAGAACCGATTTTTGCCGCGCTCAAAAGTTTGGACGCCATTCCATTTGCCAAAGTCGACGGCTTAACCAAAGTAAAAAAAATTTTTACTGGTGCGCTTAAACAAAAAAAACGCACGGTGTTGTTGTCACCACGTGGTCGACAATTTAATCAAGATATCGCCACCGAGTGGAGTAGGTTGTCCGAGATCACATTTGTCTGTGGGCGTTACGAAGGGATTGACGAACGTGTCGTTGAGCACATGGTTGATGAAGAAATTTCGGTTGGGCCGTATGTGTTGGCTGGTGGAGAGTTGGGTTCATTGATTATGATCGAAGCTATCGCACGTTTGTTGCCGGGTGTACTTGGCAACCCTGATTCTTTGACCGAAGAAACTGTGGCCGACGAGGCCGAGTATCCACAATACACCAAGCCCGCTGAGTTCCGCAGCTGGAAAGTGCCGGATGTGCTTTTGTCTGGTAACCACGCTCAAATTGCGGCTTGGCGCAAAGCCCAAAAGCGTCGTTCGACAAAGTAATACACAAGTTATCCACAATTGGTCTGGGATCGCCAGAAAAATGGCTTATTTAGGGCTCTTGACAATACCTGGCCCCGGGAGTACAATGGGCGAGCAATTGATTTTCCAACCGAATTTACACCAAGTCGGCCTAGCCGAAACTGGTGTAGCAAAGAGCAACTCCCTGAGTTCTCTTTTTCTTTATTAGGGAATCAACGACCTTTACAATTTAGGCAAACACGATAAGGTTCACATTATAAATGTGACAAGAAAACCAACAGTAGTCTATTCCAAAAACAATTATAGGAATCAAACCATCACCCCTTAAAAGGTAGATGATTATTCTCTTTCTAACCTGACTCGTCCCCTTAGGGGTGCGAGGTCGGGTTTTACTTGAGAGTTTGATCCTGGCTCAGGATGAACGTTGGCGGCGTGTCTAAGGCATGCAAGTCGAGCGACGTGCTCTGCTACACCTTGTAGATAAGATTTGTCTATAGAGTGTAGTAGAGTTACGAGCGGCAGACGGGAGAGTAACACACTGGTAATCTACCTCCGAGACGGGGATAGCCTTCCGAAAGGAAGATTAATACCCGATGGTAACGCGGGGACACAAGTCATTCGCGTTTAAAGATTTATTACTCGGAGAGGAGCCTATGTTCTATCAGCTAGTTGGTGAGGTAATGGCTCACCAAGGCTATGACGGATAGGGGGC
>CAYQNA010000015.1:0-6708 GCA_964418775.1 uncultured Gammaproteobacteria bacterium
TTGCTACCGTTTGTGTGGACGCTAAACGACCCTTTTGTTTCGGATGATTGGAATTTTTTGTGGTTGGCTGACACGCGTGGTTTTTCCCTGAGTGAAATTGCGCGCACCAATACCGAGGGTGGGGAAGTGGGCGGCTCGTATCGCCCAGTCGTGAGTGCATTTTGGCGTGGGATGTATCAGGTTGCCGGTACGCAACCATTGCCATACCGTGTGGCTACTATTGGTTTTCATGTGGCCAATGTTTTGATGCTGTATTACTTGCTCAAAAAAATTTTTGCTCAGCGTCAAATTCACCCTGTAATCGCAGGTATTTCTGCACTGTTGTTTGCAATTACTCCCAGCAAAGCCGAGATTGCCTGGGTGTCAGTGGTGAATGATACCTTGGCAACACTGTTTATTTTGTTGTCGTGTTGGGCGTATATTGCTGCACTTGGTAAACAGGGGTGGAAAAAATTTGTTACGTTTGGATTGTCGGTGGTATTGGGGCTACTGGCACTTTTGACCAAGGAATTTGCGATAATAATTCCGGTGCTAATAATCACTTTGGCGAGTGTATATGGCCAAAAACCAAAAATAATTATTTGGCACGGGGCATTGTTTGTTGGAATCGTGCTCTCATTTTTTGCCTTGCGTTACGCGGCTATACAGTTATTGGCTAGTGACTACACGGGTAGGTTGTCGCTATCCACGTATCAAATCTGGCGTGCGTATTGCAGTTACACGATTGCTTTTTTTGTCTCTGGCTTCCCACGCGCGTGGATTACGGCCCGTTGGCTAGACCATGTGTGGCTGGGCAGCGCGGTGTTAGCGATGGGTGCGAGCATTACAATCTGGATTTTACGTCAAACGCGACTGGTGTTTTTGGGAGCGACTGTTGCGGTTTTGTATCTCTTGGCCATTGTCCCAACTGTGCGTTTTTCGATCGAAAATTCATTACGGTATGCTAGTGACGAGGGTGAACGGTTTGTCTACTTCCCGTCGATTTTCTTGGGCGTTTTGGTGGCTGCAATTGTGTGGTCTTTGTACCAAACGGCTAATCGTGACAAATTTAAAAAACCAATTGTAATACTTGGGCTGGCTGTTCTTGTGGGTGCGTATGGTACACTCGGTTTCAAAACTTGGCGCTGGCACGAGGCGGCACAATTAGCGGGAAATCTGGTTGAGCAAGGTGAGTCGCTAATTTCCACAAGCCAATACAATGGTTATGTGGTGGTTGGTTTGCCTGAACAGTGGCATGGCGCACAAATATTCCGCAATGCCTACCCGCTGGCGTTGGCGCTTAGTTTGCCCGGTTCAGACGTACCCACTAAACATTTGATTGCCAGTCGCTTACATACGTTGTACCGCTCTGGAGCTGCACCGTTTACATTAACCAAAACTTCGGCCCGTGAATTCACGTACCATAATCCTGAATTTCTCATAAACACGCCGTCTGACTTTGTTTCGACTGATTACACTTTGGCTAACAGCGGCATCATTAGAGAAAAATACGGCATTTCCGTTCCGTCGCTGACTACAAGTACGGTGTTGCTGTTTTCATCGCAGTTTGTGCAGACCAATCAGAACCAGTCGATTGCAATTTTGTATTTCAATGGCTCTGAACTTGCGGTAGAAGCGCTCTAGATTAGATGGTGACAAAAAGATCGCTTTCCGGCAAACGGAATTTAGGGTGAGCTGGTTCTGCGGCGCGATAACCTACGGTTAAATAGGCAAGTGGGCGAATGTGGGCGGGAAGATTGAGTACATTGGCTACAGCGGTCGGGTCAAAGCCCTCCATTGGGCATGAATCGAGGCCTAATTCGGCGCAGGCAGCAAGTCCAAAACCAAGGGCAATGTAAGCTTGACGGCCAGACCAAGCAACTGCTTGTTCCGGGGTGGTGCATTGGGCAATTGAACCGTTCAGCATATTTTCGAGGCCCTTAAACTGTGCGCGTACATCGGGGTTGTTGCCACTCATGGTGTTGAGCATCAGTTCTTTACGTTCAGACAAATCTGTACGGCCGCAAAAAATAAAGAAATCTGAAGCATCGGTAACTTGCGGCTGACCATACGAGGCCTCGCGGACTTTAGCGCGAACCGCTGGATCGGTTACGTGATAAATTGAGTACGCCTGTAAACCAAGCGAGGCAGGTGCAAATCGAATGGCGTTACGGATTGTGGCGATGTCGTTTTCGGAAACTTTTTTAGTAGTGTCGAATTGCTTGGTAGCAAAGCGCCACTGTAAATTACCCAAAAAACTTTTTTCCATACGGAAGCATTAAAAATGAAAGAAACTGACACTTTACTTTGTAAAGTAAACGTGGTACGCTTAGTGTAATCTGTTTATGTCTAAGCGTCAAGCACCAACAACGTGCCCAGTGGCCGCAGTGGCGGCAATTTTGTCCGATGCGTGGACTATGCTTATTATCCGCGATTTATTGCGTGGTGGCCAAAGATTTGGTACGCTTAGTGAATCGCTGGAAGGTATTAGTACCCGCACCCTCACGCTTAAACTCAAGCATTTAAGTGCGGTTGGGATTGTGACCAAAAAGGATTTGTTGTATGTGCTAACTCCACAGGGGCGCAAATTGGGCCGTATTATCCGCGCCATGGCGGCGTATGGTGAGCAATATTTATAATTTTTATGAGTATCAAAAAATTGTTAGTCGCAGGGATTGGTGGGGTCGCAGTGGTTGGGGTGGGAATTTTTATGTATGTGTCGCGGCCATTGGCGGCACCAAGTACTAATTCGGCCGCACCAGACATAGCTAGTGGTGTTGCGGCAACAGCCGGGGAAATGGTGTTTACGATTGACGCGGCGCGCTCCGAGGCTAAATACGAAATTGACGAAACCCTGGGCGGTAACCCAGTGCACGTAGTCGGAACAACCAAAGATGTAAGTGGACAAATTGTGGTAAACACGTCTAACCCAATGGCGTCCAAAGTTGGTCCAATTTCTGTTAATGCTCGCACTTTTAAAACCGATAGTGATCGTCGTGACAACACAGTGGGGCGCGCTATTTTAAAGTCCGAAGAACCATCCAATGAATTTATTACCTTTAGTTTGGTTAAATGGTTTGAGTTGCCCGAGAAAATCGAAGAGGGGAAAGAGTTTCCGTTTAGTGTGATTGGTAATGTGACGATTGCGGGCAAAACTCAAGAGGTGGCATTTAATGGGGTGGCCACCAAAACTGGGAAAATGTTGGTCGGGAATATTGAATCAGTGATTGCGTACGAAGATTTTGGTTTAACTATTCCTAAATTGCCATTCCTGGCCTGGGTGGATAACAAAGTGGCCATTTCGGTTAACTTTACGGCGACAGCTCAGTAAAATTACGTACAAAAAAATCCCTCGCCCCTATGGGGACGGGGGATTTTTTAATTGAGCAACTCTGGACACCAAACTTGATGTCAAAAGATGCTCCCTCCTTCCTCCTTGCTTGCGCGCGGCGAATTTGGGGCAACCCGACAACGCGGTGACGGCACTGCTTCACACCGCCGGGATCGGCGCCAGTATGAACGTGTCGATGCGAGCCATCATCGACTCCGGGCCGTACGAATCGTCGTATGCTCCCTTCGTCTTTGTGATCGTCACCTCCGCCTTCTCGCCCGCCTTCTTGACCTGGCATGACCAGGCCAGTGAACTGAACTTCCACTTGTGGTCATGGCCGCGCCCGTCACTGACCTCCAGCGTCAGGCTGGTGAGAGTCGTATCGAAGTTGAGGATGGTCCCGATGGGCGCGGGCCCCTCCGGGAACTGTCCATAGGCCTTCCAGCCCCGGAAATTATATTCCAGCAGTTCGCGCATTGGTTCCTGTCCCGCAATCAGGCGGGTCCTTTCGGCGCCAGCCTAGCAAAAAATAGCAAAAAAGTCAAGGGTTTGCGGCCCCTGACTTCTCTGTCGATCTCTGCTACTGGCGAATTCGCTGCGAAAAATCCGGTGCGTCAGCGTATTCGGCCGCCCGGGCATTGATATTAAATTTCTGGCGCGCCTGTTCAAACGGTAGGTCAGTATTAATTAAACCTAAATCATAAATTGTTTTGTCCGCATTGGCGGGTAAAATTTCGGTGAGGCTCCACGGAATGCGCGCCGGTGAAATTTCATTTACGTGGTCCGCAATATTGGTCGTGCAATTACTCAGCAGAGTGTGATAAAACTCGGGCTCGGCCGCAGTCTTTTGCGCCCGCGCCAACATTGACTCAAACAAGGCGCGCGCTTTTTCGGGCGTGGTTTTAATTGGGTATAAATACACTTGGTCGTGGCGATAATTGCTGCGCAACTTAATTACATCGCGCTCGTCCGCAATTACATACATTAATTCATAATTGCGCCACAAACCTTTCCAGGGCGAAAAATGTTCGCCCTTTTCTTTGCGAATTTCCACTGAAATGGCTATGTGACGACCATCTTTAAATCCAAATGTGACAAACGTGTGGGCCGCGCCCTGCACACCAGCAAATGGTTCGACAATAAAATCAACGGTTTGCAATTCATTAATGTTGTAAGTAGCGTCATAATACGCGGGTGTAAACGAGGTTGCAGTTTCGTACGCAAAATTGCGAATGTTTTTGATCGTAATCAAATCACCGCTGCGTGAGATTTCGGGCAGCACGGCCTGGTCCACGTTCCAATCACGATCCGCCCGCGCCTCGACCCACCACGGAAAACGCGTCACAATTAATAATGTAAAAATCACTAGCGCCGCGCCAACAATTTGAAAAAATTTTTTCATAAAAAAGCAAAAGTAGCTCCAGTATAGCAAGGCCGTGACTGCTTGACAAAAGCGCTTGCCGCGGCCGTGATTTTGGGATACAATGCGGGGACTATGAAGGAGGAATCTGCCAAACTCGATCTTAACCCGCTCTTTGCGCAAGCGTTGGATCTAATTGAAAATACACGCGAAAGTGTGTTTGTGACCGGCCGTGCCGGGACAGGGAAGTCAACGCTGTTGCGTCACTGGCGTTTGCATACCAAAAAGAAACACGCGGTGCTGGCGCCAACCGGCGTCGCGGCTGTGAATGTAGGTGGACAAACAATCCACTCGTTTTTTGGCTTTAAGCCAGACATTACGGTCGTAAAAACGCGACGTCTAAAGCCACCCGAGGACAAGGCGCTGTTCAAAAAACTCGAGACACTGGTGATCGACGAGATTTCCATGGTGCGCGCTGATTTGCTCGACTGTATCGATGTTTTTTTGCGTCGGTTTGGACCCGATAAATTTCAACCGTTTGGTGGTGTACAAATGGTCTTTATTGGTGATTTGTATCAATTACCACCAATTGTCGCGCGGGCCGACGAAGATGTGTTTGCGCAGCATTATCGCACGCCGTATTTTTTTAGTGCACACGTTATTTCGCCGCCCGCGCAGTTGATTCAAGTGGGTGAACAATTTCGCTTCCGCGTGATTGAGCTGGGCAAAATTTATCGCCAGAGTGACGCGGATTTTATTGCCTTGTTGAACGCGGTGCGCGAGGACAAGGCCAGGCCCGAACATTGGCAAACGCTGAACGCGCGCCACGACACCATGTACATTGGCAATCCAGCCGACAAAGCGATTCATTTGGTGACCACCAATGCCATGGCCGCGGAAATTAACGACGCACATTTGGCGGCCCTGCGTGGGCAAAAGGCCGAATTTACGGGCGAAACGAGTGGCAAGTTTGACCCCAAGGCCTATCCGACCGACGAGTTGTTGTGTGTAAAAATTGGGGCGCAGGTAATGCTCATGAATAATGACCGCCAGGGGCGCTGGGTGAATGGAACAGTAGGCACCGTGGTGGACATTGGTCGGCCCGAAACCAATCATGCGGCGCCAATTTGGGTGGAGTTGGCAAATGGCGAGACGGTCGACGTGTTTCCATACACTTGGGACATGTTTGAATTCCGATTTGACGCGGCGCGCAGCACGATTGATACCGAGACTGTGGGTTCGTTTACGCAATATCCGCTGCGTCTGGCCTGGGCGGTCACGATTCACAAGGCGCAGGGCAAGACGTTTGATACTGTCGTGCTCGACATTGGGCGCGGCACGTTTGCGCCAGGGCAATTGTACGTGGCCTTATCGCGCTGCACGAGCCTGGAGGGCCTCACACTCAAGCGGCCGCTCCGCCCGCACCATGTGCTAATGGATGCGCGGGTGGCCGAGTGGTTACAAAATCAACCAAAATAAAAAAGCCCCGCGTGGGGCTTTTTCGTTGCGACTAAAATTATTTAACTGCACCAACCAAGTGACTGGCCAACACGGCTTCTGGTTTTGGCTGGCCACCGTGCATGGCGGTGAATTTGGCAGTACCATCGATGCCACACAAACTCTTGATTGCGCCCGCACCACCTGGGTGCTTGGTGATAAAGTCACTCAAGTCATACACCTGGCCCTTGATTACGGTCCAGCAAGCCCCGGCATCGGCCTTGGCCTTAACTTCGGCCATGGTGTAGGTCTTTGGGCCGGTTACCACTGGCTGGGTTGGGGGTGTGACTGGCTTCTCGGCCTTTTCTTCCATCCCTTCTTTTTCATCTTTGTCATCGTCGCGATCTTCGACTTTTTCCACCTTAACTGTGGTGGTGGCTGGGGTGGTAGTTACCACTGGGGCCGTAGTTGTGGTTGGAGTCACCTCCACCGCCACATCGGCCACCACTGGGGTCTGGGTATCGGTCTTTTTAACATCGTCGCGGTCCATTTCTGGGGCGCAACCGGCGCCGACCAACAATAGGACAGCTGCCAAAGCAAG
>CAYQNA010000015.1:6808-21983 GCA_964418775.1 uncultured Gammaproteobacteria bacterium
CAAAATTGCCCTTAGCCTGATTGTTTCCATGGTTGGGTGGTGGTCGTTGGTGTGGGTGGTGAGTGGGGGAATGTGAGTATGACTACACAAAATCATTTTAGCATCACTGTCCAGGAACCATGGGCTAGTTACATTCTGTCTGGACAAAAAACTGTCGAGGGCCGCCTCAATCGCGGCAAGTTTGCCACTGCGCACGTGGGTGATACGGTTACTATGAATGATCACACAACCTTTACCATCGTTGCCAAAAATCAATATCCAACCTTCCGCGCTATGCTCGAGAGTGAAGGGTTAGCCAATGTTTTGCCGGGGATTGCGAGCTTGGATGTTGGTGTGCAGGTTTACTACCAGTTTTACACGCCCGAGGAGGAGCGGGAGTTTGGGGTGGTGGGGTTGGAATTTGTGCGCTTGTAAAAAGAAGAAGATCGGGTACAATAGATATGCTTTAAAATAAACCTATGGATAAAGTTCCTACCACTACCATCAATATTGAAAATGAGAGTCTAGCTAAACTAAAATCGGTTTTTCCTCAATTTGTGAAGGATGGCGAGGTTGATTTTGATGCCCTTAAAGTTTTTTTTGATAAAGAAAAAGTATTAGCTGGGGAAGAAAAATATGGACTGTCTTGGGCAGGTAAAAGTAGGGCTTTTAAGGCTATCCGTACTCCGGCTACAGGTTTTTTAGCTCCACAACCAGCCGAAAGTAAAAATTGGGACACAACAGAAAATATTTTCATCGAGGGTGACAACCTGGAAGTATTAAAATTACTCCAAAAACACTACCGCGAGAAAATCAAAATGATCTATATCGATCCGCCCTATAATACTGGCAAGGATTTTGTTTATAAGGATAATTTCACCCAAAACGTGGCTGATTATTACGAACAAACCGGCCAAACCAAAAATGGCATCAAAATGACTGCCAATACCGAAAAGAACGGTCGTTTTCATAGCGACTGGCTAACCATGATGTATCCTCGGCTTTTCTTGGCTCATAATTTACTCAAAGATGATGGAGTAATTTTTATTTCAATCGATGATAATGAAGTCCATAATTTGCGGATGATCATGGATGAAATTTTTGGGGAGGAGAATTTTGAGGGTCATATACATTGGAGACGAAGACATAATCAACCAAATGATCCCGATAAATTGATTGCCCTGGTTGCTGAACATATTTTAGTGTACGCAAAAAATTCTTTAATTCTAAAGAGGTCCGGAATTGGAAAATTAGCTTTAACTGGAAGTTTCACTAATCCTGATAATGATCCAATGGGAGACTGGAATTCAAAGCCTTGGAAGGTCGGCTCAAATCAAGGTGGTTCTAGATATAAAATTACTTTACCTAGTGGTAGGATTTTAGAAGATGAATGGATGGGGGATGAAAATACCTACAAAAAGCATTTAGCAGAGGGCCGTATTTATTTTCCAAAAGATGGTGACGGTTTCCCTCGTAAAAAGATTTATAAAGTAGAGCGTAAAGAAGAAGGGCAGTCAGCAACTAACTGGTTTGAAAGTATAAACTTTGGTCACAATCAAGAGGCCAGTACCGAAACTGCCAATTTATTTGATGGAGTAAAAAATATATTCGACAATCCAAAGCCCGTTAATCTAATAAAAAATTTAGTTAGACTAGGGTGCGTCCCAGATGGCGGTATAATTTTAGATTTTTTTGCTGGTTCCGGTACCACAGCTCATGCTGTAATGGATTTGAATGAAGATGAAGGAAATAGGAAATGGATTTCAGTTCAATTACCAGAAACTACAGACGAAAGCAGTGAAGCATTCAAAGCTGGTTATAAAAATATTTCACAAATTTCACGTGAACGTATTCGTCGTGCTGGTGAGAAAATTAGTAAAGGTGATATTGGATTTAAAGCCTTTACTTTAGAAAAATCTAATTATCGTCAGTGGAATGTGCTAACTGAAACTGATAATGAGGAAATCCTAAGTAAACAAGTAAAGCTTTTTGCAGAAAAACCATTAGTTGGTTCGTTTGATGAAAAATCTGTAGTTTATGAAATTTTAGAAAAAAAAGGTTTTGGTTTGAATGCAAAAGTTGTACAAGAAAAAGGCCCGCTAAAGCCTTGGATTATAACTGATGGTGATAAAAAATTAGTTGTTACTTTTGCTAGTAAGATTGAGCAGAATCTGGTAGAGAGCTTGAAATTGCATACGGACGATACTTTCGTTTGTTTTGATGGCGCCCTAAGCGATACGTTAAAAACAAATATTATTAAATCCTTCAAGCTTTGTGTATTATAGGTTATGGATTTTAATCCTTTAAAAAATGAAGTCACAGATTCTTTGTTGGATGGTTTTCGTAAACGACTCACGACACCATTATATGGAACTTTTCTAATCTCTTGGATTATCTTTCATTGGGAATTTTTATACACCGCTTTTTTTGTAAGTGAAGAAAATATATTACTCGCTACGAAAATGTTAAAGAACGACTATCTCAATCATAAGTTCTTTAATTTTTTTGATTGGTATTTTTATGCTTCATGGATATTGCCTTTCATAGTTACGTGGTTAATTATTTGGATTTTACCTAGAAAGATTTTACTTCCAGCTTTTGAAAAAGAAGAAGAATACCGTGTTGAAAAAATAAAATCTCGCATTCGTTTTGAAAGGCAAATTGTCTCCGAAGAGACTTCCTTGGCCAAGGAGACGACGAAAAAATTTGAAGCTGAAAAAGAAAAAGCTGATCAGAAAAAAATCGTGGAGAAGACTGATCCGACTAATTTCTGGGAAAAAGAATACCTAGAATTTAAAAACACAAAGTATTTTGTTGAGTTTGATAAAGTGGTCCAGTCTGTTTATAAGAAGGGTGGTCGGACTGAGTGGGATTGGGGTAGCACAAAAGCCTACGCAATGTCGGAGAGCTTTTTGGCCTACCTTCACACTCATGAATTGGTTACCCTTGAAGACGGTGACCAAGGTGAGCCCCTTATCGCTTTAACTGATAAGGGGAAATATTATGTGCGTAAATATAGTGATGATAAGATTGCGTAATGTGAAATTCCATTTTTCCAAAAACCTAGACTATCAACTTGATGCCATTAAAGCGGTGGTTGGTGTTTTTGATACTGGTCAAAATTTTGTTTTGACTCCATATCAGAATGAAAAATTGGTTTTGCAGATGTTGGAAGCGGTAGTGGCTAATGGTTTGGATTTGGATGGGAATCGATTGTTGCAAAATATTCAGGCGATTCAGCGTCAAAATAAGATTGATTCGCTTACGGAAAAATTGGATTCCCTGGATTTTTCGATTGAAATGGAAACTGGTACAGGTAAAACCTACGTGTACCTACGTACGATTATGGAATTGAACCAAAAATATGGTTTGAAAAAGTTTATTATTTTGGTCCCAAGTGTGGCGATTCGTGAGGGTGTGATTAAAACGATTCAACAAACTAAAGAGCATTTTAGGGAATTGTATAATACTAATTTTGGTTATTTTGCTTATGATTCTGGCAAATTAACCCAGGTGCGTGATTTTGCACGTTCGATGGATATTCAGATCATGATCATGACTATCCAGTCGTTTAATAGTGACACCCGAGTTCTGAGACAAGAGGATCGTGATGACACATACGTAGAAAAGTCTTACTTGAGTTTGATCGCTAAAACCAGACCAGTCGTGGTTATGGATGAGCCTCAAAACATGGAGTCTGAATTAGCAAAATCCTCGATTGGTGAACTGCAAGCCTTATTTAGATTGCGTTATAGTGCTACCCACAAAGAAATTCATAATTTGTTATATCGTTTGACTCCGGTTGATGCGTATCGCAAAGGATTGGTTAAAAAGATTTCAGTTTTAGGGGTAAGAGATGATGATTCTAATGATCTGGTATTTAAAGTTAAGGAATTAATTACTAAAAAAGGCGAGTCACCAAAGGCTAAGGTATTGTTGGAAATTAAAAATGCGGCCGGTGATTTTGTTAAAGAAGAAAAAGTAATAAAAGTTGGGGATGATTTAGAGTCTAAAACTAAAAATTCTAAATATAAAGATCTAGATATCCGTGATATTGATGGGAATTTTAAGCGAGTTGAGTTGTCAAACGGAACATACTATTTTTTGGAGGCGGAGAATGAGAATAAAGAAGAGATTTTTAGAACGCAAATTCGCGAAACGATTAAAGCCCATTTTGAAAAACAAATTCAGCTAGGCGAACAAATTAAAGTTTTGTCATTGTTTTTTATTGATCGGGTGGCAAATTATACGGGAGCTGATAGCTTAATAAAGAAAATATTTTGTGAGGAATTTGTTAAAATTAGTAAGAATTATCCAAGATTTAAAGATGTGGATGTTGAGGCTGTACACAAAGGATATTTCGCTAGCAAAAAAGAAAAAGGCCAGGTGGTTTTTCAAGATACCAAGGGTGACTCAAAAATCGACAAAGACGCCTATGATTTGATTATGAAAGATAAAGAACGGCTTCTGTCTTTTGCTGAGCCAGTATCATTTATCTTCTCTCACTCAGCCCTCAAAGAAGGTTGGGACAATCCAAATATTTTCCAAATTTGTACTTTAAAAGAAACTCAGTCGGTAACTAAAAAACGGCAAGAAATTGGTCGTGGTTTGCGTTTGCCGGTAGATATTAACGGTGAACGTGTGTATGATGAAAAAATCAATGTTTTGACTGTAGTAGCCAATGAGAGTTATCAGGAGTATGTAGCTGGTTTGCAGACTGAGTTTACCAAGGATGGATATGGAGAAAAACTAGAAACCACCAACGCGAAGGAAAAACCAGTAACTGTAAAAACCACTAAATTATTAGCTAGTGACGACTTTATAAAACTGTGGGAGAGAATTAGTCAAAGAACCAAATTTAATTTACAGGTTGATACTGAGGCACTGATTAAAAATTCAGTAGAAAAAATTAACCAATTAGATGTTAAAAATTTGGTGGTTACGGTTGATAAGGTTGAATTATCTTTCGGTGAGAATGATAAGATTCAAACTGTTTACTCTAAACAATCGGCTGGCGAGCGACTTAAAAGAGAAATCTATATCCCTAACGTCTTGGAGAGAATTACAGTGGAGACTGGTCTGACCAAAAAAACTATCGCGGAAATTTTAGGAAAAGTAGAAAATTTAAATTTAATTTTCAAAAATCCAGAAGAATATATTCGTAGTGTCGTAGTTTATATTAAGCAATCTCTTCATGATTTATTGGTAAATACTGGTTTGGAGTATATTCCAACCGGTGAATTCTGGGAAATTAAATTATTATTTAGTGATTTTGAAGCCTTGGCCAGCAAAAGTATTAAGAGCGAGAAATCAGTTTTTGACCGTACTTTGTGGGATAGTGATGGTGAAAGAAAATTTGCGCAAAGTTTGGAAAATAGCAGTAATGTGCGAGTTTACACTAAATTCCCGCGAAGATTTAGAATTGATACTCCGTTGGGTGAATATATTCCAGATTGGGCGATTGTGATGGCTGGGGAAGACGGAGATATTTTGTATTTGGTGCGCGAAACCAAGTTTGGATATAAAAATTTGGAGGAGGAACTCTCTAAAAAAGAATTACAGAAAATTTTCTTTGCTCAGAAACATTTTGAGGCAATTGGATTTGATAACTTTAGAATTGCCGAAGCGACTGACTTGAGTGATCTGGTTCATGATTAAATCAAAACCGAGGCTATGGCCTCGGTTTTATGCTTGTCCGCCTCCTTATCCTTTTGGAGGGTGAGGATCATTCCCGTAGGAATTGCCCCAAGCAATTTTTCCGTCTCGATTCTGGACCGTCATTTCTGCATGGTTGTTGATTGCAACCTCGCGTGCTTTGGATATTGCCTCTGCTTTGGTACCATAAATACCAGCGGCCCGTGACGCACCCACAGTTTTTACTAACCAGCCATTGCCGTTTGGACTCACAAACACTTGTTTGGGCATATATTTTGTGTTCTGATGGATTAATCCTTCCCGCGACCTTTAAACACCCAAGCACGGGTGGTATTTTTCAGGAAATTATCCACAGTATAAGCCGGGTGCTTAAGCCTGTCAAGCAATAAATATAATTTGACACAATGTCAACAATTGGTTAAACTTACTATATATGCACCTCACCCAACAAAAACTGCTTCATCTTCTGGAAACTGGCCCATTAATTGGCCTGACTTTGCGCGAAATTGGAACAAGGGTGGGCGAACCAGATAGTCCGCAGAAAATTAAACATCACCTCGATCAATTGGTAGCCAAGGGTTTTGTGCGGATTGACAAGCGGGCCAATCTAATTGAAAAAAATAAACCAGGAGTAGTGGGTAAATTTATTAGTCTGCCAATTATGGGTAGCGCTAACTGCGGTGTGGCGACTTTTTTTGCTGACAACCAGATTGAAGGATATTTGCAAGTGACCAAAGGTGTGCTTGGAAATTTGGTTGATAAAGTTAAAAATTTGTTTGTGCTCCGCGCGGTTGGTTCTTCGATGAATCGAGCCAATATTGCTAGCGAAGCGATCGAAGATGGTGATTTTGTAATTGTTGATAAAAAAAATATTGAACCTCGAACTGGAAATTATGTAGTTTCGGTTATTAGCGGTGTAGCAAATATTAAAAAAATTCAGGTTGATTCCAAAAATTCGCAAATTATTTTGGTTTCAGAATCAAGTCAAGATATTCCGCCAATTTATATTCACAAAAGTGATCTCGATGATTATTTAATTGCTGGTATAGTGGTGAAAGTTTTAAAACAACCGGATGAATTAGAAAGTTTTAGAAATGCGGCTGCTTTGGATACACTGCAAGCGCTTGGTCCCATGTCAGACGAAGAATCAAATTACTATAAAAACTTATGAAACAAGGAGAAATCTGGCTAGTGCAATATCCAGAAGGAATGGAGCACGAATTTAAAAATAATCGTCCGGCTCTTGTGATTGAAAGTAACAATCAAATTGAGCGAAGTAACATTTTTTCAGTGATGGCGATTACATCCAACACCAGCAACCGTCTTGATGAGGATATTGATATTCTTCCTGACACACAGAATCGTTTGTGGAAAGACTCTGTTATCAAAGTTCATCATATTCAATCGTTTGCAGCAGGCCGCTTTATTAAGAAAATAGGTATTGCTGGAGACGTTATTTTGTCTCAAGTTAAAGAATATTTAAAATTACATTTTGCGATTTAGTTTACGATGAACTTCACCCTCTCAACCCCCCTCTGGAAATACCCCGCCAAATCCGGCGCCTGGTATTTTGTCTCACTCAGCCAAGAGATTTCGGCCCAGATAAAATCCCAAACGCGCCCCAAAAAAGGCTGGGGCTCGGTGCGAGTGCGTGCGACGATTGGCAAAACGGCCTGGGAAACCTCGATTTTCCCAAGTAAAGAAGGGGTATATTTATTACCAATCAAAGCCAGTGTGCGTAAAGCCGAAGATTTGTTTGAGGGCGAGTCGGTTAGCTTATCGCTGCAGCTGCTCTAACACATTCGCCATTGCCCCGCCATTCACGCAATTGGTGTAACCCTCGCGCACTAAAAATTGTTTGGTCAGGCCGCTGCGGCTGCCACTTTGGCAAAACACAATCACGGTTCGATCCCGGGGAATTTCGGTTAGGCGCACCGGGATGAGGGGCGAGGGGATATTGATTGCGCCTGGTACCGTGCCCGTGGCAAATTCATCGGGGTTGCGCACGTCGATAAAAAGCGGATTTTGCTGGATTGCTTGGGCTAGATTTGGGTCAGTCATATGCCTGGTATGGTAACAGGTGCGAGTTGGACAGGCAAGTGGTATACTGTGCTTATATTTAACTGTATGAAACTCACCAACCGCCATAAACTCGTTATTTCGCTGGCCCTGCCGCAACTGGCTGGCTTAATTGGTTCGGTGTTTACCTCGTCTGCGATTCCGAATTGGTACCGCGAACTCGCTCGGCCAGAACTGGCCCCGCCAAATTGGGTGTTTGGTCCGGTGTGGACCACGTTGTTTGTGCTTATGGGCTTGGCTCTGTACTTGGTGTGGAAGCAGTGGGCCGTGTTGCCATGGTCACACTCGCGTAAACGCTTGGCCATCACAGTGTTTGGCGCGCAATTGGTCCTAAATACCCTGTGGTCAATTATTTTCTTTGGCCTGCGCAGCCCTGGTGCTGCCCTGGTCGAGATTGTGGTGTTGTGGTTGGCGATTGCGACAAACATGTATTTGTTTGCCAAAGTTTCCAAACCCGCCGCTTGGCTACTCGTGCCATATTTGCTATGGGTTAGCTTTGCCACGTATTTGAATTACGCGATTTGGAGGCTTAATTAAATTATGCAATTTGGTGCCGAACAATTTGAACCACTATCAGTCTCGCGCTACCTGGATCGCCTCAATGATTTGCTACAAAGCGAACCAGTGCGCATTGTGGGCGAGGTGGCCCAAGTCCAACACGCTGCCTCGGGGCATGTGTATTTTGTGCTTAAGGATAAAGAGGGCACAGCCTTGATTAATTGTGCGCTGTGGCGGTCGCGCGCGGTCATGTATGGCGGGGTTTTGAAAGATGGCGTGGAAGTTGTGCTCACGGGCGCGGCTAATATTTACGCGCCCAACGGGCGTTTGTCTTTTATTGCCGAGGCAGTTGAATTGGTTGGCGAAGGTGCGCTAAAGGCACAATACGAGGCGCTCAAAAAGAAATTGACGAACGAAGGCTTGTTTGCCGATGAACGCAAAAAAGTTTTACCACAATATCCACGCGTGATTGGCGTGATTACGTCCACTGCTGGCGCGGTCATTCATGATTTTTGCAATAATTTGGGTCGGCATGGTTTCAGTGTCCGCATTATGGACGCGCGCGTGGAGGGCGCGGCCGCAGTGCCGGATTTATTGGCGGCCGTGAAAACATTCAAAAAACAACCACTCGAAGCGCTCGTGATTATTCGCGGTGGTGGTTCGTTTGAGTCGCTCGCAGCCTTTGATAACGAAGCCCTTGTGCGCGCCATTTGCGACCTACCATTTCCCGTGATTGCGGGCATTGGCCACCATCAAGACCAACCACTTTTGTGCTATGCGGCCGATTTAGCCGTATCCACACCAACCGCGGCCGCAGTGGCGCTCACACAATCCTGGCAACAAGCACAGCAAAATTTGGACCAGAGTATGCGCACTATTTTTGACCAGCAAGAAGCCGCTCTAGCGCGTGCTCGTTTTACCTTGCAACACGCCACCCAAAGCACGGACATGACTGTGCAAAGCGTCATCACTAAGCAACGCAGTCGCGTGCGTGAATTAACTCGCGCAATTGTCACAGGCCTTGAATACGCTATTGCCGCAGCCAAACAAACCATTACAATTACCGAACAAGTGATCAAAGCCAATGACCCGGCCCGCCATTTGCGCCTAGGCTACAGTTTGGTGCGCCACAATGGTACAATCGTAACAAGCATTAAAACTATGCAGCCTGGCGACCCCCTAACAGTCACTGTGGCCGACGGCACGCTCGACATCACCATAAATTCAATCCATAATTTGTAATTATGCCTAAAACCAAACCAGAATCAAATTTAAATGATCAACTCAATCAATTGCAGGCGATTGCCGATTGGTTTGATAATCAGGATCAAGTCGATGTTGAGGCTGGCCTGAAAAAAGTCAAAGAAGCCGTTGGTCTGATTCGCTCCAGCCAGGAACGTCTCCGCGACCTGGAAAATGAATTCACTGAAATTAAAAAAGAACTTGACGTGGACGCTGAGTAATATGAAAAAGTTTTACGTTGGCCTCGTTCTTGCACTTGTTTTTACAGGCTGCGGTGGTAGTGTGCGCGAACCCGCAGAAATTTTGAATTTTAATCCGGACATTCAGGTGCAGAGTTCAGACATGCACCATTTGTATAGCAATGTTACGTCCACACAGCCACTCGAAAGTAGGCCATATTTGTTCTTATTTAAACAAACCCAAGTTTGGGACACACCAAACAAAACCAATGTAGAAATTAATTATCCGTATTTGCAAGAAAATACCGATGATGCGTTAGCGTTCAACAATTATGTGCGCGATTTGGTGGCAGACGAGGTTTCGTCATTTCTTAGTCAATTGCCCGATTCCGTGAGCGAGGACTGGAGTGATATGGCCAATGAATTAAGCGTGTCTGGACAAATTTTGGCAATTACCCCAAATTTCATAAGCGTTGACTTTGCCGTAAGCCCATATTTTGCGGGCGCTGCGCACCCTGGCCTGTATTACCGCACCGTTAATTTTGATTTAGATGCTCGCGCTGATTGGGGTCCTAATGAGATTTTTATCAAGCTTGAGTCTGGTTTGCCAGTGGTACAAGAAAAAGCCATTCCGCGTTTAGTTGATTTTCTTAATGAAAGCGTGGACGACATCGGCACCCCATTTTCCGCCGCTGACGAATGGATTCAGGACGGCACAGCGCCAACATCGACTAACTATATGAATATCGCCCTGACCTGGGAGGGTCTGCGTGTGCAATTTGACCCCTACCAAGTAGCGGCCTATACGTTTGGCGCCCCCTACGTAACAATTCCATTCAGCGAGCTGGATGCAGTACTTAACCCGAATGTCCTGGCCCGAACAGGCTTGGTACGGTAAATTGACAAAAAGCTTCAAAACTGGCACAATTACGGCCCTATGTACCAAATTTTACTGTTCTACAAATACACCCCAATCGAGGACCCCGAGGCTGTGGCGGCCGAACAGCGCCGTTTGTGCGCTGAGTTTGGTTTTACTTGCCGCAGCATTATTGCCAAAGAGGGGATCAACATCACGCTCGAGGGCGAAACTGCCAAAACCGAGGAATATATTAAAATCATGCAGGCTGACCCACGTTTTGCTGATATTCATTTTAAACGTAGTCCAGGTACTGGCCAGGCCTTCCCCAAAATTTCAGTCAAAGTGCGCAAGGAAATTGTTAGCCTTGGTTTGGGTGAGAATGATTTTAGTCCCACTGATACAACTGGCAAATATTTGCAGCCCGAAGAATTGCATGAATGGATTCACTCTGGCCGCGAATTCTACATTGTGGACATGCGCAATGATTACGAATTTGACGTGGGTCGTTTCGAGGGTTCGATTTTGCCTGATTTAAAAAATTTCCGTGACCTTCGCGAGAATGTTGGTGTGCTCGCATCACTCAAAGACAAAACTGTTGTAACTGTGTGCACGGGCGGCGTGCGCTGCGAAAAGGCGAGTGGCTTCTTGGTAAAAAATGGTTTTAGCGATGTGTACCAATTGTATGGCGGCATTGTGTCGTACATGGAAAAATATCCGAACGAAGATTTTAAAGGCGTGCTCTATGTGTTTGACGGCCGCGTGACCATGGGATTCAATGTTGATGATCCCAAACATGAAGTAGTCGGCATTTGTCATTTTTGCAAAGGCAAAACCGAACAATACATTGACTGCGCGTACATTCATTGCCGTGGACACCGTCATATTTTGTGCTGCGCTGCGTGTGAAGCCAAGGAAGGTGGCTATTGCTCGCCTGAGTGCCGTGAGAGCGACACCAAAAAATAACTATGCAGCAGAATTTCTTGGCCTGCCGGGCGCGGGCCAAAAAATTAGTGCTGGAACGACTGGCGCACTTTGCGCCGCAATACAATGTCACGTTTGCGCGTGTAGCAATCAAAGACATGACCAGTCGGTGGGGGAGTTGCTCGCGGCGTGGTAATTTAAACTTTAATTACCGACTCTTGTTCTTGCCACCTGAGCTCGTGGATTACGTCATTGTGCATGAAGTCTGCCATCTACGTGAAATGAATCATTCCCGCGCGTTTTGGACCTTGGTCGCCCAAACAATTCCCGATTTTGCGGCCCGCAAACACGCCCTCCGGGCCCATGCGCAACCGCGATTGTCTTTTTCCCGTCTCGCCAGTATAATAAAATCCTATGGAACTTTCTGATTTAAACGTCATCAATACAAACAACCGCTGCCAAAGTTGCGGCATGCCCCTAGAAGAAGGCTTTTATGGTACGCTCCAGGGCGGCCAAGCCATGACTGAATACTGCAAATTTTGTTTCCAAGAAGGCAGCTTCACTGAACCAGGTCTTACTTTAGCCGAAATGCTCGAACGCACTACCAATCATTTACAACGCGAACTTAAGTTTACTCCCGAGGAATCGCAAACGGTTGCCCTGGGCATGTTAACCGAACTCCGTCGCTGGAAAAAATAATATGAATTTTTTGACCCAGGCCTTGCTGACCTTAGCAGAACAATTGGTTGGTTTGTTTGGGGTGATTGCGGTCTCGGCCGTCATTTTGTCATGGTTGCAGCGCGTGGCGCACCGTCACTACGTGGAAACCTGGGGTTGGCGCAGTTTGTATATTACGGCTTGGCTTGGCACACCTGTGCATGAGCTTGGGCATTATCTATTTGCGAAAATTTTCGGTCACAAAGTGCACAAAGTCGCGCTGTTTTCGCCGCACAGTGAAACTGGTTTGCTTGGGCAAGTGACACACTCTTTTGAGCGCTCGAGTCTATACCAACGCTTTGGTAACTTGTTTGTGGGTGCCGCACCACTTATTTTTGGGCCACTGGTGATCGTAGTGCTGCTGGCATTTTTAGCTCCAGGCGGCCGCGAGGCTTTAAAAATCCTTGGCTCATACCGCGGTGACCTCACGACGATTTGGCCAATTATTAGTGGCACGGTTGGCAAATTGTGGCAAGAGTCCCACTGGTATATGTGGGAATTTTGGGTGTTTAAATATGCCGCCCTTAGTATTGCTGTGCACTCGGCCCCAAGTCGCAAAGATTTGCACACAATTTTCCATGGCTTGATTGTGCTGGCAATTGCACTGTTGATTGTGAATGTGTTAGCCGCACTCGTTGGTCAATCAATTAATGGTATTTTAGAACCAATTAAATACGGGCTTTCGGTGGGTGCGATTATATTATTCTTGCTCGTGTGGTTAGCGGCTTTGCATGCTATAGTTGTGTGGATTTTATTCACACCGTTTAAAAAAATTCTGCCTCGGTATGGCGCTTAATACTGCCCAGCAAGAAGCAGTGGCCTATGTCGATGGGCCTCTTTTAATTGTGGCTGGCGCAGGCACAGGCAAGACCACGGTGCTTACGGAAAAAGTCGCGCATCTCATTAAAACTGGATTGGCCAAACCAGAGGAGGTTTTGGGCCTTACGTTTACAGACAAAGCCGCAGCCGAACTCTGTGCGCGCGTGGAGGAAGCTCTGAATTTGGGGTACAGCGACTTGACTGTATCCACGTTTCACTTATTTTGTCAGCGTGTTTTGAATGAGTTTGCGCTCGAAATTGGTTTGCCGAGACAATTCAAAGTTTTGACTGAAACTGAGTCGTGGCTACTCTTGCGCCAAAATATTTACGAAATTGGGCTTAATTATTATCGTCCCCTTGGTAATCCGGCCAAATACATTCCAGACTTGCTGCGTCATTTTTCCAAATGCAAAGACGAATTAATTTCACCCGAGCAATATTTGGAACATGCCGAGGGTGTGGCCCATGACAGTGGTGATGACAATGTAGACGAACGTTCGCGACTCACTGAGCTGGCCAATGCATATCATCATTACAATCGGTTCGTGCTACAGGCCGGTGGTTTGGATTTTGGTGATTTGATTTTTTACACTGTAAAATTGCTCCGCGAACGCCCACGTATTCGCGCGATTTTGCAGGAACGTTACAAATTTATTTTGGTTGATGAATTTCAGGACGTAAATTGGGCGCAATACGAGCTTGTGCGTTTGCTGTCCGAAAAAGCGCAACTCACGGTAGTGGGGGATGATGACCAATCAATTTACGCGTTCCGTGGCGCTAGCGTGTCAAATATTTTGCGCTTCCGCGACGATTATCCAAGTGCAAAAAGTGTGGTGTTGAATGAGAATTATCGTTCGCGCCAAGCGATTTTGGATACCGCGTATACAGCTATCCAAAATAATAACCCAGATCGTTTGGAAGCCAAGCTTGAAATCAATAAAAAACTCGTGGCTGCGCGTGAGCCTGTGGAAATTGATTTACCGGCTGTGCAATGTCGCCAATACCCAACTATTGATGATGAGGTACGCGCTGTAATTCAAGAAATTTCCCGTCTCAAAACTGCGGACGAGAGCGTGCAATGGTCTGATTTTGCGATTTTGGGCCGCGCCAACAATCATTTAGAACCATTTACGCAAGCCCTGGAAAAAGCCGGAATTCCATTTGAGTTTTTGTCAGCGGCTGGTTTGTATCGCCAGCCAATTGTCCTTGATGCGTATAATTTTTTAAAAGTCGTGCACCAAACCCGTGAATCTACAGCCCTGTTCCGCTTGCTACACATGACGTGCATTGGTCTTGATGCCGCCGACATCCACGCCATTGCTGCGGCTGGTAAACGTAAAAACTTAACGTATTACGAAATCATTACGCAGCCCGAATTATGGGGTCTGTCCGAAGCCGGGCAAGTGGCCGCGCGTAAATTAGCCGGTCTCATTGGTGAAGCAATTGCAGAGAGCAAAACCGCTAAACCAACCACACTTTTATATCGATTTTTAGAGGGTTGTGGTTATTTGGCATATTTAACGAAAGCTGATAACGAAGGCGACGCAACAATTATTCGTCAGACCGAACAATTAAAGCAATTTTTTGACATAATTTTGGCATTTGAAGCCAGTGTGCAAAACTCGCACGTGGCTAATTTTGTTGAATATCTGGACAGTTTAATTGAGGCCGGGGAGGAAGGGCTGCTTCACCAAAGCGAGGAAGCCGCGACCGGTGTGCAGGTTATGAGTGTGCACGGCTCTAAAGGTTTGGAATTCAAGTATGTGTTTGTTGTGAACATGGTCGAGGAGCGTTTTCCCACTCGCCGTCGCGGTGATGGCCTCGAAGTTCCAACTGAATTAATTCACGAACAGGCCACCACGGGCGACGCGCATTACCAAGAGGAACGGCGTTTGTTTTATGTGGCGACCACACGTGTGCGTGATATGTTGTATCTCACCAGCGCGGAAAATTACGGTGGTGTTCGCGGCAAAAAAATCTCTCGTTTTGTCGTTGAAGCAGGTTTAGCGAGCGCGCCAAGTAGCAAAAAAACCGCGCTTACAGAGGCACTCAAAGACGCCCACGCCCCACTGTCGCCAACCTCGGACAATACGCCAGTTGCATACACGCCGCCGCGCGAGTTTTCTTTCTCACAAATTCAAGCGTATTTAAAGTGCCCATACTATTACAAGCTCAAACACATAATCAAATTGCCAACCCACGGTGCCGCGCATTTTAGTTTTGGTCA
>CAYQNA010000016.1:0-15202 GCA_964418775.1 uncultured Gammaproteobacteria bacterium
CGGGTTGGTCGTGCCGTCCGTCACGTCGGAGCCGTCGTCCGGGTTGGTCGTGCCGGTCTGCTCGTCGCAGCCGGCGAAGATGAGAGCAGCCAACACGAGGCTGCGGATGAAACAGCGCGTCATGGGATACCTCGCTTCGCGAGCAGCTACGCCGACATGGCGTGACCGGGACTTTGTCCGAAATAAAGTCTATAATTAAACTCCATTTCGGACAAAGTCCTAGGATGGGAACACTAAACTGTCTGTGGAATGAGCGACGCGATTAAATCGCATGTTTGTCTATAACAATATAATCACAAACGAGCAAATTTAGCAAGTTTTAGCAGTTTTGTCAATAGGGTGTGGATAACTTGGGGGAAGTGGGGATAAGGGGTAAGGGCTTGCCAAAAGCCCCAAATTTGCTAAGATAAGGAGGATTTTAAGGCTTTTTTATGTTCTATAGAACGCATACGTGTGGCGAACTGTCGGCCGCGCAAGTGGGGCAAGAGGTGAAGGTGGCTGGTTGGGTGCATAAGCGCCGCGATTTGGGCGGTTTGATTTTTGTTGATTTGCGCGATCGTTATGGGTTGACCCAAGTGGTTTTTCATCCTGACACGGTGAGTGATTTTGCCGCGGCCGAGAGTTTGAAGTACGAATACGTGATTTCGGTCACCGGAACTGTAGTGGCCCGCGACCCAAAGGCCGTGAACAAAACCATTGCGACTGGCGAGATCGAAGTGCAGGCTAAAGACATTAAAATTATTAGTGCGGCCAAACCATTGCCGTTTGAAATTTTTGATGCGCGCAAAGAAGAAGAGGACGAGGAGTTGCGCCTGAAGTATCGCTTCCTCGAATTGCGCCGCGAACATTTGAAAAATAATATTTTGTTCCGCGCCAAAATGATTTCGCACATTCGCGGATTTATGGAATCGCGCGGATTTATTGATATTGCTACGCCAATTTTGACCGTATCATCGCCCGAAGGTGCGCGTGACTTTTTGGTACCAAGTCGCATTCATCCAGGCAAATTTTACGCGTTACCACAGGCGCCACAACAGTATAAACAATTGTTGATGGTGGCGGGTTTTGACCGTTATTACCAGGTCGCCCCATGTATGCGCGACGAAGACCCACGCGCCGACCGTTCGCCAGGTGAGTTTTATCAGCTCGATGTGGAAACCAGTTTTTTGCACCCGGACGAGTTTTTCAATTTAATGGAGCCGTTGTTCGTGGAATTGACCGAACAAGTAGCAGGCAAAGTGGTGCAACAAAAACCATTCCCTCGCATTCCATACCGCGAGGTCATGGAAAAATACGGTACTGACCGCCCAGACTTGCGTTTTGGTTTGGAAATTCAAAACATTGGTGAATGGGCTAAAGCCACGAGCTTTAAAGTATTTGCCGAAGCCGAAAGTGTGCGTGCATTGGTAGTGCCAAATGGCGCGGCGTTTACTCGTGCCGAAATTGATGGTGAATTTGCCGATGTGGCCAAGCGGGCCAAGGCCAAGGGTTTGGCATGGTTGCGTTTTGCCGAGGCGAAATTCGATGGCACAATTGCAAAATTTTTCACCCCCGAAGAATTGAACACATTGCGTGAACGCTTGCAGCCAACCGAGGGTAGTATGATTTTCTTTGTGGCTGACACGCAGGAAGTTGCCTGCAAAGCCCTGGGTTCGGTGCGCACCTTGGTGGGCGAAAAGCAACAATTGGCTGACCCAAATGTGATTGCCTGGGCTTGGGTGGTGGATTTTCCATTCTACGAGTGGAACGCCGACGACAACAAAGTTGATTTTGCCCACAATCCATTCTCCATGCCACAGGGCGGTATGGACGCGCTGTTGAACAAAAATCCATTGGAAATCGACGCCTACCAATACGACATTGTGGCCAATGGTTTGGAATTGTCATCGGGCGCAGTGCGCAACATGGATCCGGAAATTATGTACAAAGCGTTCGAAATCGCGGGCTATGGTCGCGAGGTGGTGGATAAAAAATTCGGCCACATGATTAAAGCCTTTGAATTTGGGGCGCCACCACACTGTGGGTTTGCGCCTGGCATTGACCGTCTCATTATGTTGCTCCGCGGTGAGAAAAATATCCGCGGCGTAATTCCATTCCCAAAAAATCAACGCGCCGAAGAGCCAATGGTTGGCAGCCCAAGCGAGGTTGAAGATAAGCAATTACAAGAGTTGCATATTCGCACTGTGCTTGATTAAGCATGGATTACACTTCTCTCCTCACGATTGCCGATGTTCAGCACCTGGCCCTGGTTAAATGGTGCTGGTTTTTGTTTATTGGCGGCGGATTGATTTTGTGGTGGCGTCGCGCTCCGTTGTGGGCGTGGCCGTTGTGGTTGGGTGCCATGAGCGCGTTGTCATACTGGATTTTGGTTGATGGTTTGCCCATGATGTTTTGGGGGCTCAAGGCCGATGAAGTGACAATTGGCGCCATGTACATGCGCTTTGCGCACAATGTGGGTGCAGACTTTGGCTATGCCCATTTGCCGCCATTTTATCCCGCGTTATTTTTTCAATTGCTTGGCACGTTTGGCGGGTGGCTTGGTTGGAATGGGGTCAAGATTGCCAAATTTGCGAGTGCCCTGAGTTTGCTGGCGATTCCGAGTGTGTTGTACTGGGTGCAGGCCAAATATTGGCAGCGTCGCAACACGCTCCACGCCCCAGGTCCGTTGGCCTGGTTATTGTCAGCTATGCTGCTTGGTGGCGTGTTTCTGGATTGGGACGCGCTTATTACCAAACCATACGAAGCCATTGCTGGTCTAGGTGTGATTTTATGGACCACTTTTTTGGTGCTTGATGCCACGAATAATCAGTGGCCGCGCTGGCACACAATTCGTTATGGCATGACTGGTGGCCTATTGTTTTTGACGTTTTATTTTTGGTTTTTCTTAGCCGCGATTGGGGTTGGTCTGCACAATGTGGTCGGGCCAAAAGTCTCGGGCCGCCTGTATCGCCGCTACTTTATTGTGGGTGCAATTGTGCTCGCAATTGGTGCGATCTATTGGCAGCCACTCGCCATTTCGTACCACCGGTTTGGCTCGGAAAATTGGCAACTTGGATTTTTGCATTTGCCATGGCTTGCGACCTATGGTTTGCAACTCGAGTTTAGCATGCGTGGGCTCCTGATGATGGTCGGGCTGGCCACACTACTACTCGCGCGCCGCCAACCATATATGAGAATTTTGGTTTCGTTATGGGTGGCCGGATATATTTGGCAATTCATGGGCCTGTCCACAATTAGTATTTGGGCCGCACCTTTGCAGGAATCCAAGGGCTTTGATTTTTTTGGGAATTTTGTACTCCTCCTTGCAGCTAGTTATGGTTTGGAGCGTATGTGGTTTTGGCTTAAATCACAGTGGCCGCAAACTTCAGGCCAGGCCGCGACGTTGTTGGCCTTGATTTTACTGTCTCCACAGTTATTGTTTGGTCGTTTTGCAGACCAGCCAAATGTGCAGGCCACGCGTGTAGAAGCGCGCGAAGCAGACAAGGGCGTTGGTGCGCTCGCCGAGTGGTTTATTCAGAACGATCCGCGGGGTGAAAAATTAACGTTGTTGCCTGGTATTCCGCAATTACCGGCACTCGTGCCAGTCAATCAATTTTTGTATCCAAATCAACATAATTCACACCCGGCTGCGCGTTGGTCTGAGCGGGCGTTAGTTTTGGAACAAATGGCTGTGGCGAAAAATCCAGCCGCACTCGCGCAAATTGCAGACACCAATTATTTTGGTGCGATTCAGCGTGTGGTTTGCTATAATACGGCGACGACTACGTGCCCAATGTATTTTTACGTGGATAATTTTCCACACGAGGGGACTGAACGCGTGATCACACTGCCAGCCAAATTATTCAAAGAGCCGCAGTGGCAAAAAACGTACGAATCATCGCAATTCATTGTTTTTGAACGCCGCTAACATGCATGTTGCCTTGCAACAATTTACTGGTCCGCTTGATGCGTTGTTGCAATTGGTGGAGGAGCGCAAAATGCCGATAACCGAGCTATCAATCTCAGCTGTGACCGAGCAGTATTTGCAGTATTTGGATACGCTCGAGGAAACTGACCCAAATGAACTCGCCGATTTTTTGGTTGTGGCCGCAAAATTACTATTGTTAAAATCAAAGGCGCTATTGCCGCAGTTTGCACCCGAAGAAGACGAGGGTCCGAATTTGGTGGATCAATTGCGGTTGTATAAAATGTTTGTGGCGGCGTCGCGCGAGCTGGAAGCGCGTTGGCTTGCGGCTTTGCGCAGCTATGGCCGCGTGGAGCCTGTGCGCACCGTGGTTGACCCCACGCCACCAGCCAATGTAACCCAAAATACGCTTCGCGCCAGCATGTTGCGTTTAGTGCAACGTTTAAAACCACCTAAACCATTGCCACGCACTACGATTGATCGAGCCGTATCGCTGAAAGAAAAAATTGCGCATTTGCGCCAATTGCTGAGCGAAAAGGGGAGCGTGAATTTTTTTGGTACAGTGGCGGACAAAGCCAGTCGGACCGATGTGATTGTGGGATTTTTGGCTCTGTTGGAGCTCGTCAAGCAACAGGCCGCGGTTGTGGACCAGGACGAATTATTTGGGGATATTGTTATTAAGCGCATTTGATATGTCATTAATGAGCCAAGTTGAAGCAATTTTGTTTGTAGCCAGCAAGCCGCTAACGCCAGCTGCGATTGCTAAGTCATTGCAAGTCGAGGTGGAGGCAGTGCGCAATGCACTGAGCCAATTAGCTGACCGTTGTGGTGACCCCGATTCGGGCCTCGCTTTGATTGATACGGGCGCTGAAGTGCAGTTAACCACACGCTCCGAACACACGGAAATTGTCGAGCGTTACACGACCCAGGAAATCATGGGTGAATTAACGCGCGCGCAGCTCGAAACACTCACTGTTGTAGCGTATCAGGGTCCAATTACGCGCCCAGAATTGGAAACAATTCGTGGGGTGAATTGTTCAATTATTTTACGTAATTTGCTCGTGCGTGGCTTGGTTGAAGAAGACGAGGCGACGGATAAATTGACGGCCGCATACCGCGTGTCTGTAGACGCATTGCGTCATTTGGGGATTGCAAATGTGACGGATTTGCCGGATTACGCGACGTTGCACCAGCACCCGCACTTGAGTGGCAACCCAGTAACTGAGCCAGTTATGCCCAAGGCTGAATAGCTATGGAGGAGCCACAAGTTCCACTCGAACCAATCGAAAATGACCGCTGGCGCACTGCTGTCGCGGTTTTAGCAGTGTGTGCACTGCTGGCGTGTGCGCTTGTTTTGGCTTTGCCTGGGTGGTTATCGCAAACGGCACTCAGTACTTTTTTTAGCAAATTTTCGTTTCCTAGTTCGTGGCAGTGGCATAATCAGCCCGCACCAGTAGTTGTGTTGCCACCTGAACCGGCGATACCACAGCCAGTGCTCATGACTACGAACACATTTTCCGCCGCAACCATGTCGGCGCCAAGTTGGGTTGTGCGCGATGTGGCTACGGGTAAAATTATTTTATCGCAAAACGCCAATGAACAGCGCTCACTGGCCAGCATCACGAAATTAATCAGCGCACTCGTGATTTTAGACGCCAAGCCAGATTGGGCCACGACCACGGTGGCGGGCGGCGCCTGGGCCGAGGACCCATTTATTTTGCCTGGCTATGAATACAAGGTAAAAGATTTGTGGACGGCCGCGCTTGTGGGCTCGTCAAATCGTAGTATTATTTCGCTGGCAAATTTTGTAACCCCATCGACCACAGAATTTGCCGCGCTTATGAATGCCAAGGCCCAATCGCTCGGCATGCACAACACGGTACTGGTTGAACCAAGTGGGCTTAGTGCGGGCAATGTAAGTACAGCGGCCGATGTAGCGCTCCTAATTGCTGAAACCGCACATTACCCAGAACTCACGCAGGCCATGCGTTTGGCCGAGTTTACAATTGCGCCTGTCGACCGCGCAGTGCGCACAGCTGGGATTCACATGTGGAGCACAGATTGGCTCGTGACTGGCTGGATACCACATAAGTTTGTGGATATTCAGGCGGGCAAAACCGGCTTCATTCCCGAGGCCGGCTATAATTTTGCCATGCAAGTCGCGAATGCCGATGGTAATGCACTGAACGTGGTTTCGCTCGGTGCCGAGAGCAACGAAGCACGCTTTTATGATGTGCGCCAGTTGGCTGAGTGGGTGTTTGATAACTACGCTTGGAAATAAAAAACCGGCCCTCAGGCTGGTTTTTTATTAGTGCCGATGGTGGGACTCGAACCCACATGTCCTTGCGAACGACGGATTTTGAGTCCGTTGCGTCTACCAATTCCACCACATCGGCCTAGGTTGTGAAAAGGATTATAGCGCAGGTTGCGGGGCTTGTCAATTTCGGGTATACTGGGGGCAATATGACCAAAATTATCGCTGTGGTTAACCAAAAAGGTGGGGTAGGCAAGACCACGACAGCCATTAATGTGGCGGCCGGGCTCGCTGATTTGGGTAAGTTTGTGCTCCTGGTGGACATGGACCCACAAGGCAATGCCAGTAGTGGTTTGGGCCTGACCCGCGACCGTGTAGCGCATGGGATTTACGAGGCTTTGGCCAAAACCCACCGCTTCCACGATGTGGTGATGAATGGTCCGCACGACGGACTCCGCGTAGCCCCAGCAACCGCGGATTTAGCTGGCGCAAACATAGAATTGGTGTCTGTCGAACGTCGTGAGCATCAATTGTCCGACCTACTGACTGAAGCCAAGCACGCCTACGATTACATTATCATTGATTGTCCGCCATCGCTTGGCCTTTTGACCATCAACAGCTTGGTCGCCGCGGACGAAATTTTGATTCCCGTGCAGGCCGAGTACTATGCGCTCGAGGGACTGGGACAGCTGCTCGAAACGATTGGTTTGATTCGTCAGCATTTAAAACCAAACCTGGAAATTTTGGGTGCGGTGATTACGATGTTCGACAAGCGCACCAAGTTGTCCGAAGAAGTTATGCGCGAAATTTACCAGTATTTCCCCAATGGGATTTTCCGCGCCGTGATTCCGCGCACGGTGCGTTTGGCCGAGGCGCCAAGTTTTGGTCAATCAATTTTTAAATATGAACCATCGGGCAAGGGGGCAAAGGCCTATGACCGGTTGGTCCGCGAGGTTTTGGAAAAACATAATCCCGAACCGGCCCCCATGGGGACCGAGTAACGGCCTGTCTATTTTTGTATGCCCCTAGGAAAAGGTTTAAATTCCCTGATTAGTGCGCAACCAATGCGTCCGGCGTCGTTGCCTCCAACCGAAGTTCCTGCGGCTACGGCCGTTGCCCCAACTGCACCAGCTATTCCACCACACGAACGCTTGTGGCAAATTCCCATTAGTGAAATCGTACCAAACAGCGAACAGCCACGTCGGCACTTTGGGCACGAGGAGCTGGAGAATCTAGTCGCGTCGATTAAAGAACACGGGATTTTGCAACCAATCACTGTAACCGAGCGTCCCGATGGCGGTTACGAGTTGATTGCTGGTGAGCGTCGTTGGCGCGCTGCCCAAATTGCTGGTCTGGCCAAAGTACCAGCCTTGGTGCGCACCGTAACCGAGCAGGAGAAACTCGAACTCGCGCTCATTGAAAATATTCAGCGCCAAAATTTAAACCCAATTGAAGAAGCGTTTGCGTTCCAGCGTTTGATTGAACAATTTCACCTTACACAACAGGAAGCCGCGGACAGGGTAGGGAAGAGCCGTCCGGTCGTGGCCAACACCATTCGGTTACTCCAATTGCCCGAAGAAATTCAACGCGCCCTGATGGACAATAAAATTAGTGCGGGCAAGGCGCGCGCGATTTTAAGCTTACAAGACCAGGAAGAACAAATCGCCATGTTCCGTAGCATGATGGGCGACGAGATTTCCGTGCGCGATGTGGAAACGGCGGTGGCTAAACGTGGTCCTCAGGCACGCAAAGGCTCGGTGCGCCGTGATCCTAATGTGCTCGCGGCCGAAACTGCGCTCGAAAAACGCCTTGGCGCCAAAACACGCATCCACGTACGAGGTGCCAATGGCACCATCGAAATCAGCTTCTCGGGCCGCGATGAGCTGGAGCGGATTCTTGAGGAAATGGATATTACCATGTAATTATTTTTAATTTTTTCATATGGCCAAAGGAAACAACGCTCAAAACAAAGACAAGAAAAAGAAAAAGAAGAAAGCTGCTAAATAAATGAAAATTACCTCTGCTAAATTTATCAAAGGAATCGCGGGTACGGACGCGCTTTTAGAAGACCACCGCCCAATGGTGGCGCTGGTTGGGCGTTCAAATGCGGGGAAATCGAGCCTTGTTAATGCGTTGGTGAATCGCAAAGATTTGGCACGCTCCAGCTCACGCCCCGGGAGTACGCAGGAAATCAACGTCTACCTGGTGAACAGAGATATCTATTTGCTCGACCTGCCCGGGTATGGTTTTGTGCAAAAAACCAAAGCTGGTCGTGAACGTTTTCAAAAATTGGTCGAGTGGTATTTGTTCCGTTCACCCTATGAACAAAAGAAGGTCATTCTGATTGTGGACACAAACGTTGGTTTAACGAATGATGATTTTGAAATGTTCCGTAGTTTGGAAGAGAGCGGCAAGGACCTGATTGTCGTGGCGAACAAAGTTGATAAAGTAAAACCTTCGGAATACGCGCAAAAAATCGCCGATATTCAGGCGACTGTTGGTGGACGCGCGGTATTTCCATTTTCAAGCACCAAACGCATTGGGATTGGGGAGCTATGGGAAGCAATCACGCGGTAGTATACTTTTTGTATATAGTTAAATGTGTTGATGGGACGTTTTACACAGGCATTACGAGTGACTTAGAACGTCGCGTACACGAACACAATACTTCAGTGCGTGCAGCTAAGTATACCCAGAAACGTAGACCTGTATTGTTGGTATACTTCACTCAATTTCCCAACCGTGCTGTGGCCACCAGTGCAGAGTATAAAGTAAAACGGTTGTCTCGAACTGAAAAAACAAAACTTATTGATCATGATATCTTGATTACCGATGTATTATGAGTGATGTACGTTCGCGAGTGTTGGAGGTGACCGTGTTTGTGGCCGGGGCTGTGGTGATGATGTATGAGTTGGTTGGGTCGCGTGTGGTAGCGCCCTATGTGGGGACGTCAATTTTTGTGTGGTCGAGTTTAATTGGTGTGATTTTGGGGAGCCTGAGTTTAGGATATTATGTAGGCGGGCGTTTGGCTGATCGCCGCCAGGACTGGGTCGTGCTCGCTGTGATTATTGTTGGTGCGGCATTTGGAGTGCGATTGACTGCGCTTCTCCGCGATTTTGTACCAAACATTGTTCAGCTTTTTGGCGGGCGAGTGGAATGGCAAAGCGTTGGTATGGCCCTGATTTTGTTTGCGCCCGCCAGCCTTTGTTTGGGTATGGTTTCGCCCTATGCCACCCGTTTGTCGCTTACTGATGTTGGACATTCAGGGCGCATTGTGGGGCGTTTGTCGGCGCTTTCCACACTGGGCAGTATTGTTGGCACATTTGTCGCTGGTTTTTATTTAATTCCGCATTTTGGCTCACTGCGCATTTTAATTGCGCTTTCCATCGCACTACTGGGCGTGGCCGCGATTATTCCGCTTGGCCATGCTTTGCCCAAAAAGCAACGGTTGTATTATTGGGCTGGGCTAGGTGCTCTTGCGCTTTTCTTTACTTGGATGAATAATCCGTCAATTGTAAAAGCCGTGGATATTGATACGCCGTACAACCGGCTGTGGATTTATGAGGCCAAAGACGTGAATGGGCGCGAACGGCGCAATTTGCATACTGACCCGTTTGGCACACAATCCTCAATGTTTTTGGATAATCACACCGAGCTTGCGGCCGAGTATACCAAGTATTACCAGCTCGCGAATCACTTTGTGCCGCGCCTTAAAAATGCGCTCATGATTGGTGGTTGCGGCTACTCGTATCCAAAGTATTTTTTGCAAAAATATCCTAGCAGTACACTTGATGTGGTTGAAATTGACCCTGGCATGACGCAGGCAGCGCGCGCTTATTTTGGTCTTACAGATAATTCTCGTCTAAAAATTATACATGAGGACGGGCGTATTTTTTTGAATCAAAACGCGCAAACATATGACGCAATTTTGATTGACGCGTTTAATTCGTTTTCTTCAATTCCATTTCATTTGACCACGCGCGAAGCTGTGCAGCGTGTGTCGGACCGGTTGAATGAAGATGGGGCTGTCGTACTCAATGTCATCTCGGCCCTTACTGGACCAAAAGCAAAATTTCTAGAAGCCGAATACCAAACCTATGCTAGTGTTTTCCCGCAAGTGGCCGTGCTGCGCGTCACTGATCGTGAGCCAGAACAATTACAAAACTTAATTCTAGTGGCTTCAAAATCAGCTGCCCCACTGAGTTGGGAAAGTGCTGACCTAGAAATCAATCAATATTTGCAGCGTCGTTGGGATGGCACGTCTGGACGCAGTGTGCCAATTTTAACTGATGATTTTGCGCCAGTTGATTATTACAAACTGCTGTCACTGTAATTATTTTTTGTTTGGTAGAACCGCTTTGAGCCAGCGGGAGAGGGCGTTTTTCTCTTGGTTCTTGAGCTCGGATTTGATGTGCATGCGGGCGGTGTGTGTTTTGGCAAGTTCCATCCAGTCTGCGCTCGGTCCTTTACGATTTTTGTCTGTGACAATTTCAACCACGTCGCCGTTTTTGAGTTCGGTATCCAGACTGACCATTTTTTCATTTACGAGCGCGCCCGAGCATTTGTTGCCGATTTCCGTATGAATGTGGTACGCAAAGTCGATTGGTGTGGCTTGTTCGGGTAGGTCAATCACGTCACCTTTTGGGGTGAAGACAAAAATGCGCGATTGCAAAAAGTCGACCTTCATTTCTTCGAGGTCAGAGAGACGATTTAAAATATCTTTTTGAATATCAGCTAACTCCTGGGCCCATTTGATTTCTTTTTTGGGTAAGCGTGAACCGAATTCATCGTAGTGCCAGTGTGCGGCCACACCGTATTCAGCCTCGTCATGCATTTTGGCGGTGCGAATTTGGAACTCTACGACTTCGCCATCTTCGCCAAACACGGTAGTGTGAAGTGATTGATAGCCGTTTGGTTTTGGTTGTGAAATATAGTCCTTAATCCGGCCGCGGAGTGGCTTCCACAAGTTGTGCAAAATACCGAGTGTGGCATAGCAGTCTGCGATAGAGGGGACAATGATGCGAATGGCCACCAGGTCGTAAATTTTGGCGAGTTCGTTGTCTTTGCGTTGTAATTTTTGGTACAAACTGTATAAGCGTTTGTTGCGGCCGTGAATTGAGAATTTTTTTACGCCTGCGGCTGTGAGTTCGCGTTGCGCTTTTTCAATGAGGCGTTCAAAGTAGCCTTCTTTACCCGACAATTTTTGGTCACGGATAACTTTTACGCGTTCGTATTCTTTTGGGTACACGTATTGAAATGACAGGTCTTCGAGCTCACCCTTCATTTCGTCCATGCCCAGGCGATTGGCGATTGGGGCGTAAATCTCCAGACTTTCAAGCGCAATGCGGTAGCGTTTTTGCGGTGGCAAAACATCAAGCGTCGTGAGGTTATGAATGCGGTCAGCAAACTTAATAATCATGACACGTACATCCTCGGCCATGGCAATAAACATTTTGCGTAAGTTTTCGATGTAGCGCTCCACACCGCGGTATTTGAGTTTACCGAGTTTGGTAATGCCGCGCACCAGGCCCGCCACTTCGCTACCAAAGTTTTTTTCAACCTCTTCGAGTGTGACCGCTGTATCCTCGGGCACGTCGTGGAGAAGTGTAGCCACGATAATGATGGGGTCGATTTTGATGTTCGCCAAATAATACGCGGCCGAGAGCGGGTGGATGATGTAGGGCTCGCCAGATTTGCGGGTTTGGCCTTTGTGAGCTTCGGCCGCAAAGTCATAGGCCAGGCGTACAAAATCCAAATCAGCCTGGGGCGCGTAGCTCCGGACTTGGTTCAAAAGGTCCTCAATTGTAGGGATTTTTTCGGCCATAGTACAATTACAGTATCATGGGGGCCGGAAAAAGAGAAGAGTCTACTCTGCGTCTGCGGGCTTGGCGACTTTGGCGTTTGGGCACTCTTTGTTACTGCAGCGAGTCGTGCCTTTGGCGGCCAGGATGATGGGGTGTTTGCAATCTGGGCAAAGTTCGCCAGTTGGTTTGCTTGGAATCAGGTTTTTGCAATCTGGGTAGCGGTTGCAGCTGTAGAATGTGCGGCCTTGCTTGCTGCGCTTTTGGACAAATTCACCTTCGCCACAAACATTACATTTTACGCCCGTACCTTTTTCAATTTTTTTAATGTGCTTGCAATCTGGGTAGCCGGAGCAGCCGAGGAATGAGCCAAAACGGCCGCGTTTGAGCACCAATGGTTTGCCACAATCCGGACAAATTTCACCTGTGGCTTCGGCCGCCAGTTCGGCTTCTTCACCAATTGGCTTGGTGGTTTTGCACTCGGGATAATTGCTGCAGGCCATGAATTTACCAAAGCGGCCAATTTTAATGACCATTGGATTGCCACACTTGGGACATTTTTCGTTTGTCGCTTCTTCGGTTAATTCTTTTTTATCGAGCGTGGCTTTTTTCTCTTCTAAATTGGCGTGAAATGGGCCGTAAAAAGTGGCCATAATTGGCTGCCAATCTTTGGTACCCTCGGCAATGGCGTCCAAATTTTCCTCCATCTGCGCGGTAAATTGGTAGTCAACAATATCTTTAAAATGCTCGACAAGTAGGTCGTTAACGGTGTAGGCAATATCAGTTGGTTGTAACCGTTTTTGTTCATCGCGCGTGACATAGCCACGGTCTTCAATAGTGGCGAGCGTTGGTGCGTACGTGGATGGACGACCAATCCCAAATTCTTCCATGGCTTTAACAAGTGTCGCATCCGAATAACGCGCTGGTGGCTCAGTAAAGTGTTGTTCAGGCTTTAGTTCGTGACAATCAAGTGCTTCGCCGGCTTTTAATTCTGGCAGCATTTCTTCTTTAATTGCTTCTGGGTATAACGTTAACCAACCAGGAAAAATCATGGATTGGCCAGTGGCGCGGAACGTATGATTGCTCGAAGCGGTAATATCAAGCGTGGTACGGTGAAGCGCCGCATCGCTCATTTGTGTGGCTACGGCTCGTTTCCAAATCAGCGCATACAATTTGTGTTGTTGCGGTGTGACATATGGCTCAATCATTTCGGGTGTGCGCGTTGGGTCTGTTGGGCGGATGGCTTCGTGAGCTTCTTGCGCACCCTTATTTTTATTGGCAAAACGACGGGCTTCGTCAGACACAAATTTTTTTCCGAAGGCCGACTCCACGTGAGCTCGTGTTTCTTCAACAAACTTGGCCGCCAAATTCACCGAGTCTGTACGCATATACGTAATCAAACCAACGCTGCCGTGTTGGCCCAGGTCCACACCTTCGTACAATTGTTGCGCCAAGCGCATCGTGTTTTTGGCCGAGTAGCCAAGCTTTTGGTTAGAGGCCTGTTGCAGGGTCGAGGTCGTGAACGGTGCTGGTGGTGTGCGTTTGGCTTCTTTTTTCTGGATGTCTTTAACGGTATATTTAGCTTTATCAAGGGCCGAGACAATTGCGTCCATTTCGGCCTGGGTTTTGATATCAAGCTTGTCCAACTTTTGCTCACCAACCATGATTAGGTCAGCGGCAAATTGCACTTCAGTTTTTACTGGTGAAAAAATGCCAGTCAGTGACCAGTATTCTTGCGGATTAAACGCTTTGATTTCGCGTTCGCGTTCGACAACGAGGCGCACGGCCACGGATTGCACGCGTCCAGCCGACAAACCACGTGTGATTTTTGACCAAAGAAATGGCGATAACTCATAACCAACCAAACGGTCGAGCACGCGGCGTGCTTGCTGTGCATCAACTAGTTTTTGGTCGAGTGGACGTGGGTTTTCGAGCGCAGCTTCAATCGCGTGTTTGGTAATTTCGTGAAAAACCATGCGCTGCACCTTTTCTGGGGCAATCCCGAGCACTTCGGCCAAATGCCAAGAAATGGCCTCTCCCTCGCGGTCCTCATCAGTTGCGAAAATGATTTGCTTGCTTTTTTTGGCCAAACCCTTTAGTTTTTTGACAAGTTCGGCTTTTTCGCGCGGCACTAAATACGATGGTAAAAATGTGCCTCCCTCAATATCTACACCCATCTTGCTTTTGGGCAGGTCGCGGATGTGGCCCATCGAGGACTCAACCGTGTATTTGGTACCCAAAAACTTAGCAATGGTCTTGGCTTTGGTTGGGGACTCAACAATAATGAGGGTCTTCATAATTGGCACAGCATAGCCTAATTTGGCCTTTCTGTCAAAAGGCCTTGAATTTGGCTGGTCAGGTAAATTGAGCCTGTAACGAGGATGGTTTCGTGTGTCTTAGCAGTCTTTTTTAGCTTCATAAAGGCTTTTTTGGGGTTAGAGATGACTTCAATCGTGGCCCCTGAAAAGGCTTTATTAAGGAGGGGGAGTGCCTCGGTGGGGGGTAAGCTGGCACGGTAGGGGTTAGCGGTACTGTTTGTGGCAATGACCTGGCGTGGCTTTATGGTGGCCAGAATTTTCAAGATAGCCGGAATATTTTTTCCCGCTGGTAACTCAATGAGGACTAGGGGATTTTTAATTTTTAAGGCTTTAAGTGCCCTAACTGTGGCCGTCATTTTGTCTGGATTATGGGCTGTGTCTAGAATGATTTGGGGGTGACCAGGAGTAATTTCCACGCGGTTATGGACCTGGGCTCTGGAAAGGCCCTGTTTGATTGCGCTTATTGGTAAGCCTAAAGCCTGGGTCGCACGAATGGCAATGGCGGCGTTCCGGGCTTGATGAGCACCAATCGTTTTTACTTGATATTTTTCGTGATTGAACACAAACTGTGTGCCGCGCCTGGTGATAAGAATTTTTTGTGGATTCGGGGTGGATACAAAATGTGCGCGTTTGGTTTTGCTAATTTTTTTAATGAGGTTTTTAATTTTTGCATTTTTTTCACCTGCAATCACCAGCGCCCCAGGCTTAATAATACCGGATTTTTCGTGCGCAATTTTGGTCCGCGTGTTGCCAAGCAAATGTTCGTGGTCCAAACCAATACTGGTGATTACAGCTGCATCTTTGCGGGGAATAACATTAGTTGGGTCAACACGCCCGCCATTAAAAACTTCGAGCACAGCCCACGTGACTTTTTGTTCGGCAAAATAAAAAAGTGCAAGCGCGGTGCAAACTTCAAAAAAAGACA
>CAYQNA010000017.1:0-15172 GCA_964418775.1 uncultured Gammaproteobacteria bacterium
TCGAACCCAGGACCTTGGGCTTAAGAGGCCCCTGCTCTACCAGCTGAGCTACCGATCCGTTCTGGTTTTTAGCGTGATTAGTGTAGCACGCTTTTTTGATTTTGTCTAGCCAATTGGGTCGGCGGCGCTGCGAGTGATGATTTGAATTTTTGGACCGCGCCAGGCTTTGAGGCGGAGCGCGTTTTCGGCTGCATCGGTTTGGGCCTCTTGCTTGCTTGTGCCACGGCCTTCGGCAACTTTTTCTTTGCCCAAGTACACGCCAACTACAAAGCGTTTTTCGTGGTCTGGGCCGTCTTCGTTAAGCACTTTGTATGTTGGGGTAATACCCACAATTTCCTGCGAAGATTCTTGGAAGCGGGACTTTGGGTCCATCCACAAGCCAAGCTCCAAAACTTCGGGGAGTTTGGTGATTACCCAGCGTGTCACAAATTGTTCGGCAATTTCCCAGCCTTTGTCCAAATAAATGGCTCCAATTACGGCCTCGAGCGCATTGGCGAGGATGTAGCCGCGCGCTTTGGTGTTTACATCCTTAGACTCACCATGCGACAAGAATAGGTATGGCTCGAGCCCGATTTCGGCGGCCACGCGAGCGCACATGATGGCGTTGACCAGGGCGGCGCGCCAGTTAGTCAGCTCACCCTCGGGGTTCAGGTAGTTTTCGAACAAATATTTGGTTACAACCAATTCCAGGACTGCATCCCCCAGGAATTCAAGGCGTTCATTGTGTGCCAAGGCAAAGCTGCGGTTTTCGTTTAGGAACGAGCGGTGTACCAAAGCCTGGACGAGTAAATCTTTGTTCGTAAAACTAACGCCAATGGCGTCTTCTAGGGCTTTGAAGTTTTTTTCGCTGTATGCAGCAATTGGCATATTACGCAGCAGGGGTTGGGGCTGGAGCCTCGGTTTTGGGGAGGTCATTAAACATGGCGCCCAAAATTCCATTTACAAACTTGCCCGACGAAGGGCCGCCATAGGTTTTGGCCAGCTCAATGGCCTCGTTAATGGCCACTTTTGGGGGGATTGTATTGCTAAAGTGCATTTCGTAGACGCCAAGACGCAGGATATTGCGGTCCACCAGGGACATGTCGCCAATTTTCCAGGCTGGGGCGTATTTGGTGATCATGGCGTCAATATCCACCACTTTGTCGAGAATTCCATTCACGGTCACCTCTAAATACCCGTCATTTTCCTCTAAACCAGCCCCAAATTCAGCCATTGTCTGCTGGAGAATGGCTGGAATTGCGGCAGTTGGCTGGCCTTTAAAATCCCATTGGTACAGGGTCTGCATGACAATGGAGCGGGCCAGGTGCCGTTTCGACATACTAGGCGGTCTTGCGAGCGCGGAGGGTGCGGTTAGCGCGTTTGGCTACGTCTTTGGCAGCTTTGCCGCGGTATTGACCACAGGCAGCGCAAGCGTGGTGTGGCTGGATACTGGCGCCACAGTTGGCACATTTACTAACAGCCTTTGGCTTAAGAGCAAAGTGAGCGGCGCGTTCGCGCTTCGAGCGGTTCGTGCGTTGTTTTGATGGAAGACCCATAAAAATTAGATAAAAGTACCCTGAGTATAGCCTAAACTTTCGAAATTGGCAAGGGGGGTCTGGTGTGCTATGATTGGCCCATAAATTGAGTATGAAAGCTGGCCAAGCCCTTAATTTTTTACAATCATCCGAGTGGGGTGAATTTCAGGCTGCCCAAGGGCTTCGGGTTAGAAGGGTGTGGGTGGGGAATAGTGATGTGCAGGGTTTTGAAACGGAAAAATTTGGCGTACGCTATTGGTATTTACCTCGGGTGGAAGTCGGGCAAGATGCGATTGTTGGGCTAAATGAGTATGCCAAAAAAGCGGGGATTGCGTGGTGGCAAATTGAGCCACTGAGTGAATTGGATTTAACCAGTATTGGTGGGAAAAAAATTAAATCCCGCCAACCAAATGCCACGTGGGTAATTGATTTGGATAAAACTGAAGAAGAACTCCTTGCTGCGATGCATCAAAAAACGCGTTATAATATTAATTTGGCACAGCGCAAAGGGGTTGAAGTGAGAATGGGGAAGGATGGGGCGCTGTTTAATACTTTGATGCGCGAGACTGCGGCGCGTGATGGATTTACTAGTTACTCAGCCAAATATTACGAACAATTTTTGCAGATTCCGTTTGTGGAGCAATTAACGGCGTGGCAGGGCGACCAAGCGCTCGCGACTGGTTTGTTTGTACGTTATAATGGGGTGTATACGTATGTGCATGGCGCATCATATCACGCGGCCCGTGCGGCTATGGCTCCGCAATTACTGCAGTGGGAAGCAGTTCGCCGCGCTCGCGAGTTGGGGTACATGCAGTATGATTTTTGGGGAATTGCGCCGCCGGCAACAAATGACGAGACGGAAATTTTTCATAATTATACGTGGTCGCGTAACCATTCTCTGTCTGGCGTCACGCGTTTTAAAGTTGGATTTGGCGGCCGCGCGATTGTGTATCCAAGTGCGTGGCAAGTCGTATTAAAACCAGGTGTACACAAATTGTATTCGTTAATTCATCGTTTGGTATGAAAATAATTCCCGCTGAATTGATAGCTGTGCCTGAAATTGTTCATGCGCTGCAGGCAGGTGAAACTGTAGTGTACCCAACTGAAACTTCGTATGGGTTGGGGGCTGATGCAACGAATGCCGCCGCTGTGGCAAAATTATTTGCGATCAAAAAACGACAGGCTGAAAAAAGCATGCTCGTGTTAATGTCAGACGTGAGTATGGCCAAACAATATGTGGCTTGGAGCGAGGTGCTTGACGAAATAGCCAGTAAATACTGGCCGGGTGCACTCACGGTGGTTGCGCCCATGCGTGCCGATGCCAAAATTGCGCCTGGAGTGGTTGGGGTTGGGGGCACGCTCGCGTTCCGGGTTACAAGCCACCCGCTCGCTGCGGCATTGGTGCAGAGTTTGGGTCGACCATTAGTTTCTACATCAGCCAACATTGCCGCCCAGGGTAGTCCTTATGATTGTGACACAGTGCTCCGTATGTTTGAGAACGAAGTTGAGCAGCCTGATTGGATTTTGGACGCGGGTAATTTACCGGTGCGTAGTCCGTCCACAATTGTGCAACTTACACCTGGCGAGCCCCTGCGCGTGTTGCGTCAGGGCGAAGTAGTGATTGAATAATATGACACGCTTTTTACTTGTTGTAATTTTAGTACTTGGTCTGGGAATTGGTTGGTGGTTCTTGCAACCCTCAATTGAACATGAGGCCGCGGCTTCTGTTATAGAAGCTGTCACTACTACACCAGCCCGCACCAAATCGCCTGTGCGTGTGGCCAAAGGGATTTATTTGACGGCAAATGCGGCTATGAACAGCAGTACGCTGGCGCGTTTGGAAGATTTAATCGCCACTACCGAATTAAATGCGGTGGTGATTGATATTAAAGATTACACCGGAAATTTATTGTACCAAAGTCAGGTACCGCTGGCCGTGGAATTGGGTACAGTGCGTCCAGTGCTTATTGACGTGCCGGCGTTGATTGCGCGTTTGCACGCCAAAAATATTTATGTAATTGCGCGTCAAACAGTTTTTCAGGACCCAGTGTTGGCGGAGAAAAAACCTGAATGGGCGTTTGCGCGCAAAAGTGGAGGGTTGTGGCGCGACAAAATGGGTCTGGCGTGGGTAAATCCGGCCAAAACCGAGGTGTGGGATTACAACATTGCGATTGCCCGCGAAGCCATTGCGCTTGGGTTTGACGAGATTAATTTTGATTACGTGCGCTTTCCGTCTGATGGTGACATGAGCCAAGTGGTGTATACGCACGGTAATCGTCAACGTTACGAGGTCATGCATGATTTTTATCATTATTTAAGCGCTGCGCTTAGCACTGAACCAGCTTGGATTTCGGTCGATTTATTTGGGTTTGTGATGGAGCGCCACGATGGCATGGGGATTGGGCAGCGTTTGGTCGACACAGTGTCTGAACTCGATTATATTTCGCCCATGATGTATCCGTCACATTACCCGCCAGGGCATTTGAAGTTAGCCAACCCGGCCGCGTCACCAGGCCTCGTGATTGCGAATGGCATGGCCAAAGGTGCGCCGTATTTTGCCACGACCACGGCACGAGCGCAGGTTCGTCCTTGGTTGCAAGCTTTCCATATTGGTGCACGCTATGATGCCGCCAAAATTCGCGCGCAAATTGACGCTGTGGAAAAATATCCAAATGCCGGCTGGCTATTATGGAACGCCAGTGTGCGCTACACGAATGCCGGTCTTAAGCAAACCACGTCAACATTATGAAGCCAGAATTATTAGTCCCCTCGCATTTGCGCGCACTGTGCGAGCAGTATGGTTTTAAGCCAAGCAAAAGTTTTGGGCAAAATTATTTAATTAGCGAACGTCCAATTCAGGCCATGCTCGAGGCGACAAATGTGCAGCTCGGTGACCGGGTGATTGAAATCGGGCCTGGTTTTGGTGTGCTTACGTTTGCGGCTGCTTCGGCTGGCGCAAATGTCACGGCGTTTGAAATTGAACAAAATTTACAGCCGTACTGGCAAGACCAAACCAAAGCGCGGGCAAATATTGAAATTATCTGGGGTGATGCGCTCAAAAATCTACATAGTTATCCGTTGCCACCCAAATACAAAGTGCTCGCGAATTTGCCCTATCAGATTACCTCCCACGCACTCCGTACGATCTTGGAATTGCGTCCGCAACCAACTGTAATCGCAGTTATGGTGCAGGCCGAAGTCGCGGACCGTATTTGTGCGGCTCCAGGTAAAAAGCGTCGCGATGCCGACGGGGAAGTGGGCCTACTCTCAATGGCTATACAATACTACGGCACCCCGCGTTTTGTGACCAAAGTCTCGCGCGGCTCGTTTTGGCCAGCGCCGCGTGTTGATTCAGCCGTGATTCTGATCTCTGACATTAAAGACCGGCCTGACGCAGATCATTTTTTCCGTGTACTCCGTGCTGGTTACGCACACCGCCGCAAACAGTTATGGCACAATTTATCTCAAGGCCTCACTGTGCCTGGCGAAATTATCAAAGCCAGCTTGCAGCGCGCAGTTGGTAATCCTCAAGTCCGCGCCGAAGAACTCGCGGTTGCAGATTGGGAACGCCTTGCTGCCGACTTATCCACTGTCATTCCCCAAAAATAAAATCAGGGTTTGTCGTTGTTGCCAGATTTTGGTATACTAGCCGTGTTTTACGTTTCCCTTTTATGGCGGAAACAACTCCGGTTAGTCAATTTTCCCGCGAGCAGAAGATTGGTTTTGTCTTCATGCTCGTTTTTGCTATTTTGGCAGTGGGTTTAGGTATGTTGCAATTGCGTAACACCGTGTATGGACCATTTGCTCCATCAGGAAAATTAGCCGACAACACGCTCGTCACTGATGAACAGGCACAGCTGAAGGCTGTGGATACCGATCACGATAGCCTGACCGATTATGACGAATTGTACGTGTACTCCACGAGTCCATATTTGCCAGATAGCGACTCGGATAAAGTAAATGACGCCGAAGAAATTGCCAAAGGTACCAACCCGCTCTGTGCCGAGGGTAAAACTTGCAGCGATGCGGCCGAGTTACCAGCCACATCTACTGGCACAGGAGTAGTCGTAAACCCAAATCAACGTACAATTGACTCGTTTAACAATAGTGTGACCGGCCTTTTGTCCACGTCGACAAGTGCGAGCGCCGCCACTAGCACAGGTAGTACGGTTGATGACCTGCGCGTCCTAGTAAATGACATCCCAGCCTTGCGCCGTGTGCTCGTAGCCACGGGACGGTTTACCACTGCTGACCTTGAAAAGGTCAGTGACGAAGCCCTCCGCAAGCTCGTGCTGGATATTATTGCTAAACAAACTACCACCTCCACCCCCAAATAATTATGCGCCTTTCCGATACTTTTAAACGTTTGGTCGTCAGTGGTGCTCTTGCCTTATTTTTGTCTGTCAATTTACTGGCATTTTTGGCCATACCACAACGTGCTAATGCGCAGTTTGTGGTCACGCAGCCAGAATTTACTGCCAAATGGACCTGGGAAAAGATCGAAAGTTCGCTGTACAGCTCACTTTTGGCTTCGCTTATCAACGGTGCGTCGTATTTCATGCGCAAAATTGCTTACGACACGGCCCGTTATGTGGCTTCGGGTGGCAAAGGCCAGGGTGCATTGGCTTTTCAGAATGGTGCTGGGGCATATTTTGCCGAAGTAGCCGGTAATACGGCTGGCGAAATTATTGACCAATTCGGTAAACCATTTGGCCTCGACCTATGTAAACCACCAGATTTAAAAGTTCAGGCCTACTTGCAGGTTAGTTTGCGTCGTATTTATGACCAAAATGGGGGTGAAAATGGCCCGCAGCCAAATTGTAGTTTCCAGCAATTAACTTCAAACTGGTCTAATGCGCAGGAGCAGTATAGAGAGCAGGGGAAAGACATTGGTCAGGCCTTTGCTAATTCTCTGCGTGTAAACCAAGGTGATTTTGGGATTGCGCTTGGCTTGGCCGCGCGTGTGGACCGCAATGTCGTCGCTGCACAAAGAGGCGCGCAAACTGACCGCGAAGAGGGCGGCGGCTTCAAACCGCTCACTGACTTGATCTCTGGTGAAGTCAAAACCCCAGCCCAGGTAATTAAAACTGAAACCGAATCAGTCTCAAGTAAACAGCAGACCGAGTTATCGTTCAGCCAATTGAATGGTATTTACGGCTCAGGCGCACTGCAAATTGTGCCAATGGCCGCGTCTGTATTTTTGAATACACTTACATCTCAATTACTTGATAGTGTATTGAGCGGTGGTTTGTTCCCAACCGGCGGTGGAGCCGATGGTTCGGCTGTTGTCGATGCGTACAGCTCGGCGGTTAACCGTAATCGCGACTTGGCCGAACGTGCATTCTCATACTTGATTGCCAGTATTCCAACGCAAATTGCCTCGTATGACATTTTGGCCCAGTATTCCAGCTGTCCGGATGATGGTCGCTTGGCCGGTGTAAACAATTGTGTTATCAACACACAGCTTCGCCAAGCCTTGGACCGTGCTCGTGGCGGTAACCCACTCACCATTGCGGATGCGATCAAAGAGGGCTTTTTGGACCCAAATGCCGAACTCATTCCACCATCACGCGATGCCGACAATAGCAATAAACAAGGCTGTATTAGCGACAAAAAATATTGTTATTCCAATATTCAAAAAATGCGCAAAGTTCGTATTTTGCCACTTGGTTTTGAGATTGCCGCACTAAAATCTGACCCAGACCAACCATGGCGCTTGGGCCAAGTTGTCGCCGGGTTCGAGGACTGTGTGCGTACCCCAAATGGTGTGGCCGTGCCAGATTCCACTAAACCATTTTGCCATTTGATTGACCCAAATTGGGTGCTCAAAGTGCCAGATGCACAATGTCAGACTCAGGTTATTTCCGAACAACTTGAAACTGAAACTGCACCAAATCGTCGCGAAGAATGTGCTGATATTTCAACCTGTTTAGCCAAAGACGAAAAAGGCGCTTGTATCAATTACGGGTACTGTACCCAAGAAAAAAATGTGTGGCGTTTGGGTGCACAATCGTGCAGTGAAAAATTCAACACTTGCCGCACATTTGTAAATGCTCGCGATAACAGTGTGGTGTCGTATCTTACTCGCACCATGGACTACGGTGAATGTACACAAGAATCAGTTGGCTGCCGCGCGTACAGTACAGAACAAGTTGGCGACAAATGGGTGGCCAGCACGCAGGCCAACAACAATCTAAAAGCTCTTGGTCGTTCGCAGACCATGTACTATGGCGACAAGATCAAGAATTTTACCTGTACACCAGCCGCCGAAGGTGCCACTGCGTTCTATCCGCTCCTAGCCACTGGCGTTAAGAGTACTTCGCCAGTGTACTTAAAGAAAGCACCGGACTATTTAGGTTGCTATGATGCTAACCCAGCCACCGCTGCAGTTGATTTTGCCAAGACCGAAGCTGACCTAGCAAAAATTACACCAAATGCGCAATGTGGCAATTTTGCTGGCACTTGTGTGGAGAGCGAAGTTGGTTGCCGCTTGTACCAGCCAGCCGACGGTTCACCAGAATTGACGGCCAAGATCGGTGCTAATCGTTGCGATGTGCAATGTATTGGTTATGATACTTTTAAACAAGAGCCATCGAATTTTGAAGCGGCTGCCTTCCCACTACACTTTATTCCAAAACAAGGTGTTTCGTGTCCAGCCGAAGATAAGTACATTGGTTGTAGCGAATTTACGAATTTAGAAAATGAGTCCGCCGAATATTTCTCTTCGCTTAAGTATTGTGAAAAACCAGCCAGCGATGGTAGTAATATCCAGACCTACTATACTTGGGAAGGAACAGTAAGTCAGGGTTATGTACTTCGTGTTCACAAATTACTTCCACTTCGCGCTAATGAAGCTGCCACAATTAATAATTACAATTTGGGTTCAAATGCTAATGGCCAATTCCCAATTGGTTCACCAGCCTATGCTCAAGACAGCCGCAGTGCTGTCGAGGGTTTCTTGACCAAGTGTAATGCCACCAATTATCAGCTTGGCCTTAATGAACCATTCAATGCTAACCGTGCCGATGCTGATTGCCGCGCTTTTTACAATGACCAAGGTGTCATTTTCTACCGTTTGCTGGCTCAGACCGTCACAGTTGACCAGGCTTGCCACTCGCTCCGCAAGACCGAAGCCTCGTTTGCCTCAGACCCAGACATCAAAGACTTGGGTATGTGTACACAGCGTGGTGGTTTCTGGCAAGATGGTTCGTGCCAACGCTGCGTTGGTGGCGGTAAATATGTGAATGGCGCTTGTGTGTACCAAACAATTTCGCGTCCCGGTGAATCGGTTTCATGCGAAGGTCCATCGCGCAAAGACCAGTACAATGGCTGCCGTGCTTACACTGGCAACAATGTTGGCAACATTCAGACCGTGTTATCAAAAGAAGGTACGTTTGAGCCGGCCAGTGCTGATCCAACTGCCCTGGTGACTGCCAAAGCCGGTTGGTCTGCCGGCACTGTCAAACCTGAATCAATCCAGGTTGGCCAATATTCGCTCAATATTCCGGATAATGAACAAAGTCTATTCTACACATTCCCAAGTGGTACCCTTAAGCAGGGAGAAAGCTACGAATTACAATTCTGGGCTCGTGGGGATGCCAACAATTTGACTGTTGGTTTAACACAGGGTCAGGCCATTGATTTGTTCAGCTACGATGCAGTGGCCAAAACCCCGTTGCAATTAACAATTTCACCAGAATGGCGCCCATACCGTCTTGGTCCAATTCAATTTACAGGCAATGGCAACACAAATGACGTTCGTTTGTTCTTTAAGAAAGACAAAAATACTCAGTACTACCTGGACAATGTCGCGGTCACACGCTTAACCAGTAAAACCGCCATTATCAAGAATTCGTGGCGTGCCGCCAATGGTGGTAACGAAGTGCCGCTTGCTTGTGATAGTAACCCAACTGATGCGTTCCCAGGGGCTGCACTTGGTTGCCGTGAATTTACTGATCTTAATACCAAGGCTAAAACACAGGCTACTGGTTTTGAAAAACTCTGTCGCCCACAAGCTGCCGGCTGTTCGGCTTTGTACGATAGTCACAACACCCTTGATACCGAGAAAACAGCGGTGTTTAATGCGTGGTGTGTCGGTCCAGAGGGCACTTGTACAATTAAATCTGGCACTGTCACGCTTGGTTCGTGTACGGTTAAACCAGGTCAGACGGGCTGCTTCGTAAATCGTTTGGAGCTCGGCACTGGCCAAACATTGCCAGCCAATGCGACGGTAAAGAGCACGGTCGTTGTGGCAGCCGACACCAGCACTTCGACTCCAGTCTTCCTTACTGACCGCTCTGAATTCCGCTTGGCCGACGGCAGTCAATTGGGTTGCCAAAAAGTCGCGCTCGAAAATCAAAACTTGCCAACTGTGGGTGCAAGCAATGCCAGTACAACTGCATATTCGTTCAGTCAGAGTTATTTCCGCAATGACCCGGCCTTGTATGCTCAGATTTTGTGCCGTGACGATTTAGTTGGGTGTAGCGAGTTCCGCTCGGGCAGCGAAGTCCGTTATGCACGTGACCCAAAACTCGTTGGTAATAAATTATGCTCATACAAACAGGACTTGCAATTAGCCAACGGCACCAAAGCCTCTGGTTGGTTTATGGACGGCGTTGGTAAGTGTAATAACGGTAGCTTATGTCGTGCCGATGCCGATTGTGGCGGCACAGCCAAAAGCTGTCAGGGGATTGGCGAAGTTGCTTGCTACGCAGACAATATTTTGCCAGGTGGCGAATACGGCATCTGGTCGCAAAAGACCTCTAACTACCAGGGCTTTGTTGGTCAGTGTCCAGCCGAAGCCAACAATTGTACCGAACTTTTGGACCCAGCCGATAAATCGACCGAAGAACCAAGTGGTAAAGCTTACTATGCCATTTTGGACGAAGCCTTCCGCAATCGCAGCGCGGCTTGCGACGGCAAGGCCAGCTTAAAGAGTGGTTGTGTCCTCTTCAACCAAACCGAAACGCCAAACAAATTATTCAACACTCAGCAGACCTACCAAAAGAGCATTGACGCCAACAATCAACTTGTGGCACCAGTTTCAGATGCGGGCAATGACTCAAACATTATCTTGAAAGTCGATCGCGATCGCCAGTGTAGCGAATGGTTGGCTTGCAAAACATCGATGACTGTCCAAGATCCAGCCACTGGCAAAACCAAACGCCTCTGCTACCAATACTCAGCTTGCCGCAAACTTGGCCCAAGTGGTGCTTGCGAAGAGTGGGTCACCGTCGACAAAACCCCAAACCAGCGCTTGACCGAAAACGTTTACGTTGGTCGTCCAACCGCGTGGCAGGCCGCTGATTACACTGGTTACTCGCTGCTTAATAAGTATCCGGTTGCGGATTATACTTATGTAAATTTTGGAGATGGTGATATTAAATCCTATCTTGCATACGAAATTCCTCAAACTGTTTTGGGACAAAACCCAGAAGCACTTTCGTGTGGACCTGAATCAAAAAATGGTGACAAGTGTGGCGATGGTACAGGCCGCTGCTACTCGAACCGTTGTATATATCCAATTGGTGGTGGATTTAACGAGGGTGTAAATAATACCAATCCAGAAGCGATTAAAGGCATGTTGAACCCGGGCATCTGCAAGTCATATCCAGAAAAAGATAGTCCATACGCACAACAAATTTCTCTAACCAAAAAACCAGAGAAAGGTTTGGAAATCAAAACTTTGGGTGACGCTAGCACCGGGGTCAGCCGTATCGAATTCTTAAATAAGAAACCGGCCTACAGCGGTGCCAATATTTGTCAGGATGGTAGTGCCGAGAGCTGCTCGTGTGAATACCAAAAAGTTACGTATAAATCCGGACAAACCGACTATTGGCCAATTGATTCTACGCGGTTACCACAGGGTATTTGTACTGTCGGTGAGCGTTGCCCTGCGGGAAAACAATGTGTAGGTGCGGATGGAAAGGAGGATACGGCTAAATTTGAATCTACGATCGGCCAACCATGCAACCGTAATTCAGAGTGCGGTTTAGCCGGCTCTTGCTCACCAATGAACCGTAAGGAATTACGCACCGGTCAGCGTGGTTACTGCTTGGAGTATGACCTTAGTACACCACAAGGTGTGTATCAGGACTTTACGACTGGCGAGAAGAAGGTCAGCTATGCTTGTCTGACTTGGTTGCCGATCGATACTTCAGCCTCGGCACTTGACCTGTATAATAGCTATCTATCTGCAGGCTATGATCCTGCCACCGATGGTCTGGTTGCGGGTTCAACGGGAGGCGGTGAATTATATTGTTTAGCTACGCAGGCACAGAACAATCATCCTGGCAACTATGCTACAGGCGTGTTTACTGGGGCTGGCGAAGGTATTGCGGGCTCAATGGGGGGTAATCGTGCTATGGTGGAGTCCTGCTTAGCAGGTGCAGATGGGTATACTGCATATGAGAAATTAGTCTGCAAAACTGATCCGACTGACCTCAAAAATACGATCCAGCAGTGGGCCCAAAAGGCTATGGGAAGTAATGCTCAGGTACTGCGGGTAGAAGGTGGTCTAATGACTTCCCGTACAGCTCAGGAGGACGCTGGTATTGTCACAAATAAATCTACATTGTCCGGTGGTGCTGAGACATACGCAGGGGCTCTTACCTATGAACAAAAGAATGTCAAGATTGTCTATGCGTTAGCTCCAGCAGTTCATGGTTGTCGTATGGAATACGGCACGATTATGCACCCACCTCGGGTATTTAGTCGGACTACACAAGATTATCTGTTCTTGCAAAAACCATTGCTGAATCCGGTTTACACCAAGAACTACGTTAATAGTAATGACCCGACTGGGGAGGCAAATTGTACTAGCAACGATGGTAAGTACTTTGAAGATCAGAGTTACGAAGAGTATGACAGCATTAAGAAAGAGCATCGCTACGCAATCTCCAGCATGTATTACTCGCCTGGTCCTTTTATGCAGGACACGTTAATGCCTGACCACAAGAATAATTACGTTTATCGTTCGAATTACGAAGGCACGATGAATGAAAATGACCTGCAAAAAGTGTGTTTCGTCCCACTCGTAAACACAGAGGCAAAAGGTTCAGAGGGTCTCACCCAGCTTGGTCTGCGTCTGTTGGCTCCGGATAAGCCAACCGACAAAGAGGCAGAAGGTGCTGGTGGTAACTGTATTTATTTCAGCAAGAAATCCATGGTACGAGAGATCCAGGAACAACCTGTGTCTGCGGGTTTTTTCCAATTTGGTTTGAGCCCAGATGCGAATGGTATCTACCAATGGAGTTATGTGCTGGAAGGCGGGGATTTAGCGGCCATGCCGTATACCAACTACGATCAGGAGTATGATTCGAATATTAAATTGACAGCAGAGGACGCAGATCGAAATGTTATTGCGCGTCGGTATGTAACGGTGGTATTCAACGCACACACGACCCTTAACGATGTAGAAGGTAACAAGGTCAATGACCCTAAAAATGTGCCAGCATTTGCACGCCAGGTCATTTCCGATTACTTAAATAAAATTCCAAATCCTGATTATATTCCTACACCGGAAAACGATCCGTTCAGTGTTGCTTATTCATTTAAAGAGAACAACAACGAGTGGAAAGACTTCCTGGCTATTGGTATGGATTTTAACGCCCAGGGTGAGTTCCTTGGGTACGTGGTCCGCAAAGTTACGCCATCTTTAATGGAGCAGACTTCAAACGGGTTTAATGGGAACCTCGAGGTCGACCACGCGTTTGGATATAAGTTTGCGGTAATTGCTGTTACCAAGAATCAGTGTACGAACTTTGCTCAGGTTTATGACTCCACTCAGGTGGTTGGCGGCTCTTCGAATAAAGCTAAGACAAATCGTATATGGAGTGGTAATGAATCATTTATCTTACCAAATCTCACCAAGCTCACTCGCGAAACAAAGCAAGGTCCTTTTGGTAGCACTAACCTGACGAGCGATTTGGTTAATGATATGTGGGCTATGCGTACATATAGCTTTTTGGACGACCGTTATGGCGTGCCATATTCCTGCGCATCCGATACAGATGACGTGAGCTCAAATAATAACGCTCCTTGTCTGGGTGCTGCCCCTTATCTAAAGAGTGATGTAGAAGCTCAGTTAAATCAACAAACCAAGAAGGATCTTGATGGCTCGGGCACGGCCGCCGCTTCGGTTAAACGTGCCCAGAATGATTTGTTATCTTTCTTTGCCAAGATTTACAAGCAAGTGGCCATTGGTGATCTTAATAGCGGCAATGACCATCGTACAAGTGTTACTGACACCCTCAAGCCGGATCTCAAATCAAAACCCGGCCAAGACGAAACTGGTTTGGCTATGTATGCGGGCGGGGCCCCAGTAATCTATGCCCTCAATCCGGCTACATGTAAGGGTGGTATGCTAGCAGGTTGCACTGCTGGGGAGAGCAACGCTTTCACTGTTAACAGCCGTAATTACACCATGCGTGACTATGATGGGGATGGTCCTTCAGATGAAGATCAGAACTTTGATGGTTCCTCTGACCCCATCGTTGTCAGTAAGTCGTACACAGCGATTCTGCAGTTCTTCGCCATGGCTGATAATGATCGCATGCCACTCAAAACAGTCACGATTGATTGGGGCGAGGGTAGTAATCTGTTCACACGCGAAGCATTGTACAAGAACCATAAACCGTTCTGCGAAACAGACAGCGCACCAGGTAAACCACTTGTCGGTCATTGTACTGACCCAGAATATAATGGGCCTGAGTATGATGTAACCCAACTCACTTGTCGTGTTGAAAACAAGAATGGACAAATGGTTGGCAAGGATTCAGATTGTGTCGCGTTAACAAAGAACCAATCAAAGCCATCTAAATGTATTGTAAATCAAAAACGCGTGTTTGGTGACTTGGAACGTAGTTGTAAGATGGGTTACTTTGAATTTGTTAATGAGTATAATTGTAGCCTTCCTATGCTCAATAACCCGGATATTGGTGTACCAGTCCTTGAACTTAGTGGTCGGGTATCGCCAGAAGCGCAGCAGCGTGCTATATCCATGTTGGGTAGCAATGTAGATTTGAACAAGGCCAAAGTCTGCGTCTTCAAACCACGTGTTCAGGTTAAGGACAACTGGGGTTGGTGTAACGGTTCGTGCAAACACGCTGATGGTAAGACGGGGTATGGGTGTTATGACGGTACACCTCTCGCGATCAACAATTGTTCCGCTTCTCTCTTAGACCAGGGTGTTGACCCGTTCACAAGCTATAAGGGTTCAATTATTGTTCTGCCGTAGAAGATGTTTTATTAGTGAGGTTAATAAAAAACCGACCAAATAGTCGGTTTTTTATCCGTTCAGGTTAGTTATTATTTGTAACTAATCTAAATCAGGGGGCGCGCTCGTGTGGACTTCGAGCGCGCGTGTTCCCCCCCCTCGGGTTCGGTCTGGGCTACTGCGAAGAGACCTTCTTGCAGTTGCCCGTCACGAACGCCGTGTCCACTGGCCACCACCAGGGGTAGGCCGAGTCGCCCGTCCGAGGGGCCGGGTGCTCGAAGCACGCAAGCGTGCTCGAGTCGTGCGGGTTCACGTCAACGTAGCAGAACGCCACGTCACATTTGTAAACCTCGCCCGGCTGCGGACCGTCGGCGGGGAAACCGCCGCTGCCGTCCGTCACGTCGGAGCCGTCGTCCGGGTTGGTCGTGCCGTCCGTCACGTC
>CAYQNA010000018.1:0-14303 GCA_964418775.1 uncultured Gammaproteobacteria bacterium
CTGAGTTTGGAGTAATGTCGGAGATAGTGGTGTCATTACCAGTTTCTTTCAACACAAAGTCAGTTGTGGCATTGGCGATTGAAACAGCGTAATCAGCACCAGAAGCAGCAGCGCTCTTTATGTCAGCGCGAACCTGCATTTCGTAGGTTACACCGCTGTTCAAAATGAGACCCATGCTGGTGTTCTTGTAAACACCATTGCCAGTGGAAGACGTTAAGTCATACACGGTGTTGGTGTTCTTTACGAACACTTCTACGTTCTCCAAAGAAGCACCGGCTGCGTCATTGGTAGAAGCAAGAGTTAACTTAAGGGTTGAGAGTTCAGCGCTCTTACCACTGTTAACAGTTACTTTGAAAGTACCAAAGTCAACATCGTTGCTGTCTTTCTTTAATTTGGTGATGGCAGCATTAACTTTTTCGATGGAAACTGCACCAGCATCTACGCTAACTGAGTATCCAGTGTTGAAGTTATTAACGATAGCAGCTGGGTATTGGAAATGAGTATCCATTGCACCAACGTCTACTGTGCTGTCCAAAAGCAAAGTGAGAGCTTTTCCTGCTCCGCTAATGGCGTCACCTTTTACTACAAACCGCTTAGTTGCATTCTTAAGAATGGTAATTGGGCTGGAAAGAGTAAAGCTGACATAGCGTCCTGACAAGCGACCGCCAGTGGCGATAACAGAGCCGTCCAAGTACAACTTCAAGTTTTCAAAGTCGTCATCAGATGCTGTGCTGGCAGAATCACGCTTCAAAATGATGGAACTAAAAGTAGCATCATTTACATTGTTGTTGTCAATTTTGAATTTGGCCAAAGTAGCTTGGGTATCACCAAGTTTAACGGAAGCCAACGAACCATCTTCGTCCAGAGTCAATTGAGCAACAGCTACGCTAACACCGCTCTGGGTGTTGCCTACTACTGGGAAAGAACCTCCGATTGAAGCAGAAGCTACTACGTCAGCAGCTGCAGCCAAACCAAGAGCGTACTTGCCTGTACCAGTAAGGGTCGCCTTTACGGTAACCATTTCGCTTGTACCTTTCTTTACAACCAACGGGTTAGTAAAGTTAATAGTAGCTACTTTGTTGGAATCGATATCGCGAGAATTGCCATAGCGCAAACCATTGTTGTAAACGGTAACGCTGTCAATTTCGGAAGCAGTTCCAAGTCCGTAGGCAGACAATTTCAAACCGTTAACATTAACGTCGCTTTCGTTGCTTGCTGTCAATTGCAATTTAAGCATTTCAACAGAAGTGTTTGAAGGAACGTCATTGCTTGCTGGGTTGCTGCTTGCCAAAGAAACGGTAAGAGCACCAGAAACGGTTGGGTTAGGTGTTGGGGGTACTGGTGTTACACCACTCTGTGAACGATCTCCAAGCATGGAGTCGTAAGCAGTGATGGAACCAGAATCCATTGACAATCCAACTGCAGATGCTGGCAAGGAGCGGATGTAAGCAGCTTTTACGCGGTTAGCGCTCAAGCCAGAATCCGTAACCTCTTTCAACATGTTGTTTGCAGTTACATAGTACACTTTGGTATCTTTCTTAACGAACATACCTGGGTGTGCTACTGCATTTGTCAACATAGCGCCGTCTGTTTTGTCAAACATTCCGCCGAATTCAGCGACAGAAGGAGTGGCAGCGACAACACTTGCTCCATAGAGAGCTTTTGCAGCTTCCATAGAGATCTTGCGACCCTCGCGACCTGGCAATGTTACATACCATTCACCAGTGATTGGGTGAGCAAAGATTCCGGAACCTGGGCGTGCACCAATATATTTTTGGGACAAACCAAGTTGCTCGATGCAAGCATAGGTAACGGTTTTAACGCCGTTATAGCTCTCATCAGCGTTCCAAGATTTCAAAGCGCTGAAATTGTATTTTTTTCCACTAATAGTGGTAACACTGTTGTTGATGAAGGAAGAAACCTTCATGTTGTTGTCCAATCCGTAAATTACCGGACTGGTTGCAACCTTTACCATGTCACCGGCTACAAGACCGTCTGGGCACTGACCAGCAGCCTGAGCTACGGCCGGTACCAAGGCAGCTACGCCAACTGACCACAACATGGTGGAAGTCACCACACTGTAGGTAAGTACCTTTTTACCTAATTTTAATACATTGTTCATAATAAATAGATTATAGCTCCCACCTGGTGCGCGTACGTGAGATAACTCATGCATCGCCCAGAATGGAAGTAATTCTCGCTCGCGCGAGATACAACGATCTTTACGAGTCCTTATGGACCCTCGGCCTTTGGCAAAGATCTTTTTAACGAACTTTTACCCTCCCCACAATGCCCACCGAAGTGGTGGGCACACTGGGAATGGCAAGGTTATTTTTTAGTTCCTGAAACTGTTACCGTAATGGTTGGTGGCGGAACTACCACTGGGAGAGTGGTAGATATTGAAGTAGACGGAACAGAAGGTGTGGTTGTTACTACGGCCACAATAACTGGTGTGGAAGTGGTAATTCCAATGTCTTTAATCACTGGCACAATCGGCAATACTGTTTGTACTTTTTCAATGGTGTCATCTTTTATTTTATCCACTTCTTTGGCCGCTTCGGTAGCTTCTTTGATTTTGCCAATCGCTTTGGTTAGATCACCACTCACTACAAATTTTTCGGCTTCGGTTACGCGTTTGCCTACCTCGGTGGTGGCTGCTTCAGTTTTGATAGCAGCGGCTTTGGCATCGCTGGCAGCGGTGGCAATTTGGGCTGCCAACTGAACGGTGGTGGTGGTTGGAGCACTCTGTTGTTTTTTTTGATCTTCCGAAAAATCTTTTACTTCAGTTTTTACCGTGTCCACAATGGTTTTAATATTATCCACGTTTTGTTTTGATTCGGTTGTTTCACTAGTTACAGACTGGAGCGTTGTTTGAATTGAATCGCGCACATCTTCTTTGGTAACTGCTATGTCCCCACCAACATGTTTCTCTACCATTACTTCTACAGCTTTTACCTGGGTATCTTTTACCAAATCTTTAACATCTGTAATCTCGCGGTTGAGAGTTTTGTCTACTTCGGTGGTGGTGGTTCCAGTTTGCAAGCTGGTTTTTACTTCTTTCAATACATCTTTAATTTCGGTGCTGTTCTGTTGTACATTTTTGACAATTTCCGCCACATCTTTACTGGCGGACGCGTCTTTGATGTTATCGAGCTGAGTGTTGACGCTGTTGATTTCTTTCTTTAAATCACTCACCGCTTCAAGAGCGCGGGCGCGTGTTGCTGGATTGGTACTAGCAATAACTTTTTTAGCTTCTGAAGCGCGGCGTTTGGCAAATTCAGTATGTAATTTGGTTTCAGATTTTTTATCACCCAACATTACTGCTGCAGCAACTTGAGTGCGCTCGGTGATGCGCTTGGCTGGGTACAACCAATCACCTGGAATAGATTCATAGGAAGCATCCACTGTGGCTACCCAACCACTCGTACCTACCATGGCCACAATGAGAAGAATTGCTACTGGACGAACAAAATCAAACACCATACGCTCAGGGAGCAGTACGGACAAAGAAGCCCATAAATTTTCTAGCAAAACCGGTGAAGCTTTTTCGCTCACCGTGTTTTTAATTTGACGCATCAATTGCGCACGTGTATCTACCACCCATTCTGATCGAGGGGTAGCAGCACCGCGGCGCAACGATTTGAGTTGTTTGATAATGTCTTGCGACATAGTCAAAGATTCAAACTATTTTAAAATTTCTTGTAACTTTTTAGTGGCCCGGAACAAAGTAACACGTACTGCCACACTGCTCTTGCCAGTTATTTCGGCAATCTCTCCCACATTCAGCTCGTCGACGTAACGGAGAGTGATTACCTCTTGATATTCTTGTTTTAATTTTTTAAGGGCAGCAAGGACTGCTTTGGCCTCCACCTGGGCATGAATCTCTTCGAACCAGGCAAAGGATTTAGGGTCAGCAATATCGAATTCTTCGTTGTCTTCCCCTGGTGAAGTGGAAATAGTTTCAGGGTGAGATTTGTTGGCCCGATAGAAATCGATAATGGCGTTGCGAGCGACTCGATACAGGAGACCGCTAAAGCTTTTGACTTCGCGATGGTCGCGAATGTAATTCCACGCTTTCAAAAAAACTTCGGATGCTATGTCTTCCGCGTCTTCCTGTCTCCCGACCTTAAAGTACACAAACCGATAGATACGGTTTACGTAACGATCGTAGAGTTTGGCAAAAGCCTCAGGATCTTTATGGACGCGGACTTGGAACAAGAGAAGCTTTTCGGATAGTTGTTCAGTGAGCGCAGACATTAAAGTAGACGTAAGAAACAAAAAAGTGTTACACCCCCCCTATCATACCCGCCGTTCCCTTCACAGCCCGGGCACCTTGTAACACCCATATAATACCAGGAAAAAGGGTAAAAAGTCAATAATCCGATTGGTCAAACGAAAGAAAACCACGTTTTTATCATCCTCGCCTTTTTTACCGCATATTCCTGCGCAGACGGGAATATGCGGTGGTATATGGCAAAGTCCTGGATTCCCGTCTGCGCAGGAATGGTAGGTGGAGAGCCAGGTGAATAACAGTATTTGTATACACTTGTGTATACAAACTTTAGTAGTTCCAGAACATCGTTACCCCCCTGCTATTGACAAAAGAGTGGTTTTGTGGTAATATTTGTGTATACTTGTGTATACAAACACTATGGAACCAATCAAAAAACCAGCTGACGATCCAGGAAACAAAGAACTTATCCGTGTTTCAGTGTCGGAAGCAGCTCGGTTGTTTGGGGTTAACTCCCAAACCATTCGTCGAGCTATCGCAGCTCAAGAGGTTACCTACGCGGTGGTGGCTGGCCGATACAAGCTCAACTTTGAAAGCTTGGTCAAATGGTCACAGCGCCACACTACGGTAAAAAACAAATTGCAAAAAAAAGGCATTGGGCAATATGTGGAGCAATGGAAAATCAAAAACCCACTCTACTCCCCCAACCCAAAAAACATCGCCCGCAAACCAGACCAACCCGAAGAAGAAAAACCAAAAAACACCCCGCTCTAAGGCGAGGTGTTTTTGATTGACGCCACCCCACAATGAACCGTATAATACAGAAGCTATGGTCCAGAAAATAATTGATTTTTTTAAGAACCACTACCACCTTCGCTACGAAGGCGTATATCAGCACGCGCGCAAGATTTTTGTGTTTGACATGTTCCTGATCGCCTGCACCATATTCTTGTTTGGCGTGACTACCTATTTTTTCTTGTGGAAGCCTGGCATTGCCGACAACCTCACATTGTCTATCTCACTCGGAAACGAACGACTGGCCAGCGGTAATGAAACAGCCTTCACTGTCACCTACCACAACACCACCCACTACACGCTCACCAATAGTGTTCTACACTTCCACCTGCCTCCCGGATTTATAGCTGACCAAACAAACACTTCCTCCCGAGCGATTTTGGAAAATAATCAATTTTTGATTGGTAAACTTTTGCCAGGAGCGCAGGGTAAATTGGTGGTGCCAGGAATATTGTGGACTGATCTTTCGCGGCCTATTCCCCCCATCAGCGCCACGCTTTCCTACACCATTGCCGAAAGTGGTTTTTCAGAACAAAAAATAAGTTCATTTTTTCCTTTTGTGACAGATAGTGCGCTCACCACTACTTTTGAAATTACGTCCACCACATTCCCCAACTCCCCCACTCCGTTTCGTTTGACGCTCACCAACAAATCAAACGTCTCTTTGTTGCCACTACAGTTCAAAGCCACTCCGCCGGAATTAGAAAAACAACTCACGAATGCAAAAATCACTCTAGCTGCCCACGAACAAAAAACTGTTACAGGGACTACTATTTTTTCACCACAAAACTCTTCCTCAACTGTCGCCATTACCCCGCTAGTTTTTATTAACCAAAATGCGTTGACCCAAACCCACCAAGAACAACCAATCCACCTGGTGACTCCATCGTTTGCTATCTCGGCGGCTTTTGCTTCGTCCACTCGTTTTGCAGAAGTGGGTGGAACTATCCCGCTCACCATTGTCTGGAAAAATGATGGTGAAATTATTCCCGAAAAAGCGACTATCGAAATTTCGGACTCGAACCACATGATTGACCTGGCGGAGACAGCCAAAGAAAATAATTTAAAAGTAGAGAACAATAAAATAGTGATTACAGCTCGTGAACGCACTCTTTTGCTCCACCCAACCTCAGGGACGAGTGATGAATTTACTGTCATCCTTAAACTCCAAGACCATTTTGTGGCCGATCTACCCACACAAACAAAGCTGACTGTAACCCCCACTCTCGTGGCCACGTTTCCACAAATTTCTGGAGTGGAATATCGCGCTCCAGCCACTGCCGCCGTTATTCCTTTGGCCACTGATTTACAACTAATACTTGCACCGCGCTATTACACAGATGAAGGCGACCAGATTGGCCGCGGTCCATTGCCACCACAGGTTGGCAAAATTACCAAGTACTGGCTCATCGCTACCATTTCCAACTCCACTAATGAAATTTCTGGAGCACGTTTTTTGTTGCACCTAGCACCAGACGTGGAACCAACTGGCAAACAAAGTGTAACGTTGGGCAACAAAGTAACGTATAGCACTAGCGACCGAACGCTTGCGTGGGAAGCCGAAAAAATTCCCGCTCAAAACCAAGCGCGTTTGTATGTAGAGGTTTCAATTACTCCAACTGCTTCGCAAATAGGAAAAACTGTCCCTCTTATTCTGGGGACAAATTTTTCCGGCACTGACACTTGGGCAGGGAAAAATTTTGCCCTCAGCCAAGGAACAGTCTTTAATGTTTTACCCAATGAAGATTTAGGCGCCAAAAAAGGCGCCAACGTTAAATAGCCGCTTTGAGCTCTGCGACACGATTCGTTTGTTCCCACGGAAATTCAGGACGACCAAAATGGCCATAGGCAGCGGTAGTGCGATAGATAGGTCGTAATAAATTTAATTGTTCTATAATTTTTCCAGGACGAAAATCAAAAACTTTAGCTACAGCTACGGCGATCTGCTCATCACTCACTGAACCAGTACCAAAGGTATCTACATGAACACTGGTTGGCTCAGCACGACCAATCACATAGGCCACCTGCACTTCAGCACGTGTGGCCAATCCCGCAGCCACAATATTTTTAGCCACATAGCGGGCCATGTAGGCGCCAGAGCGATCTACCTTGCTTGGATCTTTGCCCGAAAAACAACCGCCACCATGTCGGCCCATACCGCCATAGGTATCCACTATAATCTTGCGGCCAGTTAAACCAGTATCTCCTTGTGGCCCACCCACCACAAACCTCCCAGTCATGTTAATAAAAAATTGTGTGTCCGGACGCAAATAGGCCCCACACACCGGACGAATTACTTCGCGCTCAATGTCTTGGCGAAGTATTTCGGTAGCAATTGTATCGTGATGTTGCGCCGAAATAACCACATTAGCCAAACCCACCGGTTTTCCATCCTCATATTCCACCGCCACTTGTGATTTTCCATCAGGGCGCAGGTAGGGCAGCGTACCGTTTTTTCGTACCTCAGAGAGCCGTTGTGCAAGTCTGTGCGCCAAGATGATGGGAAGAGGCATAAGCTCCGGAGTTTCGTTGCAGGCATAGCCGAACATAAGTCCTTGATCGCCAGCACCCTGCTCTTCTATCGCCACTTGATTCACGCCTTGTGCAATATCGGGCGATTGTTCGTGGATGGAAACCAACACCCCAGCGTGTTCAGCATCAATACCATAAGCTGCATCGGTGTAGCCAATATTTTCTAGCACCTCGCGAGTAAGTTTCTGCACATCAACGTAACCACGAGTGGACACTTCGCCGCCGACAACTACCAAGCCAGTGGTAGTAAACGATTCAACCGCCACACGTGAACGCGGATCTTGTGCGATAAGCGCATCAAGCACTGCGTCAGAAATTTGATCACAAATTTTATCTGGATGTCCTTCGGTTACTGATTCCGAAGTAAAAATATACTTTTTTGCCATAACAAAAAACACTTAATAAATAAGTGCAATGGAAGAAGGACGTTGTTGAGCAGTAATTGTTTCTACCGACCAAAAAACAATAGAACCAACCAACAACGAACACCATTGCAAGATAGATTGTTTTTATTGTATCTTTTCTCTATTTTTTTGGCAAGAGCGCCTCGGATACTACTGACAGATTATCTAATCGATAAACAGACAACTTATTGTTCGATACCAAGTAGAGCATTTCACCCCCAATTACGGCATGATAATCAGTCACCGGCAAATAGCCACCAGCAACGCGCTGCCCCACTTTTCCCTTGAACACAAAACCAGAAACGGGAGAAGACCCATAGACCACATATCCCGAAAAAACACCAACGGTTGAGCTGGCCGAAAATGACTCCATCGGAAGTAAAATAATTTTTTTAGTTGGAGAAAAAAGAAAAGGCACCTCCGCACGCAGATAGATTTCAGCATCGCTCAATTCTTTGTTCCATAACCGTGTTCGCTCACTCTCGCGCAACCCGTAGAATTCTAAAGCGGCTGGTGTTTGCAGTGCTGAAGAGGTAACAATAATATCATGCGCGGTTACCAAATAATCAGGCGACCATAATTCGGATAGCATGGTACTGTTGTGCGCCAACACCACCAAACCGCGCGGCGTGGGATTAAACGGAGAGGCGACATCAAATGGTAGCCAGCGTTCTCCCGCGTGATCTAGTCGCACTACCACTATGTTCCCAGATTTTTTAAGCGCCAACGGCAGATCGCCTGGAGCAAATCCTTGATTCCATCCGCGCTTGGTCAGATCTTTGTCCAACACAAAAAACCAATTACGAATATCTTTTGTTCCGTATCGATTAATTATTTTTTGTTCGTTGGTAGCTACAAAAATATTTTGTTCGGTTACCACTACCGCTCCTGAACTCATGAGTAACCCGGGCAATTGCTGCACTGCACCGACGCGGACCAGCGGACCGCTAAAATCAAAACGAGTAGCGAGTGTAAACTCTTTTTCTGTCGCGGCAGCAAACTGACGCCCAACCACATAGGCGCTTGACCCTGAAAAATGGACAAGTTGACCACCGCCTACATCAATACCCAAAAATGACTGCTGACTCATTTTTCCATTGAGCAAAGAAACCGTGGTGATGGTAGTAAAACCATGTGCACCCGCACCGGATGAGAGCGGAGAAACATAACTTACTTGGCGGCATGAAGAAATTGTTTGGTTATTACTGACAACAGTGGCGACAGGACGAAATGTAAACAGGTATAAATAATTATTTACAATTTTGGCCGCAGCAAAAACACCCTCCACCTCCACGGTACGGAGCAAACGCGGACGAGTTCGATTGCGAATATCGTACAGCACCACGCGCGTTTTCACTCCACGTTCTACCCTGGCCAAGATATTTCCTTCAATCCACACTGTGCTTGATGGCACAAAATTATCTTCGTAATATCTTTGCTGGTCGGAATAGTCAACCATATTTCTGACCACACGATCCAATTCCGCACAATTTCCCGCTTGTTTTATTTCCGGAGGCAAAAGCGATCGTCCTGAGGACGATGGGATATAGGTACCTTTTTTTAAATCAAAAATACCTTTCACGCATTCTGGAGTGCCAATATGCACCGCGGTTGGATTGGTAGGGCAAAACCCTTGCTTCACTTCCCAATCATCGGCATAGCCGTCGTTGTCGGTATCAAGAAGCCATGGATTCACTCCGTACTGTGCCCAACTTTTTTGGGGAAGCGGATTACGGAACTCCGCCGCCACAGCAGTGTTGGCTAAAAACAAAATACTCCCGACAACACAAGTGACCACAACCAAACGTTTCATACTGCACCAATAATTTTGAGCACACTAAAGGTGGTGGCAAGGGTGAATACTACTCCTACTGCGGGTAAAAATATCCAGAGCAAATGCAATTTGTAGCGTGTAGCTGGCAAATCACCCACGGCGCGAGCGCGCAAGAAAATAAGCAACAAGGCGAGTGCTTCTACTCCAATAAACAAACCACCAACGGTGTCGAGCACCGCCACAAAACTGGTGATACCAAAGGCAAAAATCAATAATGGCGGCACTACCACTCCAAGTTCAGCAGCCATTCGGCTCCATTTATGATCCCACATAAACACCTGCTTCAACGCCACACCAAATCCAAAAAATCCCGTGCCCATTGCCAGAATAGCAAACAAATTGGCCAGAATAGCAATATACGAACCAAATCGCTGCCCCAAACCAATCGTAGCCACTTCGGTGGTTTGTAGGCCCATTACCCCAACAACCGCAAAAGAAAAAAACATATAAATAACAATCGGAATCATGGTGCCCAAAATAAGCGCGCGCTTAAAATGTTTTTGGCTACGCGGTAGAAGCGCGTGAGCTTCAATTACTGCGGGCGTAGCGTGGAGAGCAAACAAAATAACGCCATACGGCAAAAAAATATTAATCCAGTTGGTGGGGGCAGTAACATTTGTCCAGGAAACATGTGGCAATAAATAAATCGAGAGCCCCACAATAATGGACATAACGATAAGGCTCAAAACTTTAGCCACTGATTTTACCGTCTGTAATCCCAACCACACAAATACACTCCCAATAGTCCAAAAAATCACACTCCACATGCGCGGATCGCCACCAAACAGAGCAGAGAGCGATCGGCCTTCACCAATAATATAGGCCAGCAATGTACCATAGCCACTCAAAATAATAGTGAATGACAACACCCGCTTGGCCGTTTTTCCTAAATAACGACCAGCGAGTCCGGGAATTTGTAGGCTCTCCCCTGTTCGAACCGTAATTTCACCCACCATCAAATTCAAGAATAACATCACCACCCCGAGCATAAAAATGTACACCAACCCGGCCAGAATCCCTACGCGAGAAATAACATAAGGCAAACCCAACACTCCTGCCCCAATAGTCATGCCAGTAATCATAAACACGGCTTCCGACACCGTGGCTGTGGTTTTGTACACCCCCTGATGAAGCACTACCTTTCGCTCTTCACGCGCCATACGAATAAAAAATTATTGAACTAAAAACGATGCTCGAACCACTGCAGTTACCTGTTTCTCTTGTACTGACGTATCGTAGGAACCATAGTCGGATACATCCACCGAGTTAACAGCAGTTACTTGAAACACACCCATGGCAGCTGAGGTAATATGGCCCACACTGAGTCCATCACTTTCGGCAATTTGTTTAGCACGTTCTTTGGCGTTTTTGGTGGCATCAGCCAACATGCTCACTTTGAGATCGGCAAATTTGCTGTAATAGAATTCTTCACTCTCATTAGCAAACACCACTCCTTGTTGCGACAACTGTTCACCAATTTTCTTTTCGAGGTCAGTGATTTTTTTGAGATCGGTGGATTGTACTTCCAAACGCTCGGTAAGGGTATAGCCGGTGAGTGATTGGTTGCCATTATTGTAGTTATAGTTGGTAGTCAAAAACACCGGATTCACCGTGAGTTCGGTCGCCAATATCTTATTATTTAATAAATATTTTTGCACCACATCGTTGTCTTTTTTCATAAGCGCATATCCGTTGGCCAAACCATCGGGCGAAACGGTGCGCGAAAAACTAGAACGCCATTTAACAATATCAGACATTACTGTTTTTTGGGTCGAGCCGGTAACACTAATAGATTGATCGAGCTTTTTCATTTTAAAAAGTGTCGCCGATACAATGCTTGCCGATGCCACCAATCCTGCTGCCAAAATGGCCCCAACGATCATTATGCTTTTGTTATTTTCCATATGAATTTTCTTTCGCAAGGAAATTCACTTCCTAACTTGCCGAGCAAATTATGAAGCTGTTCCTTTGTTGAATTAAATTGACAACTAACGCCGATTCTTATACCCACAGTATACCCTACCACACCTCCAAGCGCAATGAACTTCACTAAAAATAAAAAGCCCCGTCTTAATACCTTGCGGTAAAAAACAGGGCTGTGTTGGAACGATAAGTTAGTTAGGCTTATCACTCTTCTTGTCGACCTTGTGAGGGCTCTGGTGAAGCGGCGGCGGTGCGCTACCGACGACCACCTCGATCAGGTGAATCTCTGGTTGTTCCCTGAGACTATCCTCCTTGTTGCTGAGCAGCTGTCCAATGTTGCGGACAATGAGCTCCTGTTGATCACGGGAAAGGCTCGAGAAAAAGACACCAGCCGTAGGCGCGATAGGCAGAGTGTCAATCTGCTCTTCAAGCGCCTGCCCTTCCTGAAAAGAGATGACTTTCTCTTTCACCAGGACTTGCACCTCGTACCGCGCCGCAGTACGGGTAAGCAGTGATGTTGAAAGGGCGCGACCAGGACCAAGATAGATGTGGGCGTGAGCCGGAGGATCTCCAGCCACCCCCTGCGATGGCTCTCTTGCCCCACAAACTTTGATGTGCGGAAAAACTTTGGGACTCATGGCCATGCCCACGGAAGGAGAAGTGGTACCCAGCCTTGAAACAAGGTTGGTGTCGCCAAAATATCATACTAATAACAAAATGTCAATAATTCCCCATATTTATAGGCAAAAAACAAACACAAACCAATTTTAACAAGTCTACCCCTTGACAAAATTACCAAAAAAGGCTATAGTTGGTTGTTATTTCTTGAATAGCCTATGCGAATAGCGATGATTGGACAAAAAGGATTCCCACCAGCCCACGGCGGCATTGAACGCCATGTGGCTGATTTGAGTACCTCTTTGGCCAAAAACGGGCACCAGGTAATCGTTTATGCTCGAAAATACTACACCCCCGTAATTCTCAACACCCAAACAGGTGTTTTAGTTATGCATACCTGGGGGATCTCAACCAAACACCTAGATGCAATTACTCATAGCTTTACAGCTCTATTTCACGCCCTCAGAACCAAAGTTGATGTTATTCATTTTCATGGAGTAGGACCAGCACTCCTTAGTTTTATTCCCCGTCTTTTTTCACCTCACACCCGCGTAATCACCACCTTCCACGGTATCGACCGCTACCACCAAAAATGGGGCTTTATTGCTCGTCTAGCACTCCACCTGGGCGAAGTGGCGGCTTGCACTTTTGCTCATCAAACAATTAGTGTTTCTAAAACAATCCACAACTATTGTTTAAACGAATACGGTAAAAACACCTCCTATATCCCAAATAGCCTCCCCACACCCAAATGCTCCACGGCAAACGACGTGCTGGAAACATGGGGATTAGAAAACAAAAAATATGTCCTAGCCGCCAGTAGACTTGTAGGAAATAAAGGTATTCACTATTTGATAGAAGCTTGGAAACGGGCCGAACGTCTCTACCCCAGCATTATGCAAAATTACAAATTGGTAATTGCTGGCGGGAGTACATTTACCGATAATTACGTTGACGAATTACACACCCAAGCAAAAAATAGCCCCCGTATCATCTTTACTGACTGGCAAAGTGGCAACGAAATGGCTGCCCTGTTTGACCACGCTCTACTCCTGGTGCAGCCGTCCGAATTTGAAGGCTTATCACTGGCGATTCTTGAAGCAATGGCCCGCGGTATCGCTGTGCTCATTTCTGATATTCCAGAAAATAAAGAATTGATCAACAATCCAAACTTTTGGTTTTTTAATACCAACGTCTCTTCACTTGGCAGCCGTTTGGCAGGACTACTGGCCCAACCAGATATGCTCATAGAAGCAGGGCAAGCAAACAAAATTACTGCTGAAAGCAATTATGCTTGGGAAAAAATGGTTACAGCCACTGAAGAAACATACCTCTCCTTTTCAACACAAGAAAATATTATTCCTGCCACCCTCCAAACACACTACCCACTCTACATTTTCTTGCTCCTCCGATATTTCAACATGTTTTAATTTTACTTACCAGCAAAACGACGGGCGACGATCACCAGATTGCGCCCGTTTTTTTTGTCTAATACTGAAGTGCCTGTAGTAAAACAAACTGACTCAACAATAAACCCAGCAGCTTCTAACAATTTGGTAATTTCCGCTTCTGAAAAATGATGATAGTAGCGTTCACACTCCACGTTTCCCACAGCATTCTTCCAGGGAATCAAATAATCATTCAGTGCAATTTCTTTCCAGGCTGATTTTTTGGCTTCGGCCCATTTACTCTCCAGATTCCAAACGGTTAGAAACAGAATGCCGCCTGGCTTTAATTCTTGAAACAAATGACGAAGAAGTGCCAGGCGACTCCGCGGCGTGGGCAAATGATGAAATGAGGCAATCAAAAATGCAGCAGCAAACGTGCGAGGTGGAAAATACTTGGCCCGAGATCCGGTGCAAAAAAATTGCGCTCGCCCATTTTTTATTTCACCCGCATAGGTGCGCCGGGCAATACGAATTAATTCGCGGCTTTGATCGAGTCCCACGTATTTTATCTTTTTTCC
>CAYQNA010000019.1:0-9502 GCA_964418775.1 uncultured Gammaproteobacteria bacterium
AGTTGAGTTAGGTTTTGACAAACATTTGTTGAAAGATAAACCACGTGTTCTTATTATGTAATTGTATTTCTATATGAACAAAAAAATCCTAAAACACTATCTTGAATTTGGTACATACACATACCCTGGTTTGTATCAGGAAAAATTGCAGCGTGATTTGCCAAGTGATATTCGGCGAATCGGCCTTTTGGTACGTCAAAATTTTATTCATCGCACTACGTTAGCAGCAGGAAATACAGGGAGTAATGCTGACCTACGATTTGGCGACATGGCACAAATGCCATGGTGGCGCCAACCCGAGGATGATATTTTAGTTACCGCCCCAGCAATGCTGGCAGAATTATATCGCCGCGATGCGCGAGGGTTTGTAAGTGATCGAAAGCCAGAGGATAAGTTAGTATTAACGTGCCGTTTTGTGGCCATAATGATGGCTAGTATTTTAAAATCAAAAGGAATTCCCGCGCGAGTTCGAGCTGGTAATGCACCGTATTTTGATATGGGTACTTTAGGAAGTGTCAGTACCGATCATTGGGTAAATCAGTATTGGCATGAACAGGAAAAGCGTTGGGTCACAATTGATGTTGATGGTAGTTTAAGTGTGAAGGATGGGTTTGACACCTACGATATTCCTGAAGGGAAATTCGATTTTCCGGCTGATGCTTGGCTCGCTATTCGGGCTGGGAATGTGGATCCTCAACATTTTTATAATGCGGGCGGTCATTACGGCCAGATCGTGGTTGCGTGGTCATTATTTTATGATTTCCATTCGCTCATGAATAGTGAGATTATTTATACACATGGCACAAAGTATACTCATCCAAAAAATTTCAATACCTTGGCCGAGGCCGAACTTAAGAATATTGATGATCTGGCGCGTTTAATGCAAAAACCGGATGAAAATTTTGCTGAGTTGGTAAAGATTTGGGAAAGTGACCGAGATTTTCGTTTGTTGGTAGGGTCGCTGCTTTAATTATTGTAAAACATAAAATCCCGATTGCTCGGGATTTTATTTTGCCTGTACTATATAAGCCGAATTTTGTACCCCGAAGGGCGGCAACCATTTATCTAGGCCGCGCATTACTGCGTGGCTCAAACGAGCTAACTTTTCGAATCCCGCAATGGGGAAACGCTGCTCTTTCTCCAGGTAGGGTTTGCCACACCTGCTGTCACCAACAGGCGAGTGGGCTGGCAAAGCCGCCCACACTTTTCACCTTTTGCCGAAGGCATCCCGTAGGGACATCCTTTGGCTAGTATTGTCTCTGTGGCACTGTCCCGCTGAACGCCTCGCGACGCCCAGGGTGGATGTTATCCATTACCATTGGCGGCTCAATCAAGAGCCGGGAGTTCGGACTTTCCTCCCCGAAGGGCGGTTGCCCTAGTACGGGCGGGCTTAGTGTAGCGGAAAATTGGGCAAAAGTCAATGGTTGACCCACGGGGTGTTTCGGGATACTATATAGGTAATTACACCTATGAAACGCTCTGAAATTTTGCTAATGATTCTACAGGTCCCTGTGGATTTTTTGATGTTGATGTTAGCGGCACTGACTGCGTATGCCTGGCGTTTTTCGGCTTGGGCTGTGGCGTGGAAGCCGGTACAGTTTGCCCTTACGTGGCCTGATTTTTTGCATTTGAGTGTGTGGGTGGCTTTTGGTTGGCTTGTGATTTTTGCACTTGTGGGTTTGTATTCAACGGATCCGAACCGCCGCTTTGTGCGCGATGTTGGTCGTGTGGCCCTGGCGTGCTCGGCTGGTTTGGCCGCGATTGCACTCTATGTTTTGTTTAGCCAAGAACAATTTGACTCGCGCTTTTTGATTGTCGCTGGTTGGCTGGCCGCGATTGTGTATGTATCATTTGGTCGTTTGCTCATGCGTGGGTTCAAGGGCTTGCTGTACCGCCTTGGCGTAGGGCAGCGTCGCATTGTGGTGATTGGCAAAGACGCAGTGGCCGAAGCCATGATCGAAACCATGCAAGCGCGCCCAGAACTTGGGTACCGCGTGGTCGGGGTATTTACGGATTTTTCTGATGCCCAGAACAAACTTAAAAAATTAGAGGTTGACGAGATTTTGTTTGCGAATCCGCGCGCCCACGAAGACGAGGCCCTAGCTGCCGTTGATTATTGCAATGAACATCATTTAGTTTTTAAGTATTCCGCTGACTTGTTCGCCACCTATTCGGCCAATATGAGCGTAAATCCCCTGGCTGGTGTGCCAGTGGTTGAGCTGCGCCGCACACCACTCGATGGTTGGGGGCGGGTGGCCAAGCGCTCGTGCGACATTGTCGTTAGTATTATTGCAATTGTGATTTTGAGCCCGGTTTTATTGCTTTGCGCCATGGCCGTGTGGCTCGAAACTGGTCGTCCAATTATTTACAAAAATCAACGCGTGGGTATTCGTGGACGTGAATTTTTGACTCTAAAGTTTCGGTCAATGTACCAAAAAGATTCTACAGGCGCGCAATTTGGGGCAGATGGTAAAAAAGCCGAAGCCCGTGAGCGTGCGCTTATCAAAAAGCAGAGCATTAAGGCCGGACCGATTTACAAAATTGCCAATGACCCACGCGTGACCAAGGTTGGTGCTTTTTTGCGCCGCACCAGTTTGGACGAAATTCCACAATTCTTTAATGTGCTTGGTGGCAGCATGAGTGTAGTTGGGCCGCGACCACACCAACCACGCGAAGTCGGGAAGTATGACAAACCATACCGCAAAGTGTTAACCATTAAACCAGGCATTACGGGCCTCGCGCAAATTTCGGGTCGCAGTGACCTGTCGTTCGAAGAAGAAATGCGGTTAGATATTTTGTATATTGAAAAATGGAATTTGTTGCTTGATATTATTATCATTCTCAAAACGCCATTTGTGATGTTTAAAAAGCGCAAGGCGTTATGAAGTTAGCGTTAGTGCATGATTATTTAAGTCAGGATGGCGGGGCCGAGCAAGTGCTCCGCACCTTCCACCACATTTGGCCCGAAGCGCCAATTTTTGTGTTGTTTAATCGTGCAGGCAGCGTGCCTGGGTTCGAAGAGGCCGATGTGCGTGAATCATTTTTGCACTGGTTGCCAGGTGCACGCACGCGGTTTCAGTGGTATTTGCCACTCATGCCTATGGCTACGGAGAATTATAATTTGCGTGAGTTTGATGTAGTCTTGTCGTCGACCAGTGCCTTTGCTAAAGGGATTTTAACGCGCCCTGATGCGCTGCATATTTCGTATTGCCACACTCCACCACGGTATTTGTGGACTGACACACAAGAATACGTGGCCGAATTAAAATATAATCGTTTAGTCAAAGCAGTGTTGCCGCGTGTGCTGCACAATTTGCGCCTGTGGGACAAAATGAGCGTGGACCGCGTTGATTATTTTATTGCCAATTCCAATGTCGTGCGTCAGCGCATTCAAAAATATTATCGTCGCGAAAGTGATATTATTTATCCGCCAGTATTGGCCAAAGAGTATCGGCCAGTTGAGGTTTCGGCCGTGGGGGATTATTATGTGACTGGCGGGCGCTTGGTATATTATAAGCGTTTTGATTTGGTTGTACACGTGTTTAATCGCTTGGGTTGGCCACTGAAAATTTTCGGCAGTGGACCACACTTGGAAAAGTTGCGCGCTATGGCCAAGCCTAATATTGAATTTGTGGGTCGCGTGAGCGAAGCGGAAAAAGCCAAATTATTGGCGCGAGCAAGAGCGTTTATTCACCCCCAAGTGGAAGATTTAGGGATCACGCCGCTCGAATCAATGGCGGCTGGCCGACCAGTAATTGCTTATGGCGTGGGTGGTGCCACTGAAACCGTCGTGGCTGGTGATACTGGTGTGTTTTTCTACGAACAAAATTGGGAAGCGCTCCTCGACATACTCGTACATTTTGATTATCAGGCTTGGGACCCGGCTAAAATTCGGGCACGTGCCGAGCGTTTTGATGAGGAAATTTTTCGCGAGCGGATTCGCAATTACGTGGAGGAAAAATACGCGATTTTTAAAGAAACACAGGGTAATTATCAGCGTTCGGCTGGCGCATATGCGGCTGGGAATTGATATTCGTCCCTTGCTTGGGACAGTGCGCACGGGGGTGGGCGAGTATGCGGCTGGGTTAGTGAAAGCGCTGGCTGACACTGCGACCGAGGGAGATGAAATTGTACTGTGGGCCAATGCTTCACCTGCGCCAAAGTTGGAGAATTTACTGCCCGAATTAGTTGGCCACCCGCGTGTGCAATTTGTGGCCACTGGGTATCCAAATCGTTTGCTTAACCTGAGTTTGTGGCTTTTGCGTCGACCTAAACTCGATACGTTTGTTGGTGGTGTGGATGTATGGTTATCACCGAACAGTAATTTTACTCGGTTGCAAAAAATCAAACATGCGCTCGTGATCCACGACCTATCATTTGAATTATATCCAGAATTTTTTTCGCGCAAAATGCGTTTGTGGCATTGGGCTGTGCGGCCACAGCAGCAGGCTAAATGCGCTGACTTGGTTTTAACCCCATCTGAATATACGGGCCATGATGTGGCAACGCAGTGGGGGGTTGGAGCAAGTAAACTCATGACGGCTTCGCCTGCCTTATCAATTAATTTTGTCGCAGCTAAAATCCCGCGTGAAAATTTTGCAATTCCCGCTCATTATTTTTTATGTTTGGGTACGCTTGAGCCGCGCAAAAATATCGCCGCTGTGGTGGTAGCGTTTAGCGAATGGCGTAAAAATCATCCTAACGTGCAATTGATTATTGCTGGTGCTGGGGGGTGGGATAAGCGTTTACTCAAATTGGCGCAACAGCAACCGGGCGTGCATGTGCGCACGTCAATCAGTGCTCAAGAAAAAAGCGCGCTGTTGCAGCACGCTGATTGTCTGGTGTATCCGAGTTGGTACGAAGGTTTTGGCTTGCCATTGCTCGAGGCCATGGCTGCAGGCACGCCCGTGATTGCGTCAGCGCGCGCGTCATTGCCTGAAGTCGCTCAGACTGCGGCGCATTATGTGCACCCCGATAAACCAGATGAAATTATTGCCGCTTGGAAAGCCCTGGAAAATCAGTCGTATCGCGCTGATTTAATTACACGCGGTCACACTCGTGTGCATGATTTTTCTTGGGAAAAAACCTCGGCTGCACTCTGGTCTAGACTCCGAGCCATTCTTGCTTGAGTTCCAAAAAATTGTCAGCTTTGATGGCTTCGCGCATTTGACGCATGAGGTCAATGAAGAAATGCAGGTTGTGCAAGGTGGCCAAACGATAGGCGAGTAATTCCTGAGCGCGGAATAAGTGGTGCAAATACGCGCGTGAATATGTCGAACAAGTGTAGCAGGTACAGGTTGGGTCAATTGGCCCAAAATCAGTGCGGAATTGCGCGTTATTAATATTGATTTTCAAATTCGGACTCACTTCGCGACGCACAAACAGTGCGCCATTGCGAGCAATGCGGGTTGGGGCGACGCAATCAAACATGTCCACGCCGCGTTCAACAACGGCAAACAAATCTGCTGGAGAATAGCCAACGCCCATGGTGTAGTGTGGTTTGTCGGCCGGAATATGCGGATTGACCCAATCCAAAATATTCGCAGTCGCGGCCATGTTATAGCCAATTGATTCGCCGCCAATGGCAATCCCATCAAAATCAAGACTGGAAATAAATTTGGCCGACGCCTCGCGCAAGTGTTTGTGATTCGCGCCCTGAATAATGCCGAACAAAAAGCGACGATAATTATCTGGATACCCTGGTTTACCGGCATTTTCGGACGGTGTTTCAATATTTAAATTTTTGTGTGCCTCCAGACAGCGCTTGGCCCAGCGGTGAGTGCGCTCCATAGCCGCGACGGTGTAGGCTTCGTCTGCTGAATCTGGCGTACACTCATCAAACGCCATAATAATGTCCGCCCCAATTTTGTGTTGAATCGCAATCGCACTCTCGGGCGTAAAGCGGTGTGGTGAACCATCGTGATGCGAGCGGAATGTCACTCCATCCTCATCAATGCTTACCAACTTTTGATTTTTGGTCGCACCTTCTTCGGCCTCTTTGGCTTCTTTTTGTTTACCCAAACTAAAGACCTGGAACCCGCCACTATCCGTTAAAATCGGGCGGTTCCAACGCATGAATTTGTGCAAACCACCAGCCTGTGCAATTAAATCCTCGCCCGGACGCAAGTGCAGGTGGTAATTGTTGCCCAAAATAATTTGCGCCTCGAGCGCGCGCAGGTCGTCTTGGTCAATACTTTTTACCGTAGCCTGCGTGCCCACAGGCATAAAAATTGGCGTTTCAATATCGCCGTGGTCAGTATGAATAACACCGGCGCGGGCGCCAGAGTGCTTATCTTGGTGGATTAGGGTAAAAAATTTGTTCATAAGGGAAGAAGTACTGTACCACAATTTGACAATCAGTTCAAGTGGTCCGTATAGTATGTCGAGAAACGCGCGAAGGACGCGCGTTTATGCTAAACCAGTCGCAGGAGGGGTTGTGGCGCGAAAACATGAGCCAAGACAGGGGAAGAGAAACTCCCCGGCGCAGATGACGCGCCATCACCTCGTACCACGTTCGCGTTGCCGTGTTCGTGGTGGCACCCACACCGGCAATGTTCGCAGAGTCCCTCGCGTGGTGCATGAGGCCTGGCACAACTTGTTCGGGGCTATGACCCCGTTCGAGGCGCTGGCCTACATCATCAGTGTGCTCGCCGAGTGCGGGTACTTCACCGAGGCGCACTTCGAGGCGAAGTGGGAGGGAGCGGTTTACCGCTTCGATCTCTCTGCCCCTAAGCGCCAGGAGCCCATCCTGGCGATGAAGCGCGTATTCCGACAGGTTGACTGGAACGAGGTGTTCCAGGGCGCGGTCACGTGGTTTTCGGCCGCCGAGCAAGTCGTAAGCCGCTGGGCCCCGCCCGGGTACTTTCGATTCGTCAATCTCGTAGCTTCGCCCGAGGAGCGTTACAGCTTCTCGTGCGGCGAAGACACCTCCGCCTGACCGAAGGGGGCGTGTGCCAGCGCCCCCGTTCCCCCCTAATAGGCTTTTTGTTACAATTAGGGTATGCGTACTCACCGTGTGTTCAATACTATTGTTAGCCTCATTGTTGTGGGGCTGATTTTGGCTATTGTCTGGCTGTGGCGGGGGCATTTTGCGGCCCTGGAGCGTGATCGTTTGATGCGGCTCGATGACGAAGGTGCGCTAAAATTTTTGGAACTGCCAACGCGCGTGTCCTCGACACCGACTATCGCTCCTACCACAACTACACGCCCAACTGATAAAAAATCAACCGCTATCGACGCAACCAAACCAAAATCATTGCGCACAGCTGTGTCGCCACTCACTGGCACGCTCGAGCTAGGGGAGAATGACATTAATTTAGATGTGCCATATACGTCGCAAGCGCCCGAGCGCATTTGGACACAACCATGGCAGGACGCGTGCGAAGAAGCCGCGATTTTGATGCTCGACGCGTACTACCGCGGTTATGGTTTGTCCACGTTGTATGCCAAAGATGAATTACAAAAAGTCGTGAATTGGGAAGAAGCACGTGGTTGGGAGCGCAGCATTCCAATTGAAAAAATTAAAATTATTTTGCAAGAATATTACAAGATCACTCGGCCGATTCGAATTATTTCTAATCCCACGGTGGCGGATATCAAAAGTTTAATTGCGGCCGGAAAACCAGTGTTGGCCGTTGCCGATGGACACGCCTTACCAAATCCATATTACAGTAATGGTGGCCCGCCATATCACGCGTTTATTATTCGCGGATACACGGCTGATAAATTTATTGCTAATGACCCGGGTGTAAACCGTGGTAAAGATTTTGTATTCCCAATTGAATCAGTCATGGACTCGTTGCACGATTGGAACGATGGTAATGTAACGCGTGGTACGCCGGCAATATTGGTCATTGATTAATTATCCACAGTTTGGTTTTGACGGTGTGCAACAAGCGTGGTTAAATACATAAGTATGCTACTACAACTTTCACATCACAAAAGTATCGGGAGCACACAATTTTATTTAATCTAATCACCGCTATACGCGGTGATTTTTTTTACCATATGCCACAAGCAATGAGTCACCTGGAGTTCGTGGTTTCGATCAAATTACCCACAGAATTCGGGACCTTTACCATGTATGGTTTTAAAGATAAACGAAATAACCAGGAACATGTGGCGATTGTAAATGGTAGTGTGGCTAACCAAAAAGCCGTGCTTACACGCATCCATTCCGAATGTTTGACCGGGGACGCGCTCGGCTCGCTCAAGTGTGATTGTCGGCCACAATTAATTAAATCATTAGAAAAAATTGGTCAAACAGAGCGTGGAATCGTGTTATATCTGCGCCAGGAAGGCCGCGGTATTGGTTTACTTAATAAAATGCGCGCCATGGAATTACAGGAATGTGGTTTTGACACGTATGAAGCCAATGTTGAATTGGGTTTGCCGGCTGACGCGCGCAAATATGATATTGCGGCTGATATTTTGCGCCACCTTGATGTGCAGTCTGTGAACTTAATGACAAACAATCCTGATAAAATCGCGCAATTGCGCAACGAGGGAATTAACGTAACCGAGCGCGTGGTACATTCAATGCCGTCCAATGAGCATAATGTTGGTTATCTCGAAACCAAGAATTTGAAGTTTGGTCACATGATTAATTTAGGTGTCCAATTGGCTTAATATGCGTGCTTGGTTAACTCAAAATAAAAAATTCGTGATTGGCATGGTGCATTTGGCAAAAATGCGTGGCGTATCTGACGAAGATTTTAAAAACGTAATTGCTCGCGCCGAAGCTGACTATTGGTCACTGGTGCGGGGTGGAATTGACGCGGTGTGCATTATTAACGAGGGTGATATGCCATGGCGTATCACTGTGACAGCGCAGGAACTGGCGGCTTTGCACAAAGTTGTGACACATATTCGCGCGCTCGGACCAGTACCACTTGGCGCCTGCGTGTTGTACAATGATTGGCGCGCAACCCTGCAACTAGCCGCGACACACAATTTGGAATTTGTGCGCATTGATACGTTTGTAGATACTAATGACAGTGATGCGGGGATTATTTATCCTGAAGCAGAGCAGATTGTTGCCATGCGAAATTCACTTGCGCCACAGTGCTTATTATTTACTGATATTCAAGTCAAACATAAACATGCGCTTGACGGCCAACCATTGTCGTGGTCTGCCACACAAGCATTTGCACAGGGTAGTGACGGCGTAATTGTGACTGGACTCGAAACCGGTGTGCCGCCAACGGTGGCCGCAGTGCAAGAATTATGTGCACAGTTTCCCAGCCAAGTTATTTTGACTGGCAGTGGCATGGACCCACAGAATGGCGCGGCTTTTTTTGCGCACATTAATGGCGCCTTTGTGGGTACGGCGTTAAAAGAGGGTGGGGTTGTGAACCAGAAAAAAGTTGTACAGTTTATGGATGTCGTGCACGGTAAGTAGATTAGGCTGTGGTGCAAAATATTGTAAGGAAATCGCAAATTTGCAACATGTCATCCATGTGCGCTTCCTCGGTGTATTGATGTGCATTGTAGTAGCCTGAAC
>CAYQNA010000020.1:0-8748 GCA_964418775.1 uncultured Gammaproteobacteria bacterium
AATTCCAATCATCCGAAACAAAAGGGTCGTTTAGCGTCCACACAAACGGTAGCAACGCCACGAGTCCAATCACTACTGGCCACAGGTGTTTTCGCCAACGACCCCACATATTTATTTAAGCGTGATGCTATTAATTGTCACTGGACCAAGCGGACGGTCACCAGCGCCGGTTGGTACTTGGTTAATGGCTTCAACTACTTCATAACCAGCCGTAACTTTGCCAAACACGGTGTGCTTGGTGTCGAGGAAATTATTCGCAGCGACATTTAAAAAGAATTGACTGCCATTAGTGTTTGGACCAGCATTGGCCATGGCAATTGTGCCCTTGTCATTGTGGTTGGTTGGTTTAATTTCATCGGCAAAAGTGTACCCAGGACCGCCTGTGCCCCACAATTGCGACTTGCTGTCGTCTTTGGATAGTGGGTCACCCCCCTGATTCATAAAGCCCTCAATTACACGGTGGAATTTCGTGCCGTCATAATACCCACTTTGCGCGAGCTTAACAAAATTCGCAACTGTGTTTGGTGTTGCATCACTGAGTTCAATCGTGATATCGCCCATGCTGGTGTGTAAAATTGCGTTCATAGGTTTTTGATTAACTAGTTTATTAACGTGAGTAGTAGTTGGCACCACTTCAGTTTTCACCTCGGCGACTGCTCTTGTGTCATAATATTGATCGGCCATGTTGTTTGTAGGGGCAACTTCTTTGGCGCAACCCGCACCAACAAACATTAGGGCACTTAGTGCGATCAGTCTGTATTTCATAGGTTAATTTTTTGTGAGGACGAGCAACTGAAAATTTTCGCCATTACTGGGATTAATTTTACTCTCCCAATGTGCAAAACCGGCTGCGACTAATTGTTCAGCCGCATCCAACTGTCGATTATTTTTTAAATCATTAAATCTTACACCCCAACCTTCCGCGTCTTCTCGCTTTAGATCTTCAAACAAATCAGCCACACCTTCTACCGCATCATTTAAACGTACGACTTCTATGCGAACCAAGTCATCACCATGATATTGTGGTTTTTCAGACATATAATTATGTTTTGCTTGAGCAATTAAACATCCACTGCACACCAAATTTATCAGTGCAAGAACCAAAGTAATCACCCCAGAACATGACTTGGAGCGGCATTTCGACTTTACCACCAGCCGACAGATCTGCAAAAAGCTTGTCAGTTTCAGTACGTGTGTCTGGCTGTAGATTGATGTATATATTGTTACCAAAATTGACTTTAAAGCCCATTGACTCGGGCGCATCGGTACCATACAGCATGTGTCCACCCAACAATTGCAAGCCAATATGCATGACTAAATTTTTGTCAGCTTCGGATAATTCTGGTTGGCCTGGTTGCGGTGGCACTTCGCCCATGCGGTTGATTTTACCACCTTCAAATTCACCACCAAAAACTGATTTGTAAAAATTAAACGCTTCTTCGGTGTTGCCGGCAAAATTAAGGTAGGTGCTTACGCGAGCCATATAAAAATAATTAAAATTAAAAAGCCCCGTTTTTATTGGGCGAATCAACTGGAATTTCTTGACCAATGTCCCACATCTCCGCAATTAAATCCCCCTCGAAACGCACAATGTGGCAAACCACCATCTCCGGCGCCTCGGGATTAAGTTTAAACTTCGAGTACACAGCCACCTTATTATCACCCTCAAAAGCAAACTGAACCTCAAACACTTTGTGAGGTAAATTTTTGTGGCTCTCCTCCATGCCTTTCAAAAGTGACTCGCGGTCACCGGGATACCACACATTGTGATGCTTAAAATCTGACGAAACATACTTTTCGTACGCTTCGCGAACCTGGCCACTGCCGGCCATTTGCAGAAAACTAATCGCGATTTCTTTATGTGACATAGTATTTGGGTTTTTTATATATGTATACTATACTACAATAACTATGAATTCAACCTCCCCCCTGACTTTCGGCCGCACGCTTGGAATCGGCTCTTTGGTGATTGTCCTTTTCGAAATAATCGCTATTTTTGCCGGCGCTACCTTGGGCAGTTTTGGGGCATTCTTTATTTTACTGTTTGGCGGATTTGGGCTTATCGGACTAGCATACCAGTATATTAAGGATTGGGCCGGTGTGGCTGGCTTAATTGGTTTTTTGGCCGGAGCAGTTATTAGCTATTCTGCCAAACCACTGTCACTCATGTTTAGCGGACAAAAGATCAGTCTTGATCACCCGATTAGCGTTGCACTCGCTCCACAATACGACGTGACGTTGTATGAATTTACCGATGGTGTTGTACAAACAAAGTATTTAGGATATTACTCCTACAGCGGCCGCACCATGAAGTCACCCACTGGCGGCCGTGGCCATGAATTTACTGCTGAATATATAGTTGCACCGCTTGTCGGCGCCAATTGGACACCGACTGACGCAATACCGGTGTGGGCAGTGTGCAAAGACAGCTGGGATCCAACCGAAGATGTTTCCGATACAGATGTTTGTCGCCGTGAATGGTCCAAAGACATTCGTACTGGTGTTACGCTTGATGCCTCTCAGACAACCCATATTAAAACAGCCATCGCCGATGCAATGGCTGAACATAATTTAAAATCAGATCCGAATGCGAAATTTATTGTGTGGTCCAAAGACGCCACGCTCGAAGCCAATGGCGCCAAAGGCCTGGGAACTGCAATTATTGTACTTGCCCACCTATCGTACTTAGTGGTAGTAGTCGCAAAACGGAAGCAGCTTTAACCACGAAACGCCTGCTCAAGCATACCAATATCGAACTTTTTCATTTTCAAAAACGCTTGCGTCACGCGGTTAACCGCATCCTGATCACCATTCGCCATCATTTCGTCCATTACTTTCGGAGTTACTTGCCACGACACGCCAAATTTGTCTTTTAGCCAACCGCACTGCTCGGCCTCGGGCACGGCTGATAATTTTGACCAATAGTGGTCTATTTCTGCTTGTGTGTCACAACTAATAATGAATGATACGGCTTCGTTGAACACAAATTCATGTTTGTGCGCACTGTCCATCGCCACCACCCATTGGTTCAAAATGTTAATGTCTGTAAACATGACCGTTCCCTCTTTGTCCGGCTCCATGCCCGCGGGGTAACGCGCCAATTGCCCGCGACGACTGCCCTGGAACACAGACAAATACAAATCTGTTGCCGCTTCAGCCTGACCAGCTTTGTCTTGTGTAAACAAAAGCGATGGCATAATGGCTGGCCGTGGTTCGCCCTCGGGTTTGGTCAAAATCAATTGCCAAGTGAGGCCATATTTATCTTGCACCCAACCATACCGTTCGCTAAATGGATATGTACCAATTTCCATGAGTGCTTTACCGCCGTCAATTAACTTGGCCCACACCTCGTCCAATTTTTTGGCCGCATCCGGGTCTTGTGACGGGTCAAAATTCACCATAAACGACACGGCCGGATTGAATTTAAAATATGGGCCCGCACTAATACTCATAAATGGCTGGCCCCACAGTGTAAACGACACAATGTCGCAGTCACCCGATGGCGTGCCGGTAATGGTTCTGATGCTGTCTATTTTTGAATTTGGAAATAAACTCACGTAAAACTCGGCGGCCTCTTTGGCCTGCTTATCGTACCAAAGGTGTGGAATGATGATTGGCATACAAATAGTCTTATAAATAAGTTAATGTCGACACCCTTCAAAACAACAAGGTCGGCGCATGCCTGACGAAAGTTTAGACAACCCAACTTCAATCCGACGCACGCGCGTTTCTTCTTTTTTCGCGGAAATAACCCAACAAATCCAATTCTTGCGCGCATTTGGCGTGATATCGTCCCAGGTTGCTTGCGCTTTTGGCACAGACGCCAGCGCTTTTTTAAAATCCTCGGGCAAACGGTGCACGGCTGAATCTGGTTTATTGTCGGGCATAGGGTTATGCTAAACCATTTAAACCAACTTGCGATTAGCAGGACGAAAATACCACGACACCACCGTCAAAACCAACAGCAACGTCGCCGGAATCATCTGCACCACAGGGTCGCCAACCGCAATGTGCGAGGCTAACGCGCCAGACATGGTAAAGAAAAACCCAACATAGGCCCACTCTTTGACCAGCGGATATTTAGGCGCCAGCACCGCCACCACACCGAGTAACTTCCACACCCCAATAATCGTCAAAAAATAAACTGGATACCCCAGGTGCGCCATTGCGTCCACTTCCATTTGCATGTGCAGCAGCTGCACAATCCCGCTCGATACCATGCCCAAAGCCAACCAGAGCGTGGCGATCCAATAGATAATTTTGTTGCGTTTTGACATATGTGAGATTAAAGATAAATACTATTATCCTTCGACTTCCACACTAAAACCGCCGCGTGACATGCGTCGCATATCAAAAGGCATCACAAAATTCGTTGCATCATTATATTTTTCCCCCATTTCGGCCATCACTTTGGCGTTAACCTCATCGCGATGCGCTTTGGATTCAAACACAATAAACGAAAACCACACCGTCTCGTCTGCAGTGACCTTGGTCAGTTCTGTAAACGCGAGCGACTTTAAATCACCCATTTCATCGGCCTTTAGCTCATCGCCTTTACACTCAAAGTATTGTAGCGCACCATGTTTCATCCAGCTATCACGGCCTTCGGTGGCCATTTTGGTATATTCGGCTACTTTGTCTTTTGGAACTACGAGCACAAACCCATCTACATATTTAGACATACACTTAAAAGTTTATAATTTAAAATTTGGCCAAATCTCTTTCACATACTATGCCAGAAAAAAATACCGTTGTATAGGTATTTTTATAAGGTATAAAATCTATGCGGAGAGAGCGGGATTTGAACCCGCGATACCTTGCGGTATGCCGCCTTTCCAAGGCGGTGCACTAGACCACTATGCGACCTCTCCGTGTTTTGAAGAGCCAATAGGCACCCCAAGCTGCGACTATGATACTAAAAAATTGGGCTGGAGTCAATCCTGCGTAGCGGGTATCTGAAACAGCGAGGTCAGTGGCGCGGTAGAAATCGAGGACAAAGCGCAGGAGGCTGTAATATATGGCCACGATAACGAGGCGAGTGCCGGAGGCCCAGGCGCGTGTGCGGGTCAGGAATAAGCCTAGGACCAGTGGAATGAGGCCTAGGAGCTCGAGGAGTGTCATCTCGAGTCTTGGGCCAGTTGGGGTGATGATGGCCATGGGGCACGTACTGTGAGCCCCCAAGTGGTCGTGGATGGCCAAGCAACCAAGACGGCCAATGGCCCAACCAATAATGCTGGGCCAAACCAGGAGGTCCGCAACCTGCGACCACAATTTTTTATCAAGTTTGTATTTTTTTGCCCCCCAAAAAAATCCCACAATTGCACCAGCAAAACCACCGTACGAAGACATCCCACCATGCCACACTTTTAGAATATCAATTGGGTGCGCGAGAAAAAAAGCTGGCTCGTAAAAAAATACATGAAACAAGCGCGCGCCAATGAGACCCGCAATAATCATGGCAAAACCAATGTCACGCAATGAAGCTGGATTTATTTTGTGCTTAAGAGCGAGTTTATTTAGTAGCCACATGCCCACCAGCATGCCGAGCGCGACAAAAAATCCCCACACCTGAATTGTCAGTGGACCAAGTTGCACTGTCGTGAATTGCCACCATGGAATCATACTTTGTGTTCGGACAACACTTTGAACACACTATCCTCGCTATCTACAATCTGATACAGCTCGTCGTCAACATCGGAAATCGTATCAACATCGTGAACTAAAATTTCCTTAATAAATGAATGCAGTGGACCCCAGAACAAATGATCAACTAAAATCACGGGCACTGGTTTCATTTTTTTGGTTTGAATCAAGGTGAGCACTTCGAATAACTGATGCAACGTGCCGTACCCGCCCGGGTAAAACACATACCCCTCGCTTGGCGTAGTCACAACCAACTTACGCGTGAACGGATATTCAAACGTAATTGATTTGGTCAAATAAGCATTGTGTTCGCCAAGACGATTCAAGGTGACACCAAGAGTGGTGCCGCCAGCTTCAAAGGCACCACGGCTCACAGCCTCGGCAATCCCCTGCTGCCCACCGGTAATCACTGCGTGTCCACGCTCGGCCGCCATTTGTCCCAAATGCACGGCCGAGTGATAAGCCGCCGAATTTGGTCCCAGACTTTTCGTGCCAAGCACGGTCAGACCTTTTTTAAGACCGGTCATAAACTCAAAACCTTCAACGAGTTCGGCCATGATCCGGAAAATTTTCCAATCAATATTTTGAGCGCAGTGGAAACTACCCGGATCAAGCGCACACACATCACCACGGTCCGGCACGTCTTTTAAAATCGCCATCGCCTCTTCGACCGAATTTACAATAGTCAATTTGACGCGACCAGAGTGACCGACAATATTATGCGCTTCCAAAAAATTCACAATTGGCTGCCAGAAGTTAGCATCAAACAATAAAATCGGCATTGGCGTAATGTAGCCAAGGTCAATAAAATCAAGCACTTCAAACAGTTCGTCCATGGTGCCAAAACCGCCTGGAAAATACACGTAGGCATTGGCCGGCGAGGTCAACATGACCTTGCGCGTAAAAAAATAATTGAACGACGCCGATTTGGTAATATACGGATTAAGGATCTGCTCGAATGGAAGTTGAATATTAAGCCCCACCGATTGTCCACCCTCCTCGTGCGCACCTCGATTGGCCGCCTCCATAATGCCTGGGCCACCACCCGTAATCACGGTACGACCATCTTTAGCCAAAGCTCGTCCCAATTCGCGCGCTGCCTTATAATAGCGCTGGTCCTCGTGAAAACGAGCTGAACCCAAGATAGTAATCTCGTTGGTTAATTCGGATAAAAATTGATACCCCTCGACAAACTCTGCCATGATACGGAAAATCCGCCAAGGCTCACGATAATCTTTTTCACTAAGCGCGTACCCGTATACTCGATCACCCTGAGATTGTGGTTTTTTTGCACTGTTTGTTTCGCGCATAGACAGGCAGTAAATATTAGGTTTGTTCTAACCAATGACCTACACGTAATAGAGTGCTTTCGGCCAAACGCGGACCAATGATTTGTAAACCGACCGGTAATCCAGCTTTGGTTTTTCCAGCCGGAATTGATAATGCTGGCACACCGGCCACCGCCGCAGGCCCAACAAAAATATCGGCTGCATACATGGCGAGCACATCATTAGCTTTTTCGCCCACCCCAAACGCTGGATATGGTGAGGTTGGCGTGACAATGGCATCAACATTTTTAAACGCGTTTTCAAAATCACGAATAATTAATGTGCGCACGCGCTGGGCTTTGCGGTAATAGGCATCATAATAGCCGGCCGAGAGTGCGTACGTGCCAATCATAATGCGGCGTTTGACCTCGGTTGGCAGGCCGGCCGCGCGTGACCCCGCGTACGTATCGATCAACGTGTCACCAGGCACACGCACGCCATAGCGCATACCATCGTAGCGCGCGAGGTTGGAGCTATCTTCACTCGGTACCAAAATATAATAGGTTGGAATGGCGTATTTGGTGTGTGGCAATGAAACAGGCACGAGTTTTGCACCCAAATCTTCGAGCGTCGTCATTTTGGCTTCCACAATGGCTTTGGTCTCGGTGTCCATGCCTTCGAGTTCAAAATATTCGCGCGGCACACCAAGCTTCATGCCTTTGATTGGTTGTGATAATTCTTGGGTGTACTGTGGCACAGCGTCTGGCACGGTCGTGGCATCGTGTTTGTCGTGGCCAGCCATGATTTCCATGAGGAGCGCGAGGTCAGCAACGGTTTTGGCCATTGGACCCACAGTGTCGAGCGAACTGGCCATGGGCATGGCGCCATAGCGCGAGTTGCGGCCATAACTTGGGCGCAAACCTGGAATACCACAGAGCGCGGCTGGGAAACGAATTGAGCCGCCAGTGTCTTCGGCAATTGCAAAAATACATTGGTCATCAGCCACGCTTGCAGCCGAGCCACCACTGCTACCGCCCGCGACTTTGCTTGTGTCGTGCGGATTGCGCACTGGCCCGTACATGGAGTTTTCATTACTTGCACCATGACCAAACGTGTCACAATTGGTTTTGCCAATGAGTACTGCCCCTTGGGCCCGCACGCGCGCCACTGTAGTCGCATCAAATGGCGGAATATAATTATCCAAAATTTTGGCCGCCCCAGTTGAACGCACCCCAGCCGTGTTAATCGCGTCTTTGACTGAAAAAGGAATGCCTGTGAGTGGTTGAGCTGTGCCGTTTTTAAACATTTCGTCCGCAGCGGCCGCTTCGTTGAGTGCAGTTTCACTTGAGATTGTGATATACGCATTAATTTCCGGATTGCGCGCTGCAGCCCGAGCCAAACACGCTGCGGTTAATTCCACAGATGAAAATTCCCCTGCACGCAAACCAGCCGCTGCTTCGGCAATTGTTAATTGGTTTAAAGCTTTGCTCATATAGCTTCGCTAATCATCAAAACCACTCTCGGGCGCTTCTTTGGTTTTTAAGCGCCCAGCAAACACAGCCTGTACTTCGAGTAAATTACCCACAGACTTTGGAAATTGCGCGAGCAAACCAGCGCGCACTTCGGGCGCAGTTGGCACAACCTCGTCCGCGCGCGTCACATCTTCGAGCCCAGTCACCTGGCACGTCTCGGGCACATTGCTGGTATCAACTTCGTTTAATTGCGCAAAATAATCAAGCACAGTCGAAAGCTCGCGCGCATATTGCGTTTTTTCGGCCTCGCTTAATGATAAACGGGCCAGGCCCGCGATTTTTTCAATGTCGGCAACAGTTAAACT
>CAYQNA010000021.1:0-8589 GCA_964418775.1 uncultured Gammaproteobacteria bacterium
GAGAAAGACCAAGTGCATATGCAATCAAGTAAACCGTTCCTAACAATAAACTAGCCGGTAAAACTGTCGCTAAAATCAAAAAGTACGTCGGTGAACAGCTAGAAAACACAGGTCCAAGTGCTAAACCAATTAAAACATCGCCCCAATGGGAGTTAACCTGCGCTGATTCAACCAACAGCTCGTCCGATTTGCGACCAAACCCCAGTGTAAAGCTAAGTTTTTGCCAAGCCAACGGAAACAAACAGACCACACCAAGAACAATAATTATCACGCCCGAGATAGTACTCCACACAGTTGATGGAATATCAATAAACAGAGTGCTAAATTTCAAAAGCAGCGTGAAAATAACAATGGAACCAGCCAGCGCCGCAGTAATTATATACGGATTACGCTTTGCCCCACCTTGAATTGAGCCGCCAATAATCACCGGTAAAACTGGCAACACACACGGTGCCAAAATAGTGAGTATGCCAGCGACAAATGAGACAAAGAGTAAAAACATATTTATTTGATTTGAGACACAATTGAGGCCAAGGTATTGCCACCACTCCATTTTTTAATCATCGTACCATTAGCATCAACCTGTACAAAGGTGTGTTGGTAGGTCACACCATATTTTTTCTTAAGATCAGGGTTTGTATCGTAATCAACTTTTAAAATTGTAGTATTAGCCGGAATGGCGCTTAAATTATTATTAATGTCAGTGTCGGCGGCCTTACAGGTTGGACACCAGCCAGCATGGAAAAAAAGTATAACCGGGCCATTGACGGCAAGGGCTAATTTACTTGGCTCGTATGCAATGTACTGCCCTGTTTTTTTCATCATTGCGCTGTCGTCTTGCTTCATAGTGTCCTGTTTTTCCATAACAGGTTCATTTTTTTGTGGCTCCGTCATTATTGCACGTTCATCATTTTTCATTGTCGAATCGGACGAAATGTTTGGAGTAGTTGAACAGCCCGCACCAACTGTCACCAAACCACTGATCACTAACGCGCTGGCTAAAAAATAATTCCGCATATTGTTTAACTAAAAATAATAAATCTATTATAGGGTAATTAAAAAATCATGTAAAGCTGACTTTACATGTCACTTGGGGATAAGTCAACTTAGCGACGCAATTCTTGGTAAACCAAAGCGGCCAATTTAGTCAAAACCATCCCTACCAATGCACCAAGCAGCCACGTATTGTCGGCATGGTGCCACGTTTGCCACAAAACACCTAACACCAAAATTCCGGAGCCGATTAAAAAAGCGACGCGGTCGGCCGCCAGACGATGCAATTCGGCTCGCTCATCCAAAGCTTTTTCTTTCCAAATAAAAATTGCAAAAACAATAAACACAGTTATTACTGCTGCCAAAACCATATTAGCAAACATGGTCGGCATCCACAGTGCCTGAACCGGCCCCAGACAAAGACCCACTAAAACAACCAATAGAAGCGATAAACCAAACTGCCCAACTAATTCCTTATTTTTCATAAACAATGCTAAAAATCTTTTCCACCGGTTGTTTAAAGAATTTGGCGATTTTGAGGGCCAGCAAAACAGAAGGTGTGTAATTACCTTTCTCAATCGCAATTACGGTTTGTCGAGTAACGTCAATTGCACCAGCAAAATCTTCTTGAGTAACCCCTTTTTTAAGACGCAACTGTGACACTGAATTTTTAACCACATGAGGCATAGTTAACCGATTATAGGGTATCGGTTACGTAAAGTCAACTATACAACTGACTTTATAGACCTGGTGAATACTCCACAAACTCAAACTCATCATCATACCCGCCTTCAATTTTATTTATCACGCGTGTGACTTTAAAATCGTACATTAATTCGCCAGCACTACAGGAACCCCCTTCTTCCCCAGATACTTCTGGAATTCGACTCGCAGCCGTCACATATCCCTCCACATCCCACAATGTTGAGCACTGACTATTCCGAAATTCGGTTGAGCAGCTGATAGCATCAGCGGCTGGATCCTGGGGGTCAAGGTCCGAATTACAAACTTGGTCACACTTTTGATTGGAGCGCTCAATTAATAATGTTTCGCCCTCAAGGTCTAAATATGGCCCCATACAACCAACGGTTGTATTTGAAACACAGTAACCACCTGGCGTTTCGCAGCCAAACCCAAACACGCGATTAACTGGCACGCGTACAAGGATTTTTTTTCCAGCCACATTAGCTCGCGCTAAATCGCGAAACCAATCTTTGAGCCCGCCATTGGCTTCGATTTCTTCGAGCGTGAACGAGCGCGCCACAACCAACTTTGTGTCTGTGGTGGTAGTTGCGGTTACAGTCGAGGTAACTGGTTTCTGGTCTTCGGTTTGTGCAGGAGGAACAATTCCAGTATTTCCCGAAACTGGTTGTGGCTGAACCGGCTGGTTACAGCCCCACCCTACTAACAAGAGTCCAAAACTGACGAGTGCTAATTTAGTTTTCATAGTAAAAAAGATATGCTTAAACTCTACGCTTTTCTGGGTTTTTTAGCAAATTCTCTGGTTTTTTTAGGTTATCCACACTAGTACCTTGCATTAAAAGGTACTAGGTGTTACTGTTTTAGTATCAATTACTATGTCCACCACTGCCGACAATACCAGCGCGCAAATGCGCAAGGGGGTCCTGGAATTTTGCATCTTGCTCATCATTGCGCAAGGTGAAGTTTATGCCAGTGATATTTTACAAGAATTAAAAAAAGCCGACCTGCTCGTGGTCGAAGGCACACTCTACCCCCTACTCAGCCGCCTGCGTGCCAGTGGCACAGTTACATACAGCTGGGTCGAGTCGCCGGCCGGACCGCCGCGCAAATACTACACGCTCACTGCTGCGGGCCGAAAAACTTTGAGCGAACTGACCGAAACTTGGCAACGCCTTAACTCCACCACTCACTCTCTGATTAAAAAGTATGAAAAAAACAATTAGCATTAATTTAGCGGGTAGCAACTTCTACATTGACGAAGACGCGTTTGCTAAGCTCGATGCGTATTTGACGTCAGTAAAGGCGCACTTTGCCAAATATCCGGACAGTGATGAGATCGTGTCTGACATGGAAGGTCGTTTGGCCGAGCACTTTGCTGCTACGGAAAACGAGGCGCAACGCGTGATTAGCGCGGCCGACGTAGACCACATGATTAGGGTTATGGGTACGGTAGCTGATTTTGCGGCTGAAGAAGGCGAAACAAAATCCGAACCAAACATTGATGTTGAAGCTTCAGAGACAGCGCAAAAACGTTTGTACCGTAATCCTGATGACGCGGTGATTGGCGGTGTCTGCAGTGGTATTGCGGCGTATTTTGGCATTGACCCAACGATTGTACGTTTATTGTTCGGCCTTAGTGTGTTTGTAGGTGGCTTTGGGGCAGTATTGTATTTAATTTTACTCATCATCACTCCAGAGGCAAAAACACCGGCCGAAAAATTGCGCATGCGCGGTGAGCCAGTTACACTTGCACAAATCGAAGCCACTGTGCGTGAGCAGCTGAAACCAGAAACAGTGGCGCGCAGCAAATCCGCGTTTGCGAACTTCGTGCGCCGCCCCGTGCGCGCCGTGGTGAATTTTATTAGCGCCCTGCTCATTAATATTTTCCGCATTGCGCGTCGCTTAGCTGGTTTTGCCATTACCGTTGGCACTGGTCTATTCATGGCCTTCCTGATTTTCGTGGCCGTCATGTTGGTCGTGAATTTTAACTCACCCTATATTGGTTTTCCACTTGCATTATTCATTACGCATTGGACGCATTATGCGCTGATTGGTCTAATTTTCTTGGGCGTATTTATTCCCGTGGTTTTCATTCAGCAGCTGGGCGTGTACTTTATGACCCTGCGCAAAATGAATTTCACAATTGCGTTTGGGCTGTTATTTGTATGGGTTATGTCTGTAATTGGTGGTGTTGCTCTATTTACCAAATCCATGCCCGGATTTGAAGCTACATATAAAGAATTACCACAAGCGCGTTTAGTGGAACGCACCGAAACTATTGGTTCTTTTACCGCACTCGACCTAACAGGGGCAGCCACCGTAGAATTAATCGAAGGCCCAACCACCAGTGTTCGCCTGCATGGGCCCGAGCAAGTTATGAATAGTATATCTGCAACCACGACTGATGATGTATTGCAATTTGTATATGCAGACGATAATACTTCGTGCATTATCTTTTGCACTGACCAAAAAGGTTTGACCGCCACAATTACTGCCCCAAATATCAAGGCAATCAAAGCCAAAGATGTGGTACGGATTAATGCCGCCAAATTATCAGCCCCAGAATTAACCATGGAATTAAGTAATCTGGCGCGCGTGACTACAGCAGTTTCATCCACAAAACTCACGGTCACACTTGATGGCGCCGCCCGTTTGGAAGTAAGCGGTAAAACACAATTTTTAGAAGCAAAACTTACTGATGCCACGCGTTTGGAAGCTAGTGATTTGCAGACAAACACCTCGACTATTAGTGTGACTGATGCGAGCCGCGCCTATGTGCATGTAATTAATACTTTGAGCGCAACTGGGCGTGATGCTGGCCGTATTTATTACAGCGGCACGCCAATCGTAGAAAAAAACACACGCGATAGTGCACGTGTGAGTCCGGTCGAAATTGAGTTCGAGAATTAACTACGGTGGTAGCTGATTTCCGAGTGTGCTTCATCAGCGACAGCTTCGCCTTCGGGCAGAATCGGGCGCTCGGTAAATGATTGCAATTCGCGTTCTTTGTACACAGCCACGGCCTCAAAATAAGGCCCGGAAATTACTTTTGGAAAAAATTGTTTATCACTCTCCAGAGTTGGTAAGCTTGGCATACCATCAACAATCTCGCACCACTCGGCCCCACCCTCGCCCTCACGCGGTTTTAGTTCGCCGCTAAATTCAGTGCACGTGTAATAATAGACCAAAAATTCAATGTCCGAATACATACCAACAGACAAAATTGCAGCTTTAAGTTCGGGGTTGATTGCCGTGTAACCGGTTTCCTCTTTGACTTCGCGCACAGCGCACACTAGCGGGTCACCGCCATCTGCTTCATCCATTCCCCCACCCGCGCCGTTCCACTTTTGATAGTGTGGCGCTTTGGGTTTATGACCATACACCATGAGGACTTGATTGTCCTTGAGTAAGTACGTGACCGCGGCCGTTAAGCGCTTCATACAATTACAAATTAGCAGGGCCAGTGACGAGAATTTTATCCACGCGGCGGCCGTCCATATCAATTACTTCGAACGTGAAATTGTTCCACGTCAACGTGTCGCCCACGCGCGGTATGCGGCCTATGTGCACGACAAGCAAACCGCCCATGGTGTGGTAATGACCCTGCTCTTCGCCGGGCCATGTTTCGATATCAAACAAACGTTTAAACTCATCAAGCGGATACATGCCACCAATTAACCACGAACCGTCATTACGTTGAAAAGCTTCGGGCTCATGCGGTAAATTCATGCTACCAATAATGGCTTCGAGCACATCCGTGATAGTGACGAGTCCTTGCACCACTCCGTGTTCGTCTATCACAAACGCAATTTGAATGCCACTGTGTTTGAACATTTCCACGACTTTTAACACTGGCGTGCTCTCGACCACAAACAATGCCTCTTGCACAAGGTCTGTAATGTTTCCCCGATCTTTTGTATCAGTTAACGTGTGCGTTAGGTAATCACGCGCATGCACAACTCCTAATACATTATCTAAACTACCCTGACCAACCGGGAAAACCGAACGTGAATTATCCTTGATTTTGTTATGAAATGTTTGGAGTGAGTCATCGAGGTCGTGCCATACAATTTCGGTGCGCGGTGTCATGAGCGCACTAATCGGCTTATTTCCCAGGGTCAAAACACTCTCGACCATGTCTTGTTCGGCTTCTTCAAACACGCCGGTTTGCGTGCCCTGTTCAATTAATTCTTTGACCTCGGCCTCGGTGACTTCGGCCGGGGCTGGTGGTGGCACGCGGAATAATTTTAGGACACCATTTGTCGACGCTGTTAACAAACGCACGAGCGGATACGTGAACTGTTTGAACAAACGCATAATACTCGCAGTCTGCGCCGCAATCTTTTCCGGATTACTAAGGGCAATGCGTTTTGGGACAAGCTCACCGAGCAACAATGACAAGTATGTAATCGCGCCAACTACAATAATTACGGCAATCGTTTCGCCATGCGGATTAATAAACGCGAGACGCTGCAAATACACACCCAAACGGTCTGCAATCGTGGCACCACCATATACACCAGCGATAATACCCACGAGCGTAATGCCAATTTGGACCGAAGATAAAAAATCATCAGGCTTGTCGGCCAGTACAAGCGCGGCCTTGGCATTCAGATCACCTTTGTCAGCCAAAATCTGAAGGCGCGTCTTTCGGGCTGTAATAATCGCCATTTCTGACATGGCCAAAAAGCCGTTTAACAAAACCAAAGCAATTATGAAGAAAATCTCAAGAAGCATAGTGGATATACCCTATCATTTTAGGCCCCTTTTGTAAAAGGGTTTTTTCTGCTAGGATAGCGCCATATGTCCACTTTGGTTCAAGTTACCAATCTCACCAAAACCTATGGCCCGCGGGTTATTTTTGATCGCGCGACCGTAACGATTGCGGCCAAACAAAAAATCGGCGTGATTGGCCGCAACGGGGCGGGCAAATCTACACTGGTGCGCATGATTGTTGGTGACGAAGAATGGGACAGCGGCGAGCTAATGGTTCATGATAGCGCCCGCTTGGGATATTTACGCCAACATGACCCATATGCACCGACCGATATTGTGTTGGATTTTTTGCAATCCACTGGTAAGCCCGAATGGGAATGTGCCAAAATGGCGGCGCGCTTTCAACTGACTAAAGATGATTTAACCAAAGAAATTGGGAGTTTATCAGGCGGATACCAAATGCGCGTAAAGTTGTGCGGTATGTTGCTGACTGACCCCAATCTCCTACTACTCGACGAACCAACCAACTATTTGGATGTGGCCACGCAGATTTTGCTGGAGCAATTTTTGCAAGACTGGCGCGGTGCATTTTTAGTCGTGTCGCATGACCGTGAATTTTTAAAAAATACGTGCACCGAAACCCTGGAAGTTGACCAAGGCAAACTCGCGATTTTTCCTGGCCCACTGGAAGATTACTTAGCATACAAAGAAGCCCAGCTCGAAAATGCGCAACGTTTTAACAAAAAAGTAGAACGCGAGAAAAAACATCTACAATCATTTGTTGATCGTTTTCAATACAAAGCTAGCAAAGCGGCGCAGGCACAATCAAAGATGAAGCAAATTGCCCGCCTCAAAACAATTGATATTGTGCACCCAATGAGTACGGCTCGAATTATGATTCCCCCAGTGGCGGCGCGCAAAGGCGTGGCCCTGCACACGGCCAATTTGGCCATTGGGTACCCAGACAAAACCATTGCGAGTGAGGTAAATGTAGATATCAACCGCGGCGAACGCATTGCGATTGTTGGTGATAATGGCCAAGGTAAATCAACCTTTTTGAAAACCGTGGCGGGGCGGCTCGAGCCTGTCAACGGTATATTTCGCTGGGGTCCACACATCAATGTTGGTTATTACGCGCAACATGTGGCCGCGAATTTGCCGGTACACGAAACAGTAATCGATTATTTAAACCGCGTGTCTGACCCAACCCTAAAGAGTGAATCGGTCATGGCCATGGCGGGGAATTTTTTGTTCAAACTCGATGACCTAAAAAAACCAATTTCGGTTTTGAGTGGTGGCGAAAAAGCGCGCCTGGCTTTGGCCGGCCTGCTTTTGGCCGATAATTCGGTGCTTTTACTCGACGAACCGACCAACCACTTAGATTTTGAAACTGTCGAAGCCCTAGCCAACGCGCTGAGTTCGACCAACCGCACCATTATCTTTGTCAGCCACAACCGCACCTTTGTTAATCTGGTCGCCACTGGTATTATTGAAGTCAAAAATGGATACGTAAAGCGCTACCTGCATAATTACGAGGAATACGTGTATCATTTGGCCCAGCAATTGTTGCCCGAAGAAACATTTAAGCCTACCCCAACCCCACTCCCTGCCCGTGCGTCCGATGCGGAGCGCGAAGAATTGCGCGCGCAATTAAAAGAGCTTAAAAAGGCCGCACACGAAATCGAAATTGAATTAGCCGAACTTGGGCGTGATCGTCAGCGCATTCACAATTGGTTTGCGCGCCACCCTGGCGAATACTCGCGCGAAAAAACCGAAAACCTCCATGCGATTCAGGAGGATTTGGAAAAGAAAGAGCAGCAGTGGTTGGAGTTGCAAGAACTAATTATTGCAATCGAAGCGCAACTATAGGCCGTAACCCTGTTCGGCTGATTTTACCAACTGATCAATGCTATCCAGCATTTTTCCAAACGATAGCTCGGAGCGAGGCTGTGTTTCGACCAACTTTGTAAAATCGGCCCGCGCCTGTTTATCTAGTCGAATGACATCCGAATCGCCAGCCTGCATCCCTTTGACTATTTGCGCATTTACCGCCGCAATTTCTGGTGCATCATCTTGGCCATAGCCTGCGAACAAAATCACATCCGAAACTGGGTTATAAACGACTACGTGATAATTCGGCGACAACACGGACGATTGACCATTCAAATTAAAAAATGA
>CAYQNA010000022.1:0-8120 GCA_964418775.1 uncultured Gammaproteobacteria bacterium
TATGAAACTACTAAACCCCCTCCGAACTTTACATGTCTTCCTAATGACCGTGGGCGTTATTTTTTCAGCAATTTCAATACTTACTATAGGATCCTCCACCATCACGTCATTAAATGCTGAGCCTGTAGGAAAAGGGCCAGAAACAGTCCCTACTCTAGGACTACACGACATTATATTTGCTATTATTCTGATAGGAACGCTCGGTTTTGAAGGACCGATATATGGGTTACCAATTTTCCTAGTTTTTTTCACCTGGTTTTATTATTGGGAATTAAAGAAAGACACAGCCATTATTGCTAAGCGTGAAGCACTGATAAAAAAATCGCTCAAGACTGCGAGCCTTATATCTCTTGTCTGTGCCGGCATACTTTTAATGTACTTCTCAGGTATTTTTATTCTCGCGTCAATTGTTATCATTCCCATATCTAGTTTGATTTATTTGCTTGTCTTTAGATATAAAAGTACGCACGAATAGATCCATATGAATCCCAAACACATCCACTTTATCGGCATTTGCGGCGTGGCCATGAGCGCACTGGCATTGGCGTTGCACAAAAAAGGTTACAAAGTGAGTGGCAGTGATGTTGGTTTTTATCCGCCAGTGTCGACGATGTTGCAAGGCAGTGGGATTGATTGGTATGCAGGCTGGCATCCAGAAAAAATGGGTACACCGGATTTGGTAATTGTTGGTAATGTGGCGGGTTCGCAAAATCCTGAATGGCTCGCGGTGCAAGCACAAAAAATTCCATACAAATCATACCCCGAAGCCATTGCCGAATTTTGGTTGCGCGCTGATTCGATTGTGTGTGCAGGCACCTATGGTAAAACAACGACTACCGCGCTCTTGTCGTGGATTTTTACGCAAGCTGGCCTGGCGCCAAGTTATATGTTTGGTGGTTTGGCCACTGGTGACTTTGCCTCTGCGGCCCTGAATGACGGCAAATGGAGCATTTTGGAAGGTGACGAATACAAAAGCGCGCGTTGGGACAATGGCCCAAAGTTTGCGCACTACAAACCAAAATTTTTGTTACTCACGGCAGTGTCATGGGACCATGTGGATGTGTACCCAACTGAGGCCAGCTATTTGGCGGCGTTTGAGACGCTGGTAAACAACGTACCAGCCGAGGGTTTGATTGCCGTAAGCACTGATAATTTAACGGCCCTAGAAATGGCCGCGCGCGCGAATGGGCCACTCATTATCACGTATGGCACCGACCCAGATGCAGTTTACAGCTACCGCAATGTGACACAGAGTCCAGCCGGCTTGCAGTTTGAAATTGTGCACCTGGACAAAGTGATTGCGACGATCAAGGCACCGTTGTTAGGTGTATATCAGGCCGAAAATATTACCGGTGCATTTGCCATGGCGCACCAACTGATGATTGAACCCGATGTAATTGTGAATGCGATCGCTTCGTTCCCTGGCCTTAAGCGCCGTTTAGAAAAACGGTTTGATGATGCAGTCACAGTCTTTGATGACATTGCCCACTCGCCTGCTAAAGCCAAATCTGTGCTCGAGAATTTACGCGCCGTGTATGCTAACAAAAAAATCATTGCCGTCTTTGAGCCAAACACGGGCAATCGCAAACCAGATGCCAAACCACTGTATGCACAGGCATTTGTCGCTGCAGATGAAGTGGTTATCCCTCGCCTCACGCGGGTGAAAATTGATGCCGATGACGCTGCACCACCAATTGATGGGCCCGAATTAACGGCCGCAATCGCCCAAACACACAGCAATGCGCATTATTTTGAAAATGATGACGAGCTTGTTGCGCACTTGGCTGCACAACCAAACAGTGTGATTGTTTTCCTTGGTTCGCACGGTTTCCGCGGCATGATTGAGAATCTTATTACCAAACTATAATATGAAAATTCCCGAACAGGCAAAATCAGTGTTTAAAGGCGAAATTTTTGAAATCTTCCAGTGGGAACAAGCGATGTACGATGGCTCAATCGCAACATTTGAAATGATTAGGCGGCCAAGTTCAGTCGATGTTATTGCCGTTACTCCCAAAAAAACTATTTTGATCGCTGAACAAGAACAACCACTAAGGGGCGTTTTCTTTTCACTATTTGGCGGCATGATCGACGCAGACGAGACTCCCACCCAAGCCGCACAACGTGAGTTACAAGAAGAATCTGGTCATACGAGTGCAGAATGGGGGCAACTTGCCGCCAACGAACCATTCCATAAAATGGACTACACCAATTATGTTTTTTTGGCACGAAATGCAGAGCCAACACACAAACAAAACCTCGACCCAGGCGAAAAAATTAAGGTCCACGAAGTTTCATTTCTAAAATTCTTGGACTTACTCGGTGATGAAAAATTCCGCATTAATCCTCAATTTAGATTGGATATACTCAAAATGCGCTGGACTGATCCAGACGCATTAGAGAAATTCCGCGAGAAGCTCGGGGTAAACTAATTATTTACCCTCGTCCACGATTTCGGCCGTGGCCTCGTCGCCGGAAATATTTTCAATTCCAAGGGTAATGCCACAGTGGTTGCATTCCACAATATCAGCTGGCGCCAAGTGTGGGTGGCGCGCTAAATCAACAAGGTTTTTGCATTCTGGACAAACAAGTTTCATAGTGATAATTTACAAAGGTTTATAGTAATGCTAGCACTTTCTTTGCCTACTGACAAGTATGAAAACCCCCCAAACACCAGTACCGCAACTTGCCGCCGCCCTGGGTCTACCCGAGGTCTGGCTTAAACGCGAGGACCTACACCCATTTGGTTCGCATAAGGGCCGCTCCATCCCCCTGATGATTGATCATTACTTTCACCAGGACGGGGTGACTAAATTTGTGATTTCTTCGTCTGGCAACGCTGCCTTGGCCGCTGCCTTGGCCGTACGACACCACAACGAAAATAATCCGACCAAAATAATTACCCTGCAAATTTTTGTTGGGTCAAAGATTCCGGCCACCAAATTAGCACCGCTACAAAAAATTACCAACGAACACATTTCCGTTGCCCAGGTGACGAATCCTAAACAAAGCGCGTTTAAAGCCGAGGCCGATGGCTTAGCCAAAAATCTCCGTCAATCCACCGACGATTTAGCGCTCCGCGGCTACCACGAATTGGCCGCGGAATTATTGCGTATCCCCAATCTGCAAGCAGTGTTTATTCCAACTTCATCTGGCACTTGCGCGCAAGCCTTGGCCGAATATTTTGTCGCGCACGCTAACCCAATTCCCCAGGTCCATGTGGTTCAAACCGATGTGTGCCACCCGATCGCTGACGCACTCAAAAGTCCGTTGTGTCCCACCCATGCCCGCACACCCGATGCGCCTACCACTTCACTTGCAAGTGCGATTGTAGACAATGTCGCTCACCGCAAATTTCCCGTAATCGAGGCGGTTTTAAAAACCAAAGGTTCGGGCTGGATTGTGACCGACGCCAACATTGAACAAGCCATGGCCACAGTCAAGCAAACTACTGATTTAGACATTTCACCCAATAGTGCTGTGGCGGTAGCTGGCCTAATCCAAGCCTCGTATGGTGCGCGGTTTACCGGGCCCGTTGCGTGTTTGATCACCGGGGCCTGATTGACTTTTTCTAATTTTACCAATTGAGGGCGTGATTACTTAAAAAGATCCGTGAGCACAATTGTGCTAAAAGCCCCAAAGAAGATAAAAATGGCTCCAATTACCGCGCGGCGCCATTTTTTTGGTTGAAATGATTTTGGTAGTGTCCGATAATTTAACCAAGACACCAGCCCGATGTGCACAAACATCGCAATTGCATTCATCACGGCGCCAGCCACAATTAAGTTTTTTGGCTCATGAATACCAAGCGCAAACAAAGCGCACCCAAACGCAATTTGCGCCCACAAAAAAACGCCATACATTTTGGACAAATTAATGTCTCCACTTTTGCCACGTCGCAAGGCCCAGTTTTCGGCCATAATGCGCGAGGTTGAGTCCATCACCCCTAATTGGGTTTGCACTAACATAATTCCCGCTGCGAGCAAAAATAGTGTCCCAAAAATCGGTGCAGTGCGTTGCCCAATTGCGGCCGCTTCGGTAATCACAAAATTAATTCCCGTGGCTGTGTTGCCAGTTCCATACGCGGTAGCATACGACAACGTCATGAGCAACACCATTGCCAATGCGCCCATGAACCAAAACACCAACGCATGCTCGGTATTCACCAGACGCCACCATTTTTTGAACAGCGAACGATTGGCGGCCGTATCTGCGGCCATTACCCCTTCCAATTTAATCGGCTCGTGTTTATCTTTATGAAAAAGTCCGGCAATTTTTTGGGCAAAGGCCCCCATGCCATACCCTTTTTCTTTAATATAAATTGATTGGGTCAAATTCAAATTACCCGCGGCGCCCGAGTACGCAAACGCGCCCAAAAATGTAGCGAGTGCAATCCCTTCGGGTAACCCACGATATCCATTCCCCTGCCCCATTAAACCACTCAAAGCAGCTTGCCAATCGGCCGGACCACTAACCCAAATTGCCAACAAAAAAATAAACGGCACACCCACAAGCACCACCGTGGTGGTTAATTTTTCCATTAAACCGTACACGGTTTTTCCTAAACTTAACGTCACCCCAATTAGAACCAACAATGCCGCGGCCAGCCAGGTAAAATTGGTCATACCAGTGGCTGCAGCCAATAAACTCGCGCCAGCGGCAATAATCCCAGGCAAACCAAAGGCAATAAATGTCGACGCAATAAACCAATAGGGCCACACGCGCGACATTTTCGCAAGTCCAACAAACACACTTTCGCCACGCACGAGCGCATACCGCTCGATTTCCATGTTAATAAAAAACTGGCAGGTAATGCCAAGCACTGCACCCCAGGCAATTCCCAAACCATAATTAGCCGCCAAATACGGCCACAATATCACTTCACCCGACCCCAAACCAAGCGCCAAAATAATAAAACTTGGTCCAATCATTTTGCGGAGTGGGATTGGCGCAGGAAAATTTTTAGTACTGTCAGGCATAGAAGTTTAGACAGGCGTTACTCCTTGTTTAAGCAAACTAATGATTGAGGGGAATAAAGGTTGCGGTAATTCGTCCCATGCAAACCACGCCCATTCCGCGCATTTCTCTGGCTCGCAAATGCGTGCCTCACCATCTGTATACTCTGCTTGCAGAAATACCGTAATGTAGTGTTTGCCTCCAATCATGTCACTCACTGCAGTCAGAACACGCGGATTGCGAACCGTGAGACCAGCTTCTTCCGCTGTTTCACGCACTGCACAATCTTCCAGACTCTCCCCAAATTCCACATGACCACCAGGAAAACCCCAAGTATTTGTGCCCAATTTACTGATTCTATGCGACATTAAAACTTTACCATCACGCTTAATAATTACTGCCGTACCCACCCTGACTTGGTTTTCCATACTACAGGGATTTAATAATTTCTTTGGCCGCAGCAATAATTTCACGTTGTTCATCTGTACATACTGGCACCTCGCTAAACAACGGAAACCATTGCGCCACATGGATTTTATCTGTTGCGGTTGGTTGCAATTCCGACTGTTCGGTTACACCAAAAAAATAATGAATGATCTTCCATTCTGTGTCAAACAAACTTTCACGCTGCTTCTCGCCAAGGTATTGCCATTTAGTAAATTTGTTCAACCCGACCTCTTCGTCAATCTCACGACGGGCCGCTTGCTCCAAATTTTCCTCACCTTCAATATGACCCTTGGGTACATACCAAATTCCACTTGCGTCATCTTTCCACTTGGTTAATGCCACGTACCAAGCACCATCAAATCGGACAATTACCCCACCGGCCGAGATTGTGGTTGGTAGTTTTTTGGGATTAATTTCTAACATAGATTATTTGACACAATACTAATCAAGTTTCCACCTTCATTAATCGTTGTATGTTCACCTTTTGAGCTATAGTACTGGTCGACAATTGAAAATTCTGCTTCGTCAAAAAGTTGCGTCAATTCGGCCTCGGTAAAACCATGATAATACCGCTCGCCCAGTGTTTCGCCCTGTGGGCTTTTCCATGGTACCATTACATCGATCCCAGCCGAGTCAGCAATGTCTGTACGAATCACCCAACCATGTTTACGAATATTTTTTTGCGCACTGTCTGAATGTAAATTCCAGTTGGTCATGAGCAAATGCCCGCCCGGCTTGAGGACGCGACGCATTTCGCGCAAGGCCTGGAGCTGCAATTTTTGCCCAGGAATGTGATTAAGGGCCGCAATGCAAAAAATGACGTCGAATTGGGCATCGGCAAAAGGCAAGGTCGTCATCTCGGCCACCACAAACTCGACCCCAGGGGCTTTTTGCTGGGCCAGGGCGATTAGTTCATCACTTTGGTCCGCGCCAGTATACTGCACTTGTTTTTTGGCTAAAATCTGGTATAATCGACCATTCCCGCACCCCAGGTCCAAAACCTGGTCACCGGGTTTGAGATACTCAGTTAATTGGGCCACATCGTCCCAATTATACTCGCGCGTAGCCGAAAATAACGCCGCGATGCGGTTATATACAGTACGATTGTGTTTGATTAATTCGGACATGTCTGTTTACGAACAAATAATTGAAGCAGTGGTTGCCGCTCAGCCTAAAACCAAGGCTGAGTTTGATGATGCGCGCCGCATTGCAGCCAACCAACTTGGGCTAGCGCAACCAAGCAACCGCAAACTGTTAGTAGCCTATCAAACCTGGTGCAAAAAGACCAGCGCCACCCCTGACCCTGTGATTTTAAAATTACTCCGCAAAGCCGAGGTGCGTAGCTTGTCGGGGATTGCGGTGGTGACATCATTGGTTAAACCATACAATTGCCCAGGCAAATGCGTGTACTGTCCAACCGAAGTGCGCATGCCCAAAAGTTATATTGCCACTGAACCAGCCGCTGCCCGCGCGCTCGCACTTGATTTTGACCCGTACGAATTAATGCGCCAACGCATTCAAACTCTAGAGGAAAGTGGTCACGCGACCGATAAAATCGAATACATTGTTAAAGGCGGTACGTGGAATGCATACACGCTTGGATACCAATATTGGTATATTTTGGAATCATTTTTGGCATGCAATGATGGTGTGGCCGGACGCAGCGCCCCATCACCATTTACCGAGCACACCCCGCTCAAAGAATTGCAGGCAGCCCTGCAAAAGGCGCAAGCAATTAATGAAACGGCTAAACACCGTATCATTGGTTTAACCTTAGAAACGCGGCCCGACGCCATTTCGCCAAAAACAATTTGGCACATGCGCCAACAGGGTTGCACGCGCATTGAGCTTGGTTTACAAGCAACTGATGACAAAATTTTAACCCTGATCAAACGTGGTCACACCGTGCAACAATTCCGCGACGCCATGTTGTTGTTGCGCCAAGCTGGATTCAAAGTTGACCTGCACTTTATGCCTGATTTACCAGGCTCAAGTCCAGAGCATGATGTCGAGATGTATAAAGAAATTTTTAGTGACGAAGGCTTGCGACCAGACATGATTAAAATTTATCCAAACACCGTTATTAAAAGTGCGGAATTGTACCAATGGTTTTTGGATGGTCGGTACAAACCATATGGCGATACACCAGCCATGACCGAAGCCTTGTTGCAAATGAAACTGGCTACCCCCCGCTATTGTCGTATTTCGCGCTTGATTCGCGACATTCCAGCTAATGAAATTGAGGGTGGCAACACCGTCACCAACCTGCGCGAATTTTTAGAAAAAAAATTACACGCCCAGGGTTTGCGGTGCGTGTGTTTACGTTGTCGTGAAATTGCGCGCCAGGCCAAAAATTTACCGGCCGAAACTGAACCACAACTTTTTATTGATGAATACGCCACTACTGGTGGCACTGAATATTTTATTACGTTCGAAGACCCTAATCGCGTAGCGGTCTTTGGCTTTTTGCGTTTGCGTGTTCCCACGATTGCGGCTCCAGAAATTTTAATTACCCAACTTCCAGTTATTCGCGATACGGCCTTTATTCGCGAGCTACACGTGTATGGCCGCCTCATGAGCATTGGCCAACGCGAAGAATCGGCCAGCCAACACACGGGCCTTGGTAAACAACTCGTGGCCGCGGCCGAAAAAATAACCCTCGAGCATGGCCTTAGCAAGCTAACCGTGATCTCGGGCGTGGGTGTGCGCGACTACTA
>CAYQNA010000023.1:0-1414 GCA_964418775.1 uncultured Gammaproteobacteria bacterium
CTTCGGGTACGTTCAAGCGGGTCATGACATTTTTCAGGCGGTCGCCAGCAAAAATACGCATGAGGTCGTCCTCGGTTGAGACAAAAAATTGAGTTACACCCGGGTCACCCTGACGAGCCGCACGACCGCGGAGCTGATTATCAATACGGCGCGACTCATGGCGTTCAGTACCAAGCACGAACAAACCGCCGGCTGCGTTCACAATCTCTACATCTGCGTCAACGGCTGGCACACCACCAAGTTTAATGTCCACACCACGACCAGCCATGTTAGTAGCCAAGGTCACAGCACCTGGGCGACCAGCCTGCGCAATAATTTCACCTTCACGCTCATGGTTTTTAGCATTCAAAGTTTCGTGCGGAATTCCGAGCGCAGTCAGATATGCACTTAAGCGTTCATTTTTTTCAACCGAAATAGTACCAACCAAAATTGGTTGATTGATGGCGCGACACTCTTTAATTTTTTCCGCCACAGCACGGAATTTGGCTTCTTCGGTTTTGTAAATGCGATCTGACAGGTCAGTGCGGCGGTCAACACGATTGGTTGGAATTGTAACGACTTCGAGCTGGTAAATTTTGAACAGTTCTTCGGACTCGGTCGACGCTGTGCCCGTCATACCCGCGAGCTTATCGTACATGCGGAACAAGTTCTGGAATGTAATTGTTGCGAGCGTCTGACTTTCGCGCTGAATATCCACACCTTCTTTGGCCTCGATGGCTTGGTGTAAACCTTCGGAATAGCGACGACCAACCATTTTGCGGCCGGTAAATTCGTCGATAATCAAAATTTCGCCATTATCAATCATGTAATCGCGGTCACGCTTAAACAGCACCTCGGCCTTGAGCGCTTGTTCAATGTGGTGCACTGTGCGAATGCCGCCTTCTTCGTAAATGTTCGCAATGCCGAGCCATTGTTCGAATTTTTTAATACCCTCTTCGGTCAACGTGGCGCTGCGCATTTTTTCATCAACATTGTAATCGTTTTTTTCACCAAGCTGACGCACGAGTTGAGCAAAGCGGTAATACTGGTCAGTCGCTTCTTCGGCCTGCGCCGAAATAATCAGTGGTGTACGCGCTTCGTCAATTAAAATTGAGTCAACTTCGTCGACAATGGCATAGGCCATTTCGCTGCCAGGACGCATAACCATCTGGCTCAGGTCCTGGACCATGTTGTCACGCAAATAATCAAAACCGTATTCGTTGTTGGTACCATAGGTAATATCGCAACGATATGCTTCTTGGCGACTGCATGTGCGCAAAAATTCATCCTCGACTTTAAAGGCTTCAGTTTCAGTCGCATCTTCGGGTGCGCGTACGGTCGGGTCAAATTGATACGACACGCGCATGTTTTGGATAATACCAACGCTCATGCCGAGAGCATCGTAAATTTTGCCCATCCACACGGCGTCGCGTTT
>CAYQNA010000023.1:1514-7410 GCA_964418775.1 uncultured Gammaproteobacteria bacterium
CAACGCTCATGCCGAGAGCATCGTAAATTTTGCCCATCCACACGGCGTCGCGTTTGGCGAGGTAGTCGTTCACAGTCACCACGTGCACACCTTTGCCAGCAAGCGCGTTCAAATACGTTGGCAAGGTGGCCACCAGGGTCTTACCTTCACCCGTGCGCATTTCCGCAATCTTGCCTTCGTGTAGCACCATACCACCGAGCATTTGCACGTCGTAGTGACGCATGTTACTAACACGCTTACCAGCTTCGCGCACAGCCGCAAATGCCTCGGGCAGGAGTTGGTCAAGCGTTTCGCCCTTGGCCAGACGGTCGCGGAATTCTTGAGTTTTAGCCTTAAGCGCCTCGTCGGACAAAGCCGCCATGGCTGGTTCCAGGGCATTAATCGCGTCAATTCTGGGTTGATACTTGGCAGTTACCCGTTTTGGGGACGGAGCAAACAATTTCTTGAGAAAATCCATAAAAAATAGTCAAAACAGGCAGCCGGCAGTATACCACCTTTTTCCGCAGTTGTCCATGGTAAGTTTTATCGTGGGCACTACATTTTTTACCACTTTTTGTCACCCCGAGACCTCGTTTCGGATCAAGACAATAACGGCGAGGATTTGCAAAATCAGTCAAAGTTAAAGAAATACCGACTACTATTCCCCCAAATAGGCTTTGCTTTGACGAATCGCTTTTTTGTCTTTGGTGCGGCGTTTTTCGTCTGCGTTTTCTAGTTCCACTTTTAGGTGATCTTTTACCTTATCGATCGCTTTGTACAAATCTTCGGCTTCTTTTTCCACCCGGATCAAATTGCCAGGAATGTGGACATTAATTTCCGCGTAAAAAACTTTGCCTTTTTGGTGATGGTGCGTGCGCATGCCGATGTCGATTTCAATTTTAGTGACGCCGTTGAAAAATTTTCCGAGCGCCGCGACTTTTTCGTGCGCGTATGTTTTGAGGGCGTCGGTTAATTCAATTCCGGTGCCGTGGATTGTAACGATCATAGGCGTTTGTTTAAGATTTAATTTAAATGATTTGCATTTCTTCTTCGATAGCGAACCCGGTTTTTTGGATAACAGCAGTTTTAACTTGCTCGACCAAAGCTAGTACATCAGCTGCACTCGCGCCACCAGTGTTCACAACGAAATTACCATGGCGCTCACTAACCATTGCCTGGCCAACGCGCGCGCCTTTTTGGCCAGCCTTTTCCACGAGCCAACCCGCAGGGATTTTACCATTCTGGAAAAATTGCGCAATCTTGTCGCGGTCTTCGGGGAATTCGGCGATGAGTGTGGCCTCGCGCGCGCATTCATTGCGCCCAATTTCATGATTTTTAAACACGCATCCTGTGGACGCATAACCCTGGGGCTGGGTTTTGTTGCGATATTGCAGGTATTCGAGCGCTTTTTTCATGCCTTCGGGCGTGGTCACAGGCGCGAGTTTTAAACATACGCGCAGTACCACGGCCTCGCTGTGTTTAAAAATACTGTCGCGATAACCGAATTTGCATTCAGCACTACTGAGCTCAACCACTTCCCCATCGCGATAGACTGTGACACTTGCAACCGAGTCCTTCATTTCTCCACCCATAGCGCCCGCATTACCGCGGACAGCACCGCCAATTGTGCCTGGTACGCCAACTCCCCATTCAAAACCAGTGAATTTGTGTTGAATTGAAAGTTGTGCAATCGCAACCGTAATACACCCAGCGTCTGCAATCAGGCCATCGGGTAGAATTTCAGTGGTTTGAGTTTTGATTTTAATAACCACGCCACGGAAACCATCATCGCTCGCTAGCATATTACTGCCGCCACCCAAAATAAAGCGTGGGATACCTTCGCCATCCAAAAACCGCAGCAGTCCAAGTAATTTTTCGGTATCCTCGACCACCACCAAATACTCGGCCGGACCACCAATTTTAAAGGTTGTGTGTTTGGCGAGCGGTTCGTTTGTTTTTACCTGGCCAAATTGTTCGAGTTGTTTTTTTAGCATATCTTTGGTACAGTGTGGGCAGAATTCTCTATATGAAGCCAAAAAACACTGTTATTTATATTGCGCGTGACCTAGAGCGAGCCTTGGGCCCACAAACTGGGTCAGCTCTTATCATTATTACAAATTCCACTCCGTTTGCCAAGCAAGTGGCTGCCACCCGCTCTGACATTATTCTGATTGAAGCCGAAACACCACTGGATACGCCAGAATTGCTGCAGCACCCAACTACAGTGGCTTGTTTGGAACAATATCCCGACGCTGGCATTGTGGTGTTCAAAAATATTCCAGCCATTACCAAACTATGCGCAGCGCGTGGTTGGAAGTTGCTCAATCCACCAGCCACCCTAGCCAATCAGGTCGAGGAAAAAGTATCGCAAGTAGAATGGTTAGGTGTTTTGGCTAAATATTTACCACCTCACAAAATTCAGTTACTAAAAGACGTCGTATTTGCAGGTGCGCCATTTATTATTCAATTCAACCGCGCGCACACGGGCAATGGGACAATTTTAATTGATAACGCAACCAAGTTGCAAGAATTACAAGCGCATTTTCCCGACCGCCCGGTGCGAGTGACTGATTTTGTGAATGGCTACATGTTTACAAGCAACAACATAGTCTGCGGCAATACTGTGATTACTGGTAATATTAGTTACCAAATCACTGGCCTGGCGCCATTTACCAATAGTGCCTTTACTACCATCGGTAATGATTGGGCACTTGGAAAGCAGCTAATAGACAGTGCGCTGTACAGGCAATACGAACAAATTGTCATGGACATTGGCGCCAAGCTGGCTCACGAAGGCTGGCGCGGTCTGTTTGGTGTTGACATTATACTCGATGTGGCTGCCCAAAAATTATATTTGATTGAAATCAATGCGCGACAACCAGCATCAACTACATACGAATCACAACTTCAAGCATCGGCCAAAGATATGACTGTTTATACAACAACATTCGAGTCTCATCTGCTAGCCCTGACGAACAACAGCGCCGCTCTAAAAAAATTAATTCCGATTTACAATGGTGCACAAATTATTCTGCGCAACCAACCCGGCCTTGATTTGTCTGACCAGCGTTTACAGCCAGCAATTAACACCCTGCAAACACTGGGCTTTAACTGCATTGCATATCCCAACACCGAACCAGGCAGCGACCGTTTGCGCATTCAAAGCGCGACCAGTATGTTCCGTGCCCCTGGTAAATTTAACGAAGTGGGCCATGCGATTGTCGATTGCCTTAATCAAGCATTGGCGTAATTATGAAAACTCTTACACCAGCCGCGCAAGCAGTTTTGGATGCGTATTTGCAATTACCATTTGCGGGTAAGCACGTAAATGCCCCGTATTTTAATAATCAACGCAGTAAAGTGCGCGGTGGTTTGCGCGCACTCATTGGCAAGGGCACGCCTGCGGACATAGTGGAAGAGGCCGAATTAATAGCACTGCGCGACCGGATCGCCCTTGTTGAACTCAGTGACGAGGCCATTAAAAAATTTTTGGTCGATCATAATTTGGGCGTCGATTGTTCGGCCCTAGCCTATTACACACTCGCGGCCGAAGTGAGTGCGCAGAAAAAAATTGATTTGCGCAAGGTATTGCATTTTACGCATGCCACAAATTTTGTGCGTCGATTTTTAACACGTTTGCGTCCGGCCGAAAATGTGAGTGTGGCTGTGCTCGCTGATGATAAAAATACAATGCCAATTTCGCTCTTACACGTACAACCAGGTGACCTGCTAATTTTGTGGCAAACCGGACCAGAAAAAAAATTAAATCACGTGCTCGTGGTGCACGCAACGGACAGTGACGCGATTCACTACACGCACACCTTCCGCTGGAGCAAAGAAGGCCAGTATGAACATGGCGCGCGTCAGGGCACAGTCACCATTACTGATCCAGCTAAGCCTTTAACTGAACAAAAATGGGAGGAAAAAGGTCAAACTGGTGCGACCAACGATACCTACCAACACGCGCTTTTGGCCGCAAAAATCGAGCTTCGACGCCTCAAAACCCTGGAATAAGGCCAATTTTAGCCAAAAAGTGGGGTTGAAAAAAAATCGCCCCTAGGGTATGCTAGTTCTACTCTTATATGCCTACCCTATCCCTGTCGATCGACGTCCTCCGCACGGCCATTGGTTTTGGGCTGCTTGCGGCCGTGGTTAGTTTTTTGTGGGCCCCGTTGCTCACTAAATTTTTGTACAAATATAAATTAACGCGCACGAACCCATACGATGCGACATTGGCCATGGCTGGCCGCCGCGACAAAGTGGGCACACCAATTATGGGCGGCCTGCTCGTGATTGTGACTGTGGCTGTGATTACAATCGCGTTCAACTGGTCGCGTAGTTTTACGTATGTGCCAATTGGCGTGATGTTGCTCGCTGCACTCCTTGGTGGTGTTGATGATGTGCTGAATATTTATGGTGAAAAGCGCCGCAATCGTGACCTCAAGCACACGCTACGCCTAATTCGCGTGCACAAAAGTTGGCGCACCAAAATTTGGCTCACCGTGACTTTGCCATGGGCAGTATTCAAACGCAGTTCACTGTGGCTTGGTTCGCACCCAGGCAAAGGTGTGCATGTGCACGAAAAATTATTGTTGCAATTTGCGGCCGGCGCTGTAGCCGCATGGTGGATTTATTTTAAACTCGGCCCAACGTGGCACAATGTTAGCGTGCCGTTCGATGGCTTTATTAATTTTGGGTGGTGGCTTATTCCGACCATTATTTTCTTTGTTATGTTTACGGCCAATGCCGTGAATGTGGCCGATGGTATGGATGGCCTCGCTGGTGGCTCGCTCCTCATCACGTTCTCCACGCTCACCCTTATGGCGTGGCTGCAAAACCTGCCTGATATTGCGATTTTAAATGCCACGACCGTTGGTGCACTCGTAACATACACATACTTCAACGTCAAGCCAGCCCGCTTCCAAATGGGTGATGTTGGTTCACTTGGGCTTGGTGCTTTACTCGCCATTAACGCCATTGTAATTAACAAAATGCTGCTCTTGCCGTTCCTCGCGTTTATTTTTTACATTGAATTAGCCAGCGTAGTCATTCAAGTATTTGGTCGCCACATCCTCGGTCGTCGCATTTTTAAAATGGCGCCGCTGCACCACCACTTTGAAATGCGCGGTTGGAGCGAAGAAAAAACCGTGATGCGTTTTTGGATCATTCACGCGGGTTTTGTGCTGTTAGGATTGTGGGTAGCGTTGTACTAATATGTATTTAGTGTGGCAGAAAAAAACCATTGAGCCAGGCGACGATGCAGCTGTTACCACAGCGTACGAGGCTGGCTTTGTGTTTACACGCGTGGCTCGTGGCGCCATGGATCAAACACGCAGCGTGCGCATCGACTTAAGCAAATTTGAATTATCAAGCGAAAACCGTCGCGTCCTCAAAAAAACCGATGGGCTCGAACTGCAATCAATCCCACTCCCCTACACCGATTATAATTGGCAAATCGGTAAACTCGCCAAAGATTTTTATGATGACAAATTTGGTGTCGGCACATTTAGCGCCAATAAAATCAAGGAATTATTAACTGAGTCCACCAGCAACTTTAATCGTTTCTTTGTTTACACTCTCGACAATACACCGGTCGGTTATTGTATTGCGTACGAAAATAATGACCTCCTGCATTACTCATACCCATTTTACGACCGCGCGACAGACATCAGCAATCTCGGACTCGGCATGATGCTCCGCGCCATTGTTCACACCCAGGAAACCAGCAAAAAATATATTTATCTCGGTTCAGCTCAACGCCCTACCGACACCTACAAACTCCAATTCAGCGGGCTCGAATGGTTTGATGGTAAAAATTGGAGCACTGACCAGGAAGCCCTCAAGCAGATATTGAGTACCTAATATGAAACTACTAAACCCCCTCCGAACTTTACATGTCTTCCTAATGACCGTGGGC
>CAYQNA010000024.1:0-4283 GCA_964418775.1 uncultured Gammaproteobacteria bacterium
ACAAACTACACAAAGTCTTTAAATCACTGGTTCCTTAAAATCCCGTTTAGGGATTTTATTTTTTAGTATGAAATATCGAGTATTTTTTTGGAGTTTAATGGCCGCGACTGCTTGGCTATTGTCACCACACAAAACCCAAGCCGTAAATTGTGCGCTTAGTACCGACACCATGTACAAAGCCCCAGGCTCCAAGGCGGTGTATTACATTACCGCTGAATGTCAAAAGCAATTAGTTAAAAATCCAGATGCGTATTTTTCATACGCTGTCTCGTGGTCTGAAGTGCGCGGGGCTAATGCCGCTACATTGGCCGCAATTCCGGATCACGCGCTTCGCATTGCCCCGTGGGGTCCACGACGCAATTTTTTGGGCGGCACACTCGTAAAGTCACCCAATGACTCGCGCATATTTTTGGTTTCCAAATACAGTGCCAATGGCCAATCACTCATTAACACTTTAATCCCGTTTGATTCCGAGCGCGCGTTTTTGGAAAATGGGTACCAGTGGAGTTGGGTCGAGGATGTGTCACAAAGCGTAATTAGCAACACCCCAATTTCTGGTTACACAATTACCGCTGACTGGAAATATTTCCCTGCCGGCGTATTGTACAAGCACCCTGGTTCATCGGCTTTGTACCTTACACGTATCGGTGGCGGCCTAATTCCATCGCGCGGATATGTGGGCAGTTTGGATGACCTGAAAAATTTAGGTTATCGCTATGACCATGTGCCTAATTTCCCAACCTGGTTCCCACTTACTGATACAGGCTCAATTAGCGGTACAACCAATAATACAAATCTCGGGACACAGACTGGACCCCAGGATTCAGCCCTTTGTACTGACACAAACACGACCCAAAGCGGTTCAATTGTGCTGTGTCAGGGGACAACGGTGCGTATCAATCCGTATGTGAGCATGAGACTTTCGGTCTTGTCAGCTAGCGAAGCCGTGGTTTCGCTCATTAAAAATGGAGGTAGTACGCAGGTATGGACAATACCACTTGGTCAAAGTAAATCCGGCGTCTTTTTTGAGGACCCAAACAATACGTTTACTTTGTGGTATGACCAGTACGCGTTTTCATCAGTAAAGGGTAAAGGTGTAGCCTACCTACGTTTAAACACCGCAGCCACAAGTGCAAATTCTAACAACCAAAATAATTCAAATACAAATAACACGACTGCAAATTGCCAAAGTTATAATGGTCAAGACGCGACGTACGCGCTATGTGCCAATAATACCGTTTACCACAGCAACAATGATGTACTTCTAACAGTAAGCAGTTATTCAAATGATTGGGTTACGGTTATGTACCGAGCTGGTCACCCGGGCAGTGCGGCTGAAGCCGGGACTTTAACGATTCGTTCGTCACAATCTGGTTACGTGTATTTGCCATGGTCGGGACGAACAGTGCAGGTCACGTATTTAGGCAAAACTGCTGGCGGCTTGGCCAATGTAAGTTTATATACAACATATAATTACAACTCGATCACGTATTGTGGCGGATCGCTGCGTGGTGGGGATGGGGAGTATACCCTGTGCACAGGGCAGCAATTTACGCACAATTCCGAGGCCACGTTTAAACTGAAAAGCGTCTCCTTAAACACAGCTCGTCTGGAAATCAACAATGTTTGGGAAACACAAAATTCTAGTGATCCATATATTTGGAACGTGAACTCGGGGCAGAGCATCGGTTTTCGGGTAATTAAGACCGGTGGGACAATTGGAGAATATTTGAATCTCGATATTTTGTCTGTGGGGAGTGATTATGTAACCTTTAGGATTCGCAATAACTAGGTTTAAAAAAACCGCTTAACCAGCGGTTTTTTTAATACCCCAAAAATGCTTGACAGCTTTGAGTAAAAAACTTACACTATAGGGTGTACTAAACGTTAAAAAATGGCTCTGTTGAGTACAAAAACTGTTCAACCCGGCCAATCTGATCTGTATGCCACAAGTAAAACCAGAAATTGAAACATTTGCAAAAATTAAAGTGATTGGTGTGGGTGGCTCAGGAAGCTCGGCTGTTGACCGCATGGTCAAGGGCGGCATCCGGGGCGTTGATTTTATTGTTTTAAATACCGATGTCCAGGCTTTGCATCACAATAGTGCGCCACACAAATTGCACATTGGTAAAACGATTACGCGCGGCCTTGGTGCGGGTATGAATCCTGAGGTGGGCAAGCGCAGTGCCGAGGAAACGCAGAACGAAATTCGCGAAATGCTCAAGGATACAGACATGGTGTTTATCACCTGCGGCCTTGGTGGTGGCACAGGTTCGGGTGCTGGCCCAGTTGTGGCCGAGATTGCGCGCGACATGGGTATTTTGACTGTGGCTGTGGTGACCAAGCCATTTTCGTTCGAGGGTCCACAGCGCAAAGCAATTGCCGAACGCGCTCATGCCGAGTTTGTGCGCAGCGTGGATACAATTATCACGATTCAGAACGACCGCATTTTGCAAATCATTGACAAGAAAACTTCACTCATGGATGCATTTCACATTGTGGATGATGTGCTCCGTCAGGGTGTGCAGGGAATTTCCGAACTGATTACAGTCCCTGGTCTCATTAACGTTGACTTTGCCGATGTACGCACGATCATGAGTAACACAGGTACAGCACTCATGGGTATTGGTATTGGTACGGGCGACAATCGTGCGACCGATGCAGCCAAAGCAGCGATTTCGAGTCCTTTGCTTGATGTGGCAATCGATGGTGCGCGCGGGATTCTGTTCACAATTACTGGTGGCAGCAGTTTGGGTATGCAAGAAGTGGCCGAGGCCGCTAAGCTTATTACAAGTTCAGCCGACGATGCTCGCGTGATTTTTGGTGCTGTAATTGACGAAAGCATGGGCGAGGACATCCGCATCACTGTTATTGCGACTGGTTTTGATAACCGCGAGGAGGACGCCGAGGACGCCATCGAAGCCGTTGGTGTTTCGTCAGCCAATGAATTACTTCGCCGTCGACCAACTGCGCGCACGGGTTTGTTTGGTAAGCGCAAGCCAGTTGATTTGTTCGAAGAAGATGAGGTAGAGGAAGAGGACGACAATGCGCCAGTCGAGCTTACACCGCCACCAACCGTGCGTCCACATTTTTTGAAAAAACCGATGTCCAACGAGGCGCCCGTGATTCAGCGCATGACAAGCACACCGCTCCCGGCCATTCCAGTCACACACCAACCACCAGTGGTGCCACAACCAGAGCCAATTCGTCCGGCTATTCCTGTGATCCAGGCTCCACCAATCTCATCGCCAAGCGTCACTCCGGTCAACAATGACGATGACCTGGAAATCCCAGCCTTTATCCGCAAGAAAATGAGTCTCTAAAGCAAAAATCCCGGCCTAGACCGGGATTTTATTTTGCCTGGGCGCGCGTGCAAAATTATGTTATACTACGCGCATTATCTTTGGCACTATGCATTGCCCAGTTTGTCGCAGTCAGGAAACAAAAGTGATTGACACGCGTCTGACGCAGGACGGCATGGCGGTGCGCCGCCGCCGTGAGTGTGAAAAGTGCCAATATCGCTTCTCGACCGTTGAAGAAATGGAGCTTCTTGATATTGTAGTTGTAAAAAATAATGGGGCACGAGAGTCGTATAGTCGCCAGAAAATGCAGCGCGGAATTTTGCAGTCGCTCATTAAGCGGCCATACACGCAAGAACAATTTGACCAACTTATCCACGCGGTGGAAATTGACATTCAAAAAAAGAAACAGCGTGAAATTACGAGCAAAGAAATTGGCGAGGTGGTCATGAAGCATTTGAAAAAATTCGACAAGATTGCGTACATTCGGTTTGCCTCAATTTATCGCGCGTTTGAAGATGTGAGTCGTTTTCAACGCGAAGTGCGTTCGTTGCAGCGTACTAAAAAATCATAATATGGTTGCTTTTGAAGAACAAGATTTGGAATTGCCTGAAGTAGAGGTTGATGTCAAAGCTGGTAAAGAAAAGCCGGTTGATTTGGTTGAATTGCGTCGCGATGTTCGCAAACTAATGGCTTGGTCACAAATTATTCACCAGCAAAACAAGGCGATTAAACGACGCCTTACGTGGATGACTATTAGTAGTTACATTCGGCTGGTGTTGTGGCTGGCACCCTTGATTTTATTGGCGATTTATGTACCACGTTGGGTGCAGGAAGCGCGCGAAACCATGAATTCAGTAAAGTCAGGTCAATTTATTACGAGCAGTACAATTTGGACCGGGGCTGGTGCCTCGTTGGACCAAATCCGCGCTAAATTTAAATAATCTGTATGCTGTCACATACCAAAATCGTAGCCACGCTTGG
>CAYQNA010000024.1:4383-6032 GCA_964418775.1 uncultured Gammaproteobacteria bacterium
TGCTTGATGATGGCAAAATGGAAGCTGTGGTTGAAGAAGTCTTGGGCAGCAAAATTGTGGCGCAAATTGTGCAAGGCGGAGTTTTGATGCCTCATAAGGGGATTAATGTGCCTGACACGACGGCGTCAATCGCGGCGTTAACCGAAAAAGATCGCGAAGCAGTTAAATTTGGTGTTGAGCATGGCGTTGATTTTATTGCCTTATCGTTTGTGAATCGGGCTGAAGATATTAGGGAATTGCGCGCGCTCGTGGAAATGCATCAGGACCGGGTGCGTGGGGCCGAGGCCAAAACACCAATTCAAATTATCGCGAAAATTGAACGCCAGGAAGCTTTGAAAAATAGTCAGGCAATTATTGCCGCCGCCGATGGAATTATGGTGGCGCGCGGTGACTTAGGGATTGAAATTCCTGCGGCCGAAGTACCACTGGCACAGCAGCGATTGATCACCGAAGCATGTCAGGCGGTTAAGCCCGTGATTGTGGCCACCCAGATGCTTGATTCCATGCAAAAGAATCCGCGCCCAACCCGTGCCGAAGTTTCGGATGTGGCCAATGCTGTCATGCAGCAAGCCGATGCCGTAATGTTGTCGAATGAAACTGCGGCCGGTGACTTCCCTGTTGAAACAGTAACTATGATGGCTACCATAATTCAAACCGTAGAGGCCGGAATGGCACCTGTATCAGCACCACTATGGCCGCGTTCAAACACGCCGACCGCTGTGGCCACGGTGGCCCGTGATTTGGCCGAGCAAGTGGGCGCCAGTGTGATTGCAACGACCACTGACGATGGTGTGACTGGCCGATTTATTTCAGTAACCCGTCCGCGAGTAATTACGGCAGTGTTTACGGGTAATGCGCGAGTTGAACGTCAACTCCAATTGTTGTGGGGTGTATACCCAGTGCATAGCAAAACCAGTCGTACGGTTGAGAGTTTGACTCGCCAAACATTGTCTGCACTAAAAGACCGTGAGTTGTCAGTGGCTGGAAGCAAAGTCGTGTTAGTGACTGATGACACCTTAATGGTAAAAGACATTGCCTAGTGATATGCCAAAAGGCCAAGAACAAAGCGCGCCGTGGTTGTGGCTACATAGTGCCGAAGCCGCTGACGGTGGGGTAGTGGGTGGGCCAGCAGCCCTAACCCGTGCTTTGTTGTGGTCAGAGAAAAATAATCTTTTGCCGCAAACGGCAGTAATTACGACAGCTGCGTATAGAGCCGCAGGTGCCGATGGGTTGGCGCGTTTGACGCGTGATGTGACGCGCGATTTGGCGCCACATGACTCAGACGCAATTCATCAAGCCAGTGTGCGTTTAACGCGCGCGTGGCAACGGGCCACTTTGCCAAAATCAGTGGCGCGCGCTGTGACCCAAGTGTGGCAAAAGCTTGGCAAATCAGCGGGTTCAGTTGTGTTGCGTCCAAGTCCGGTGCAGTGGGCTGATGCTGCTTCGACTGTGGCCGAACAATACGTGACCATTGACCATATTAAAAATGAAACCGCGCTTGCAGCCGCACTCCGGCGCGTGTGGGCTAGTGGCTTTAGCGAGGCCGCGATTACGTGGCGTTTGCAACATGGTTTGGACCCAGCAGGTTTTGATTTGGCCGTGGCTGTGCAAGCCAATGGTGTGCGTGGTGGTTGGTTGTATCCAATTGA
>CAYQNA010000025.1:0-756 GCA_964418775.1 uncultured Gammaproteobacteria bacterium
AGCACTCGCTGGTCCGAATTTTTTTGGTCATTTTTTCTTACCACTTTCTTCAGTGGAAGTTTCGTCGCCAGAGGCTAGAATAGAAAAAGTTAAGTTAGTGGCCACTACCACCAAAGGAGTGTATCTCACGGCCTATGCTGCCGAAAGCGATAAAAAGCGCGCCGAAATTATTGATTTGATTAATAAAACCGAACTCAACGCCGTGGTCATCGATATCAAAGATTATTCCGGCTTTGTATTGTACGATAGCCAGGTGCCGCAAGTAAAATTATTGCATAGTAAAAAAATAATCTTGGCGCACCTTGCTGATATTATTCGCGAATTTCATGACGCGCATATCTATGTGATTGCTCGACAAACTGTGATGCAAGACCCGGTCTTGGCCGAAAATAAATCGGAGTGGGCAATACATACTAACGCAGGTACAGTGTGGCGTGATCAAAAAGGCCTTGCCTGGGTTGACCCTACGCATCATGAAGTGTGGAAATATAACATAGACATTGCTAAAGAGGCTGCTGGTTTGGGGTTTGATGAAATCAATTTTGACTATGTGCGGTTTCCATCAGATGGTGATTTGCGCACGGTGGTATACGCGGTAACGGGCACGCCAAAGTACGCGGTGATGTCGCAATTTTTTGCCTTTGTATCTGACCAGATGAGAGATGTACCAGTACTTACTTCGTTTGATCTGTTTGGATTTGTGATGGAGCGAACGGGCGAAGATGATTTGGGAATTGGTCAGCGTTTGGAGGATAC
>CAYQNA010000025.1:775-5871 GCA_964418775.1 uncultured Gammaproteobacteria bacterium
ATGATGTATCCTTCTCATTATCCCGCCGGTCATTTGGGGCTGGCTAATCCAGCAGCGTTCCCGGACAAGGTGCTGGAATATGGTATGAATGCTGGTGCGCCACGGTTTGTAGGAAAGCGGGCCATGGTTCGGCCTTGGATTCAAGCTTTTAATTTGGGAGCAGTATATGATGCCGAAAAAATTCGGGCGCAAATTGATGCGGTAGATCGCTACACCACCGGCGGTTGGTTGCTTTGGAATGCGTCCGCCAGGTATTCTGCCGCGGGGTTAAAGTAATATTAAATTATCAAGGAAAGCTTCGAAACCTATTTGGTAGGTTTCGAAGTAAATTTCCTTGCGAAAGGAAATTCACATGTACGACCTGTTTAACAAAGATACGCTCCAAAATCTAGCCCACACCTACGGCCTGGCGCCGAGCAAACGGTATGGGCAGAATTATTTATTGAACTCGGAGGCAATAGAGGCCATGATTATGGCTGGAGAATTATCTGCTACAGATACGGTAGTCGAAATTGGTCCTGGGTTTGGTGTGCTCACCACCGCGCTCGCGCCGCTGGTTAAAAAAGTGGCGGCTTTTGAAATTGAAAAAAAACTACAACCTTACTGGCAGTCACTCGCCAAACAATTCCCTAATTTGGAAATAACTTGGGGCAATGCCCTGCGTTTGTTTAGTGCCGAAGCAGTGGCCGATGGTGGTGAATACAAGGTAATTGCCAACGTTCCATACCAAATCACCTCACCCCTCATCCAAATGTTTTTAGAGTCTCGACCCACTCCAAAAACAATCGTATGTATGGTGCAAAAAGAAGTGGCCGAACGGTTGGCAGCAGCTCCGGGGCAGATGTCGGTGTTGGGTGTCATCACTCAATATTACGCCGTTCCACAAATTGTAGCTGTAGTGCGGCGACAATCGTTTTGGCCAGAACCAAAAGTGGATTCCGCTATTATCAAACTCACTCCACGTCCTGCGCGTTGTAAAACCGAAGCAGATCGGGAATGGTTGTTTCGTGTAGTCAAAGCTGGATTCTCTAGTCCGCGCAAATTATTGGTCAAAAATCTTGCCGCCTTTTTTGGTAAAGAAAAACGCGCTACTATCGAACAAAAACTTCTCGAACTTGGGTTCACCGCCACCGTACGTGCCGGGGAATTGGGGGTGGAGGCGTGGATGGAAATAATGAATACTTTGCGCTAACGTTATCCACTTATCCTGCCCCCCACTTTGTGCTATACTAATGTATAGTATTAATCTTGCGCGTTATGCCCGACAATCCATTGTTTCAGGGCTTACAACGAGAGCAAAAGATCGGCTTGATTCTTTTGGCTTTTTTTACGTTTTTTGCGATTGGCCTTGGGTTTATGCAAGTGCGCAATACGCTCTATTCCAAATTTTCGCTCACCAACAGTGTGCCGTCATCAGTAAAAGAAGAAATAAACTCACCAGAAGCATTAAGCTATCGCGACACCGACTTTGACGGGCTGAATGACTACGACGAAACATATGTGTATCACACCAGTCGCTATTTGGCCGACACCGACTCGGACGGAGTGGACGACAAAACCGAAATAATGCGCGGCACCGACCCCAACTGTGATCCCAAAAAAGCGTGCACTGGAGAATCAGCCAACGTTTCCAATGTTTCAGTTACTGGCACCATCACCAATGCGTTTGATCCTGCTTCTATCGGCACATTTAGCCCAGGAGGAGTAACCGGCGGGGCAGGAATTTTGCCCTTGAATGGCGCTCCTCCAGATGCGGCCCAATTGCGACAGTTATTGCTCAAATCCGGTATGGACAAAAAAATGTTAGACCAAATTAGTGATGCTGATTTACTCAAAGTTGCTGGTCAAACCAGCCAGGAAATTACTAGTTCTAGTTCGGTAAAAATACCGGCTCCAACTCCTGCACCAACTGCGTCGGGGGCAACAGTAACTGCGGCTGATCTACAAAGTCCGGCTCGTATTCGAGAGTTGTTGATTCAGGGTGGAATGGACCAAGCCAAAGCGAATCAAATTTCGGATGCTGATTTACTCCAGGCAGCCAAGCAAATCTTGGCGGCCCAGCAATCAACAGGTCAATAGCATTTTATGATGGAACGATTTAAGAAAATTTGGGGTGTAGGACTGGTGGTTGTGGTTTTGTTTGGGGTTTTTTTAGGAAGTTTTCCTACAGCTAACGCTCAGCTTGCAGCGCCATCACTAATTCATGCGGGTAGTTTTGATGAGTCAGCTGCTGCTCAGATTCAAGGTTGGTCTCTTACTCCACCGCTTCCATTTCCGGTTGATAACTCGCCTGAGTTACTCTTTGTACAGAATCAAATTGAAGCAATTAAGGCAAATAGAGATGCTGCAAAAGCCGCCCAAGAAGCAGCAAAGCATTCTTGGCAGAGTGGCCTAGCTTTATCTGCTATGAATATTGTGCAAACCTTTCTTCAGCGCGTTACTTTTGATACCGCCGTCTGGTTGTCTTCAGGTGGAAAGGGTCAGGGAAAAATGTGGTTTGGAAGTAATTGGAAAAGTTACCTTCAAACAGCCACTGAGGATGCGCTTTTTAGTGGGTTAGATCAGTTTTCTGAAGAAACGGGAATAAATATTTGTAAACCCCCAGATTTACAAATTGATTTAGCAATCCGTCTTGGTTTGAAACAAAAATTCCAACCAGGCAAACCGAGTTGTAATTTTAATACATTTGTTCAAAACTGGAAGCAGTTTGGTCTTGATACCCAGAGTAAATTTGTAGCAGGGGCCAAAAAAGGTGCACTTAAAAATATAAGCGACGCGTTTCAGCCAGATCAGAGTGATTTGGGGGTGTACTTAGATGCGTCAGTGAAAATTAGCGATCAAGCAATTCAAAAAAGAGAAGCTGCTACTAAAGACCGTGAAGAAGGAAGAGGGTTAAGACCGGGCACATCGGCCAGTGATATTATAAGTGGAAATATCAGCACCCCAGTAGAGGCTGTGCGAGAAAATTTTTCTATGGCCCAGGTGCCTGAGAATGTAAAAAACGCAGCGACTGGTGCTTATACGGTAATTGACTCACCTGATATTGGAGAGAATATCGGTGTCTATGTTGGCTCAGTCTTTACCAATACTTTTCTCTCAAAAATGTTGAGTAACTTTTTTGCGGGAAAATTTTTGGGTGAATGTTTTGATAAAACAAAATGCGGTACTAATGGCAGCACCTCTTCGGCAGAAAGTTTTGATGGTAGTCCAAACGCTAACGGTCGTCGTGAGGCACAGCAGTTATATAACTACTTGCTCACGGTCAACGTGGTTGCTCCAATCAATTATGATTTAATTGCTGAAATGAGCAACTGCCCATCTTCTCCTGGAATCTGGAATTGCGTCATTGATAGTGACCTAGCACAAGTTGCTCGGTTGGGAAGCAGTATCAAAGAAGCCATGTCTATCCAGCAGGCCATCGACAAAGGATTGCTCCATGGCGACTGGTTGCTCATTCCTCCCTCCAACGCCATTAACACCGATCCGCAATGCTACCGCGATCACTATTGCTACTCCAACATCAAAAAATTGCGCTTAGCCCGTATTCTTCCACTTGGTTTTGAAATCGCGGCACAGCACAGTAATCCAGATCACCCGTGGCGGTTAAGCGAGGTGGTGGCGCATTTTAACGATCCCAAATTCCCCGAGCAATATCACCTTATCGACCCAAACTGGATTGTGAAACTGCCAGAAGTGCGTTGTGACGCGAGTGGGTTTGGTCAGCTGTTCCAAGGCGGTGGCGCTGGACGTATTGCCGAGTGTGTGGATTTGCAAAGTTGTGTGGCCTATGACAATCAGGGTAAATGTATTCAATTTGGCTACTGCACGCGTGAAAAAAATACTATGCGTTTTGCCAATGCTGATACCTGCGAAGCGCAATATGCGACTTGTCGTACCTTTAATGACGCCGCTGGCAATCAATCCAGTTATTTGCTCCGCACCCTGGACACCGAAAATTGTAATGCAGATACTGTTGGTTGTGCGGCATACAGTTTAACTCAAGACGCAAATGGAAAGTGGTTATCTGTAAAACCGGATAGTAGGTTGCCTTCACAGAATACCGGCATCCATTTTAATAATCGTGTTTCTACGGATTGCTCTGCTCGTTCTGCGGGGTGTTCGGCTTTTACTACGCTCCCCAGCGGCGGAGTTTCGTTGTCGCTTTTGCGTGCTCCCGACTATTTAGGCTGTTATGATGCCGACACCAGTGCTGCTGGAGTGCAATGGCCGACCAGCACTGCCGCGATCAACCGTTTGCAGGCCTCTCTCCGCCCTGAATGTGCTAACTATGCCGGTGTGTGTGCTCCGGAAGAAGAAAATTGTAATTGGTATCAACCGCTCGACACTAGCGCTAACCGTATTCCGGGGCGTTACAAACCACGTGAGATAACGGACGCTAACGAAATTGTGTGGAACGACGAGTGTGATGCGAAGTGTGATGGATATGCCGCCTATCGTGAAATGGAAACGCAATATTCTGCCGGTACGAGTACGGTGTATATTGTGCCTAAAGCAAGTGCCGCGTGTAGTGCGACAGAAAGCGGGTGTGCCAGTTTTACCAACCTCACCACCGCCGACGCCAATCGCACGGAATACTTTACAGATTTACGTGCCTGTGTGCCGCCCACCTCCACCGTGAAGAATTTTTCCACCTATGAAAGTTCTCTTGCGAGTGGTTTTCAATTGATTACCTACCAACTCGACACGGTGGTAACCGTTCCGTCCGCTGTTCCGGCTGGTACTGACTATGTTGTTGGTAGTCCACGATATTTTTACAAAACTGATGCTGAACTTTCAACACTGCTTGGTTTGTGCAACGCCGCCACCTATCGCAATGGCAACCCATTAACACCGCCAGACTGCCGTCAATTTAATGACAGCCAGGGAAACGTGTACTATCGCGTGCTGAGTCATGTGGTGCCAATGTCAACGGAGTGTACGCCATACCGGTTGGATAACACCGAAACGTATGTTGACGAAATTGGCAATCGCACCTGTTTCCAAAATGGTGATCTGCATGCCGATGGCTATTGCTACTACTATGGACTACCCGGCAACGCCGACACTTCGGCTGGCGCCAGTCGCACCTGTTCGGC
>CAYQNA010000026.1:0-5852 GCA_964418775.1 uncultured Gammaproteobacteria bacterium
CGAATTTTGGTTTTTAAACCCAATTTAGCCATCTTCATTTCCATGGCTTCGACCAACTTACTCATACCCGGCGTCATGTATTGCAATTGGTTTGGCGGACCCGCATGCTCGTCACCACCATGCGCCTCCCCTGCTTCGCGATTGAAAACCTCGTCGCCTAGTTTTTCCAAAAACTTCATAGAAGCTTTGGTCACTTTATCACCCAAATGGTCCCCAGCTGCATGCGGTTTTTCACCAATCACTTCTTTAATTTTGTGAATCGCTTCTTCTTTCCAATGGTTGCTAATTGGCTCAACTAAAATCTGGAACCACATTTGTTCCCCTGGCCCAAGCCGGCTAAAACTTTCCAAAAATGTCCCCATCGGGTCCTTCAGCACGGTGTCTTTGGAAATTGCGTGCTCAAATTCGCGGTAGCTACGGATTGGATACGCATCATCTTCGGCCAAGCCAAAATCACTGATCCAAATATCCGTCGTTGGGTTTGGGTATTTATCAGGCACACTGCCTACATAGTCCTCGACTTCAACTACCGTGGCGTCTGGATATTGGGCATATACTGAGGCTTCCACCAAATCGCGAAACGCCTCCTCGGTCCAAATTAAAAATTGAATGTAGCCCTCGATACTAATAATTTCAAAACTAAACCAACGCTGTTTGTAGCCGTCTTTAAAGCGGTCCTTAAGGTCTGGCTGGTGAAATGCGCCCGCGAGTTGAGAAAACATCTGTTCAACGGCCTTTGGGGTCTGCACATTGAGCGCAGGTATATCCACGGCCAAAAGCACGTATTTCCAGTGGTGAACATTCAGGTCAACCTTGAGGTCCTCGTACAAGTGAAAAAACACAAACAAAAGCGGCTTGGCCAAAAACAGCCAACCGCCCAGGGCCAAAAAAATCCCCATCCACTGCAGTATGCTGAGTGAAGCCAGGGCACTAAGCCAACTAAAGTCGAAAACAAAAATACCAAGCTGCATACCTAGTGGTGCTGCAACAATCTAAAAATTAACATGTACACAAACCCAACCAGGAACACGGCCCACCACCAACTGTTAACACCCGACACATATCCGGCAATAAACGCCAAGGCGCAAATGAGCGTGCCAGAGAGCGAAATTAAATGACGCAAGACATTTTCGGACATAGGTAAAATTTGTATATTAAGTATACCACAAAAAACAAAAACCCCCTAGGCAGGGGGTTTAATGGTTTACAATCGATTACTTGCGGCCGCTGCGCTTGTGGTCAAAGGCTTCCCACGAGACCAAGAGCGGACTAGCCAGGAAGATAGACGAATATGTCCCAAAGAAAATACCAATGAACAAAGCTAACGAGAAGTATTTAACTGACTCGCCACCAAAGATGAATAAACAAGCCAAGGCAGTAAGCACAGTAAGCGAGGTGTTGAGCGAGCGCCAGACTGTTTGCTTGAGCGCATTTTCAGTCATGTCAGCAAAGGTTGTGCCAGTGCGACGAAGCAAGTTTTCGCGAATACGGTCAAATACCACGATTGTGTCGTTCACTGAATACCCAAAGATAGTCAACAAGGCCACAACAAATGGAATATCAACCTGAACCCCGTAAAAACGGCCCAAGAACGCAAACACACCCATCGTAATAAGGACGTCGTGCAGCAATGTAATGACTGCAGCTACACCGAATTTCCAGGAAGCCACTGGCTTGGAAACTTTACGGAAAGCAAACGCAATAAACGCCACAATCGCAATAACAACCAAAGTACCGGCCATTGAGGCGCGCTTTTTGATTGTAGCGCTAACCGACGGACCAACGGTTTCAATGCGTTTTTCAAGCACCTGTGTACCACTCATTTCGTAGTCGCCACGTACTGTGGTAAGCAAACGCTGATGTGCTGGCTCATCAATATATGGGAGCTTCACAATAATACTAGTACCAGCTGTTGGCTGCACTATACCCTCACCCACCTCGGCTTTCTTAATCGTGGTTTGCATCTGCTCGAGCGTTGGACGTGTACCCTTGAAATCAAATTCAACCAGTGAACCACCAGTAAAATCAATGTTTGGCTTAAGCCCCCACCCTACGAGCGCAACTACGCTTACGCCCACGAGCAGGCCCGAAAAGGCAAAGTACCAGCGGCGTTTGTTAATGAAGTTCATCATATTATTTTTGAGTTGGGTTTTCCTTAGTCGCGTAGCCAGGGAACAATTTGGTTGACTTGTTGAACCATGGGGCTACAAAGCGCAAAAGTACGCGAGTGACAGTAATAGCTGTAAACAAACTAACCGCAATACCAAGGACCAAAGTCACAGCAAAGCCCTTTACGAAGCTGGTACCCAACCAAATCAGGATCAAACACGTAATTACGGTTGACAAGTTACCATCGCGAATCGAGGTCCAGGCGCGCATGAAGCCTTCTTCTACGGCGAGCTTAAGACTCTTACCGCGCTGCAATTCTTCTTTAAGACGTTCAAAGATAAGCACGTTCGCGTCTACAGCCACACCCATGGACATAATGAAACCAGCAATACCAGCCAACGTAACTGTGATGCCGAATAGTTTGAATGTAGCGAGCGTAAGCACAATGTACAAACCGAGTGTAATTGCTGACAAGAAGCCAGGCAAACGGTACACAGCCACCATGAAAATGGCAATCAAAATCGCACCATAAATACCAGCCTGCACACTGCGTGCGAGCGAATCAGCCCCAAGACTGGCCTCTACGCCCTGACGAGACACGAGTTCAACTGGCACTGGCAACGCACCGGCATTCAAACGCTGGGCGAGCAAACGCGCATCACTTAGTGTAAAGCTGCCGGTAATTACGGCATTGCCGTCGCTAATTACACTACTGACATTTGGAATACTAATCGCTTCGCCATCCAAGAAAATGGCGACTGGTTTTTGCAAGTTGCGAGTCGTGATTTCTTTGAACAGTTCAGTTCCCTCGGCATTAAAGCGAATCGAAACCATGACTGCGCCCGTTTGTGGATCTGTGGTTACTTCGGCGCGCTGTAATTGTTTACCAGACAAACCTGTGGCTTTCCAGTCTTCTGGTACTGGCACAATGTCGGTCGCGGTTTTGGTTTTGAACAAAATGCGGGAGATTTCGTACTCTGGAGTCACGCGCTCGTCTTGTTTGTAGATGATGTGGAAACCAAACGCGGTCTCAACCGGGCCAATGATGTCGCCCTTTTTGGCTGAGTCAAAAGCCTGAGCAAACTCGGCCACCATAGTGCTGGTTGTAAACCAACCCAAGTCACCACCAGTGGTTTTACCAGTCTCTTCGGTTGTGTTGTCTTTGGCTAACTGAGCAAAATTCGCGGCATTGGCCTGGTCATACAATTGTTGCGCCTTCGTACGTGCTTCTTCTTTGGTCATGGTCGCAGAACAATTCTGCGCACCCAAGTAACAAACCAAAATATGACTTGCCTTAACTTCGGTCGCACCTGGACGTTCGCCGCCACGCTTAAGCAAGTTATAACCCTCGCCACTTTCGATTGCTGTTTGACTGATTGCGCCCTCTTTGTTGGCTTTGGCCCACTCGTACAGAGCTGGATAAATGGATTGTGCACTAACATAACCCATGTAACCACGGTTGTTTTTACTAAGCTCGTCCTGAGACAATTCAGTCGCAAGTGTATCAAAATTTTCGTTTTTCTTTAGACGCACCAAAGTAGCGTTGGCCTGCTTTTTGGCCTCGGCATTAAAGGCGGCTAAATCTTTCTTTTCCTGATCAGTTAAATCGCGGGCTGGTTCTTTGTTTTGTTCTTTAAACTCCAAAATCGGTGTTTCACCAATCATTTTAATGGCCTGAGCCACGTCAGTCACACCCGGCAACTCGACGTTAATGCGGTAGATACCTTCAACCTGTGAAGTTTGCACCACTGGTTCACCGACACCCATGCCATTTACGCGGCGTTCAATCACATCGCGGACACCTTCGACTGCGGCAGCTTGTTCGCTACTGCCAATATTTTTTACATCTGCTTGGTACACCAATTGCACACCGCCACGAAGGTCAAGACCAAGGCGGAATGGACGCACTGGCAACGTTGGCAAGCCAACGCCAGTTTTGGCATTGAGCTGTTCAATACCCTTGTTAATTGGCTCTGGAACAACAAATCCGAGCGCAACGATGAATAATCCGACAATACCGGCAACACTCCAACGGAGGGCCGAACGAGTTTTATTGGTTGGGGTTTGGTTTTTCATAGCTGGGCCTAAGTGTAGACTATCCTATGCCCCTAGTCAAGGGGATAAAAGGGCTTTTAATTTAGCGAAATCTTTGGCAATTTCTGTCCGCAATTTAGGCGAGTACAAAGGAGCCGCCGGGTGGTAGGCCACCAAATATGTGCGCCCGTCCTGCTGAATTGTCGTACCATGGTCTTTGGCAATACTGATTTTGTGGTCAAGTAAAGCCACTGCGGCGGTGTTACCGAGCAAAACAATTATCTTTGGTTGAATCACGTCGAGCTGCGCAAACAAATGTGTGCGACCATGTTCAATGTCTGCGAGTGTTGGCGTTACGTATTCAGGTAAATATTTCACCGCGCTTGTAATGAATACATCAGCATCACGCAAACCAGCTTCGGCAATCAGCGCACGCAATAATTTCCCCGCGCGACCAATAAATGGTTTACCGGTCACAGCTTCATTTTTTCCTGGCGCTTCACCAACAAATACCACGTCTGCATCGGCGTCCCCTTCTCCGGGTACAGACACACCAATCTTTTTTACTTTACATTTTTTGCACGCGGCAATTTCAGCAGCGATTTCGGCGAGCGCGGCGGCCTTGGCTTTTTTGGATAATTTACCCACATTATTTATTTGCCGTGGCACTTTTTGAATTTTTTGCCAGAACCACAGTAGCAAGGGTCATTGCGGCCGATTTTACCATCTTCGGGAGCTTGAGTATTTGATGAAGATTCAGAACCAGCTGATGCCGCTTCATCTGACGCGCCTTCGGCACCTTTGAGCGTAAGTTCGTCATTGGCCATGATTGATGGTGCGAGTTGGATACCGATGTTTACTTTGAAGAATGTGTAGACAACTTCTTTTTGAATCGCCGCAAGCAGTTCATTAAACATGCTGAATGTTTGGCGTTTGTATTCAATGAGTGGATCACGTTGGCCATAGCCTTGCAAACCAATACCAGCGCGCAAGTAATCAATGGCGACGAGGTGCTCAACCCAGAGCATATCAATGCAGCGCAAAAGTACGGCTTTTTCCACTTCGCGAAGCACTTTCTGACCTTCTTCCGGTGTTGGTGATTGCGCAATCACACCAGCTTCCATGTTGTCATAATGCTGGTGCGCTTTTTCAACTAAGTGTTTAATCAAACGGTCGCGCACCACCACATCGCCTTCGTTATCATGGGCTTCGTGCCTAGCGAGCGTGTTGATTTCCTCAATTTCGGTTTCGCTGAGTGGGAAAATCGTGCGCATGGTTTGCACGATTTCAGCCACATTCCAATCACCTTCGCTTTCGGCTGGCGCGGTGTGGTACGAGACCACAGTTTCGATTTCTTGAGCGACCAAATCTTCGATCATGGCGCGCTGACTACTGTATTGTTTTTCAATTGAAGCTGGGGCGATTTCTTCGGTTGCTTCTGTTGATTCTTCGATTTTTTCAGTTACTACTACTGGCGCATTGCCGGCCGCAATTTCCAAAATCTGACGGCGGCGGTTGTAAATCGCATTGCGCTGACGGTTAAGTACGTCATCGTATTCGAGCAAATGTTTACGTGTGTCATAGTGGTGCGCTTCAACTTTTTTCTGTGCATTTTCGAGCATGCGTGTAATCATGGCCTGCTCGATTGGCATGTCTTCGGGTACGTTCAAGCGGGTCATGACATTTTTCAGGCGGTCGCCAGCAAAAAT
>CAYQNA010000027.1:0-5274 GCA_964418775.1 uncultured Gammaproteobacteria bacterium
TGCGCTGCGCAATCCCCTCGATAATGCTCATTTTACCAACTCCCCGCTCACCTACGAGGGCGACACTCTGGCGACCCGCTTCAATAATCCGGAAAATATCATCGATTTCTTTGTCACGCGCCACACACGGTGCCAAATACCCAAACTTGGCCGACAGCGTAATATCCTGGCTATAGCTATTTAAATATGGAGTTGCGACTGCGGTCATGGCGCGATCAATCCCGTATTTGCTGCGTTTCGCAGCGGCGCGTTTGAACTCACGATAATACTCGCGCAACTGTTCGCGCTGGCGTGTCCACGCCACTACATTAACTAATTTGTCATTATCAACTTTCAAATCATACAACAATTCCTGAATATCCTGTGCTTGGCCAACTGTGGCGGCGAGGAGTTCAATTTCGCGCACATGCGTGTCGCGTACCGCGTGCGCATCCACATACGCATGGAAAATAATTTGTTGTAATTCGGGCGAAATAATTGGCTCGCCAGTGTTCGCACCAGGTACCAAACGCTGCGTAGCAATATGTTCTTGGAGCGCACGCACGGGTAAATTCAAACGTACAGCAATCCCCTGAATCGATGGCGTGTTTAGTAACGCGTGCAACAAGTGCCACGGCGTAATCATGGCCGCATGTTGCGAATCGGCCAATTTAAAGGCATTTTCAAGAGCAGTTTGTGCGGCCACTGTAAATGTGGTCGCAATATTAATTTTGTATTTTTTATTCAGGCGTTGAATATGCCCCCAATCCATGGGCATAGCTGGTGTTTCGCTAGTCTTTTTCTTATCAAGTTCAATGTGTGCTGGGCCATGGTCAAGTACGAGCCCACGGTACCAGGCATAGCACAAAAAAATAATCCCAAGCCACACCAAACTTTTGCCTGGCGCATGTAAACGTAACCAAAAATCACTGTCAAAAATGGCCGACCACCAGTGGCGCTGCTCGGCCAAAGCCACAAATCCGGCCCAACACGCCAAACCCAAACCAATTGGAATCGCAATTTGCAAACGCTCGAGCCAGTCTTCGGCTTTACGCGCCTTTAAATGGTACCGTGTAAGCGGATGGTCAAAATACCAAAAATCCACGCCGTGCACGAGTCCAAACGCATACCCATGACACTGTGTGCACACATGAACACTACGGTGCCCCGCACCATTACAGGCTGGACACACGAGCAATGGTAGTGGTTCGTTTTGAACAAATTGCATAGCTAGCGGAGCAAAGACAAAAAGAACATGTAGCCAACACCAATTGGCAACAAGATCCAACCCACAAAAAATAGCATTACACCAAAACTCCAAAACACCAAGCCAATGCTACGAAAAATCACATTCATCAGGCGCATAAAAAAACTCATGAGCCGACCCTGAAAATCACTTTGCCCAAACATTGGGACAAAAATATTCTTGAGCCACAAACCTGGCGATAATTGACTATTCGCATCACTGATACGTGCCCCGCACCATAAAAGCGCACGGCGAGCGCCAGCCGTATACCACCAGAGCGGAAAATACAGCACATCAAGTGCTGCGGAAAGTGTTAGGCGCTGAAGAAGCAAAACCCACATACGTCAGTATTGTATCACAAAATGACACAGATAAAAAAGCCCCAAACAAGGGGCCAGGTCTTATCGATTCGCTGCCAAGGTTGTCCCGGCTGCGTATTCAACTTGTCCAACCGGTACCAAATTCACTTCGTGCAACCGCGCCTCCAAACTGCGCAGTGATTGTTGTTCAGCCAGTTCTACATCAAGACGACGATTGGCGGTTTGCAATTCGCTCAATTGTTTTTCCAAATCACGGAGCGCAAAACCCTTGGCCGACAGCGCGTTTGTCTGCCCCACGTACCAAAAACCAAGCAACAACACAAATGCACCAAGCGCAACGCGGAACGCAGCGTGGTCAACAATACGTTGCCAACCGCGACGGGTATCGCGGCGATATGGCAGTGTGGAATAGACAGGCATATTCAACTACAGCTTTTGCACGACTCTGAGTTTGGCCGAGCGGGCGCGCGGATTGGCTTCAAATTCAGCCTCGCCGCACACAATTGGTTTTTTGGTTGCTAGCGTAACGAGCGATCGCACAGCCCAATCTTTAAACACATGTTTAACGATTCGGTCTTCCAACGAATGGAACGTAATCACGGCCAATCGGCCGCCGGGCGCCAGGAGCTGCAGGGCACTGGGCAAAACTTGCTCAATGACCGCCAGTTCCTGATTCACGGCAATACGCAATGCTTGGAACACTTTTGTAGCCGGGTGCAATCCCCCAACCCACGGAATTTCTTTGTCAGTTTTCAATTTCTGACGGTACACGCGCAGCACAATGTCCACGAGCTGCCCTGTTTTACTGAGTGGTGTCACGCGACGTGCATCAGCAATTTCTTGCGCAATTTCCAAACTCAAATTTTCTTCGCCATAATTTTTAAAAATGGCGGCGAGTTCAGTGACACTGAGTGTGTTTAAAAAAACAGCGGCACTTAACTCATTGGTGGTGCTTTGCGCACCACTGTAACGCATGTCGAGTGGTTCGTCTTTAGTAAAACTAAAGCCTCGACCACGATCCTCGAACTGCGGACTCGACCAACCCAGGTCCAATAAAATGCCCTGAATTGGGGCGAATTCGTGTTCTGCGGCCAACCGTTCGAGCTCACTAAAGTTTGCGCGAGCAAATACGACACGGCCGTCGAACTGATACAAATTTTGTTTGGCGCGCAGCAATGATTCCGGGTCAGCGTCAATTGCGAGCAAACGACCGTTTGGTGCTGTGAGCTCGAGAATTTTTTCACTGTGACCAGCATCGCCAACTGTGCCATCAATAAAATTTTGGTTGGGCAATGGCGCAAGTGCGGTAAGCACTTCGTTTAAAAGAACTGGTACATGCCTCATACGCCTAAGCTACTCATTTGCTCGGCAATGGCCGTACTTTCGGCTTCAGTGCGTTTGGTGTATTTGGCCCACGCTGTTGCGTCCCAAATTTCCAAACGATTATACAAACCAGCCACGACCACATCTTTTTTCAGGCTGCTGAATGTACGCAGATACTCGGGCAACATAATGCGGCCCTGTTTATCCACATCAACATCCATAGCCCCGGCCAACATAAGGCGCGCAAACGCCCGTGTATTGGCTTGAGCAAATGGCAAAGTGGCCAATTTCTCGGCCAGCTTGGACCATTCCTGTTTGGTGTATAAAAACAAACAGTTGTCGAGGCCGCGGGTTACAACCGCGCCCTTAGCCAAAGCGGCCCGGAATTTCTTCGGAACCGCGAGTCGGCCTTTTTCGTCCAAGCTGTGGCTATATTCACCAATAAACATAGGGTTTTGGGAAGACAAGCATTGTTCCCACTTTTCCCCACTTGCATCCATTGTATACCACTTCTATCCCCCACGCAATACCAATGCCTCGTTTTTAGGGTACTTATCCACATGCAAACAAAAAACAGCCCTAAGGCTGCCTTGTTTTTGATTTGTTTCCGTTCCGCTCAGTCGCCCAAGCGGAACGTGAGCGCGACTGTTCGTCAGTAGCGCCACCAGGATTTTGACTTCGGCCGGATAACATGGATGGCTACCTTGGCCGTCAAGATAACACCGCCGACGCAAACTGCACTGATCATCGCGGGAACTGCACCCGCGATTGCCGTCGAAATGAGCGCCACGGAAACCGCTTTGCTCCTGAGTCCATCACAACGCATGGTTCCCTCCTCGCGTCTGTGAGGAGTTTCTACCATAAAACCCCAATAAAATCAAGGGGGGCAGGTTATTTGAGTTTACGTGTGGTGCGTTGGAACGTAATTGCAAACCGGTGCGCCTCGTCACGCACGCGAATCAGAAGTTCTTGATGCTCACTCACCCACTGCACAAACGCGCGGTCTTTGTTGCCAAGGAAAAAATCATTACGTTTGCGTTCGGGCCCTTTGGCAATTCCAACCACCGGAATACCAACACCCAGTGATTGCAAAATACTGACCACGCGATTTACTTGCGGCGGACCACCATCAATCAAAAATACTTCGGGCATTGACCACTCGCCATGACGCAAACGGCGGCGGATCACTTCGTCGAGCGAATCAACGTCACTTTGACCGCTCACAGTTTTGATATGAAATTTGCGGTATTCGGATTTAACAGGCCCGGCACTATCAAACACAACCATGCTCGCAACCTTGCCGCTGGTGCCAAGATTGGAAATGTCATAACCCTCGATGCGTGAGACGCGCAAATCATTGGTACCCGGCGCTGGGACTTCGGGATAGGCAAAAAAATCTTTGCTGAGCAGCGCCACATCATGAATGCGCAGCAGCGCTTTTAATTGATCGCGCAAACGCCCGGCCTCCTCGTAATTTTCTTGCTTGGACGCACGCTTCATGTTTTTTTCAATGTCTTTAATCAGTGCTTGTTTATTGCCCCGCAAGAACATGATGAGCGGACGAATCACGCGACGCTTGTATTCATCGGGTGAAATTTCACCGGTGCACACACCTAGACATTCACCAATTTGATAATAAAAACAAGGTCGTCCGGCAGGATTTTTTTTCGTGTGTTTAATTTTTTGGCACGTCGAAAACCAAAACAAACGGCGCAAAATTTTGAGAGCCGCGGCCATATTGAGACCGGGATATGGACCAAAAATTTCCGCGAATTCGGACGGGACAGTTTTACCGGTACGCTGTTGCAAGCGCACTAAATCATGCTGGCGCAGCGTGGCCACGACTGGATACACGTCATTGGAAATCGTAATGTAATTCCAACTTTTATTATCTTTGCCAATTACATTGTAAATCGGCAAATATTTTTTAATGTAAACTGATTCCAAAATCACAGCCTCGAGCACAGAGTCCGTTGTTTTCCATTTGATGTCCACGACTAAGTGGAGCATCTGTTCAATAGGCCGCGAAGTGCCAGGCCGCGCAAAATAACTGCGCACGCGGTCCTTCAGCGAGGTGGCCTTGCCCACATACACCAACTCCCCCTGCGCATTGTAGTAGAGGTAGACACCAGGCTGGTCTGGTAGTTTTTTGAGGATTTCCTTGATTTCCATAGGAAAATGATACCACAGGCTGGACAAAATGCGAATAATATGCTATTTTTAGGTCCTCGTTGGAGGAGTTCGATGGAAGAAGGCCCGCAGATGCCCGGCGAAGGGCTTCGGAAGGTAGTCTACTGGGCCGAGGCTCGGGGCGACAACCGTCGTTCCCCGGTCCCCTGGTCCGTACCCGTCTGGGCGGCGATTCTGCTGCCCAGCACCCCCATCACCCGCGTCGACACGCAGCGC
>CAYQNA010000028.1:0-5178 GCA_964418775.1 uncultured Gammaproteobacteria bacterium
AGCATGGCCTTAGCAAGCTAACCGTGATCTCGGGCGTGGGTGTGCGCGACTACTACCGGGCCCTGGGGTACGAAAACGCCGATACATACTTGTCCAAGAACCTTGCCAAATAAGGAAAAAACCGGTATTGTAACTCCTACGCCTCACTAACGGCGTAGGAGGATCGATGCAGCACCGGTCTACGATCTCGATTCGCACCCCCAAGCGTGCCCAAGCGCACTGGCCACGCCTGACCTGCCAGCGCCGTCCCAACCGAGTTCGCGAGCAGGCCCACTGCTCGTACCGCATCCGTCGGTCACGCCCCAACGGCTTCCAGCGCCAGGAGCGTCGACGCTCCACCTGATCGCCACCTGGCGATCCCCGCGGCACACTTCGTGTCGCGGGTTCCCTTTTCTCTAATCCCGGTTTTACCGGGTTTTTTGTTATTAAAACAAGGTATCTAAACTCTACCTTAAACCAGATTTGGTCTTGATTTAATAAAAGATTCAGAGTAATCTATACTTGGTTCCACCAAAACCATGCCTCAAAGGTATGGAAAAACGAGGTACGCCCTGATGAGACACCTCTCCATGATGTTCGGTCTGTCGGTATTCGCCCGACATGAGCTGCGGGCATTCTACGCCCAAGCCATCCAGAAGCTGCCAGCAGACATTCCTCCAGACCGCTCGCCTGAACCCAAACTCGAGTTCGCGCCTCCCAAGCGAGGCCGCCTCCCTGACCGCAGGCACCTGAGGCTGATTCACAGTCGTCCGGGCCGCCCGCAGTCCACCCACGGCCCGCGCCGTTCGAGCGGCTTGCCGCGCCCGTCTCGTTTCGGTACCACCAAGGCTTGACGCCAGCGACTTCCTGTCGCCAGCTCGCCTACCCGCGGCACACTTCGTGTCGCGGGTTCCCTTATTATCAATCCCCTCTCTGGGGATTTTTTATTAGAAGATCATTGTGTACCCAAGCGCCAACGCACACGCCCCCATCACCACCGTGATTGTCCAACCAAGGACATTAGCTAGTCGCGAATTCACCCGGCGCCCCATTATTTTCTTGTTATTGCTAACAAACAAAATCAAAACCATTAAAATTGGCGAAGCGACCCCATTGAGCACGGCAGTGTAATACAAAACTCGGAATGGTGGAATGTCCGTAAAATTAATTGCCAAACCCAGTAAGGTCGCGATTGTAATCACCCCATAAAATCCGTGTGCCTGCGAGAATTTTTTGAACAACCCTTCCTTCCATTGGGCCGCCTCACTTACGGCGTAAGAGGCTGAACCAGCCAACACTGGTACAGCCAATAAACCGGTACCAATAATCCCAATTGCAAACAATAGTTGCGCCCATGGCCCAGCAATTGGTTCGAGTGCGGCAGCAGCCTGCGCAGCACTATCTACTTGTGTAATGCCTGATGGCAACAATGTCGCCGCCGCGGCCATCATAATAAAAATCGCCACTACGTTAGAAAAAATCATACCGCGCGTAGTGTCGGCCCGCATAGCCGCCAGATCACGTGCAGTAATATTTGGTTTTCCCTTGCCAAAATCGGCCAACTTATTTTCGGCCACCAATTCTTCGACCTCTTCGCTTGTTTGCCAAAAAAATAAATATGGTGAAATGGTCGTACCGAGCAAGGCGACAATATTCAGTAAATACGTTTTTGACCAAATAATCTCGGGGACAAATAACCGTTTACCTGCCTCGAGCCAATCAATCGTGATAAAAAACGCCACCCCAAAATACGCCAACAATGACAACGCAAAATATTTTAAATACTTTACGTACACTTTGTACGAAACAAACACTTCTAAAAATAAAGTGAGGGCCGTAATGCCTAAAATCAAAACTGGAAATGGCAGTGGCACTAATAATTGCAGGGACGCGGCCATGGCCCCTAAATCAGCACCAATATTCACCGCATTAGCTGCTACTAACAATGTCACCACAAACACGAGCAGCGTGCGTGAATAGTGCTGGCGAATCACCCCGGCTAAACCCATTCCTGTTACCAATCCAATCCGCCCACACATTTGCTGAATCGCGGCCACAAACGGTGTGGCCAACACCATGGTCCACAATTGTCCCAAACCAAATTGCGCTCCAGTTTGTGTGTATGTCGCAATCCCGCTTGGATCATCGTCCGACGCACCCGTGATAAACCCTGGACCCATTTTTTTGAAAAATTTAGTGATTGGTTTGCGCATAGTGCGACTATTATACTACGATACCCAGTTTTATTAAACAAAATTTAACCCAAAAAATTTTGATTCTTTACTTCTGGCGGAAGATAATCTTGTTTAACCGGACCAGTAAAATCCGGGTTATATTTATAGTCTTTACCATAACCAATCTCTTTCATAAATTTGGTGGGGGCATTGCGCAAGTGGATCGGAACACCAAGGTGGGAGGTGGCGCGGGCGGCTTCGGCGGCTTTGCTATAGCCTGTATACAGGAGGTTTGATTTTTTGGATTTCGCGCAGTAAACCACGGCTTGGGCCAGGTGAACGGCACATTCAGGCATGCCCAATTTATGACAGGCATCATACGCAGCGTTCGCTTGAATGAGCGCCTCGCTGTTCGCCATCCCAATATCTTCACTCGCGAATCGCAGCACGCGCCGGGCAACATACAATGGATCTGCGCCACCCTCGAGCATGCGCGCCAACCAATACAAACTCGCGTTCGCATCACTACCGCGCATTGATTTGTGCAACGCCGAAATTAAATTGTAAAACTCTTCACCGCGTTTATCAAAAATTACGTGCACGCGCTGCAAGGCTTCTTTAATATCATCACGTGTAATTTTTCCTTTGACTGCTTTTGTTTTAACAGCTAACTCCAAACCATTCAACGCCTGACGAGCATCACCACCGGATAATTCGGCCAATAGTTCCAGCACTTCGTCATCAACTTTTGCTTTTAATTTTCCTAAGCCAACTTCAACATCAGTGAGTGCGCGTTTTAAAATCTGCACTAATTGTGGAGTTTCTAGGGCCTTCAAAATAAACACGCGCGAACGCGACAACAAGGCACCGACAATTTCGAACGACGGATTTTCGGTGGTGGCCCCAATTAAAATTACCAAGCCTTTTTCGACATATGGCAACAACGCATCTTGTTGGGCTTTGTTCCAACGGTGAATTTCGTCAATAAATAATACGGTGCGCTGACCCGAAACCGCCAAACGCTCTTTGGCTTCGTTCACTATTTTTAAAAGGTCGGCCTTACCACTCACCACCCCAGACAATTCCGCAAAATGCGCTTTAGTCTCATTGGCAATAATGTGCGCGAGCGTGGTTTTGCCAGTCCCTGGCGGACCCCAAAACACCAGCGAGGTCAGGTCATCATTTTCAATCAATTTACGCAGCAGTTTCCCCTCCCCTACAATTTCACCCTGACCCACAAAATCAGCCAAGGTCTGGGGACGGAGGCGTTCGGCAAGGGGTGGCAGGGGTTGGGCCATAATTGCAGGGTTAATTAAGTAATGGTACCATATATCCAGAATCAATTGAACCCCTAAAATAAGGCTAAAATATGATCTTCGAATCCTTAGAATTTAAATAAAAACCAGCCAAAAGGCCGTTTTTTATTTATCAAAACAAACCTATGAACCAAATTTCTCTTGCAAATTTTGACCCCGACATTAAAAACGCGATTAACCACGAACGTGAACGCCAGGAATCAGGCCTTGAAATGATTCCATCGGAAAATTTTGTGTCCCCTGCCGTGCTCGAAGCCCTTGGTTCCGTGCTCACGAACAAATATTCCGAAGGCTACCCTGGCAAACGCTACTATGGTGGTTGCGAAAATGTTGATGTCGTTGAACAATTGGCGATTGACCGCGCCAAGCAATTATTTGGTGCCGAACATGTGAACGTGCAACCCCTCTCGGGCGCACCAGCAAATGTGGCTGTTTATTTTGCCTTACTCGAGCCTGGCGACACTATTCTCGGCATGGATTTGTCGCACGGTGGCCACTTAACCCACGGTCACCCCGTGACTCACATGGCCAAAGTATTTAATTTTATTCGTTACAAAACCGATGCGCAGGGCAAAATTGATTTGGATAATTTGCGCACCATGGCCCTAGAACACAGGCCAAAGTTAATTTTGGTTGGCTACAGTGCGTATTCGCGCGAGATTGATTACGTGGCGGTAAAAAAGATTGCCAACGAAGTGAGTGCAATCACCATGGCTGATATTGCGCACATCTCTGGCCTTATCGCTGGCGGACAAATGAATAACCCCGTCCCTATTTTTGACGTCGTCAGTACCACCACTCACAAAACCTTGCGCGGCCCACGTGGCGGCATGATTATGTGCAAAGAAAAATGGGCCAAACAAATCGATAAATCGGTCTTTCCAGGCTTGCAGGGAGGCCCACACGAAAATAATATTGCTGGCCTGGCGATTGCGCTTAAGGAGGCTTTGCAACCAGAATTCAAAGACTATGCGCGTCAAATTCGCGCCAATGCCAAAACTCTGGAACAAAAATTTACGGAATTCGGTTGGCGTTTAATGTTTGGCGGCACTGATAATCATCTACTGTTGATTGATGTGACTCCACAAGGTTTGTCGGGCAAAGAGGCGCAAGTCGCACTCGACAAAGCCGGTATTACAGTTAACAAAAACATGATCCCCGATGATCCTCGCTCACCAATGGACCCATCCGGCATTCGTTTGGGCACGCCAGCCCTTACGACTCGCGGCATGAAAGAAACAGAAATGGAGCAAATCGCTGAATGGATTCGTGAAGCCGTAATGAATCATACGGACGAAACAGCCCTTGCCCGCGTGCGCGAATCTGTGCACGAACTCACCAAAAAGTTTCCACTCTACCCTGGCTTAGTGTAAATATGACCGAACGCTTATCTCACACTGACGCAGAGACCAAAGCTATTGCCAATGAGCTCGCAGCCCAATGCCAAGCCGGTGACATCATCACGTTGACCGGCGACCTTGGTGCAGGCAAAACCACGTTTACCAAGGGCGTGGCCGAATACTTAGGCATTACCAAAGAAATTGTAAGCCCAACGTTTACGATCATGAACGTGTACGAAACTACCCACCCCACGATCAAACGACTCGTACACATTGATACCTATCGCCTCAAATCACTAACTGAGTTGCTTGGCATTGGGATTGAAGATTTTGTGGGCGCGCCTGACACGCTTAGTGTGATTGAATGGC
>CAYQNA010000029.1:0-3649 GCA_964418775.1 uncultured Gammaproteobacteria bacterium
CGGCCACCAAGTCTCTGGCCATGTGTTTGGGGTGGCTAAAATTACGGATATTAAAAATCCAACTAACAATCAGGTCGTCACACTCTCATGCCCACGCGAATGGTTTAAATATATTTTACCAAAGGGCTACTTGGCGCTTGATGGTGCAAGTCTAACGATTGTAAATCCTAATCCTGAGACTAACACTTTCGAAGTGCATTTAATCCCAGAAACATTGACTATTACTACGTTTGGTAAAAAGCAGGTTGGCGATTTGGTAAATGTGGAGTTTGATGTTACCACTCAGGCAATTGTGGACACCACTGAGCGTGTTTTAGCAATTCAAAATAAATCTTAAATACATTTGTATGAGCAAAGGCGTTTCTTTCACTAAGCTAGCTGGTCGTAATTTAAAAATTGGCATTGTGGTTGCTCGCTGGAATGCGCATATTACCGAGAATTTACGCTCGGGTTGTGAACTCGCGCTGGCTGGCGCTGGTGTGGCCAAGAAAAATATCTTTATTGTCGAAGTACCAGGCTCATTTGAATTGCCATTAGCGGCCCAGCACCTTATTAAAACTAAAAAAGTCGACGCTGTGATTGCATTAGGTTGCCTGATCAAAGGCGAAACCATGCATTTTGAATACTTAAGCGACGCCACTATCAACGGCTTTATGCGCGTTGGCCTGGACACTGGTAAACCAGTTGTGGCTGGCGTCCTCACGTGCCTGAACGAAAAACAAGCCGTAGTTCGCTCCACTGGCGATAATAACCACGGCTATGGTTGGGGCCTTACTGCCCTCGAAATGGCCCTCCTGACTAAGAAGAAGTAATTACGGTCTTGTCTTTGACGTTACTGTATCGGTAGTTTCGTTGTATTCGTGAGAGATCTCTTTAGCAAGAGTGATAGTTTTTGTATTTAGATCTAACTGCCAATGACGTTCAAAGGACCAGCCTGCGTCACCTTCTCCGGTTACGAATTCAACTGTCGAACTGCTTGTAAAATGAAGTGAATTTGGGCTAAATCCGCCAGCTTGCAGACTGCCTAAGTAGATAGTTTTTTCACTTAAGTCCGCAATACTCTCGGGCTCTAAAAAGAAGTAGCAAGCATGTGAAGCAGAGTACATTGACCCACACATATCATGATTTGCTTCTGAGTTGCGGGTCGAAGCCACAACTACGCGGTAGTATCCCTCGCTCGAAGTGGAGTAGGCAACAGCCACAGTGCGAAATGGTGTAGCTGTGAATAAGGCCGCGTCACTTACATCAATGCCATCAATGCTTTTAGCGGTTTTTAAACGAAAGGCTTTTTGAGTTGGAACTGGTCCGTCGAAAACTTTGGTATCTAGCTCAGGTGCAGTCGAGCTAGCAATTACAATATCACCGGAAAGTTTTGGTACATCGTCTTGTGAGGCTTCAATGGCCGTGTCAGCAGCTGGTTGATTTAAAGCAACATCAGTCGGTTCAATAAACACAGTCTTGGTTCCAGTCGTGTAGGCCAGAACAACGCCAAAAATTGCACCACCCACAAACCAGAGGATGGACAGGACTTTAGTATTCATAGGCTATGCGGTGAGGGGCCGTACAATGCAAACCGGGGTCTGTTCATTGGTTTGACCCAGTGGATTATCTTTGAAAATACCGGCCAAAGCTTCGGTTGGAATGGTTTTGGCCGATGTGCCAAGGATATTTACGCCCAAATCATTAGCATCAATAATTACTATATCATGATTAAGCGCGGTTTTGAATTCGCGTGCGACTTTGTGCGGATTTTTGGGGCCGAGCTTGGCGTATTTGTTGTATGGTGGAATCGTGTAATCACACGGGCCGTCGATCGCGGCCACAGTGCGGCCAACCACGCGGTAAAACATGCCTTTGATACCAAATGGTTTGCAAATTAGGTGTACGAGAATGCCAGCGAAAATACGTGTATAGCCAACTTCGTTGAGCGCGAGTTGCATGGTCCAGGGGCTGCCCAGTCCAATGCCGTATGGAGATTTATACACTTTGCTCGATAAATAGCGGGCGAGCGGAGTGACCTTAATATCATCAATATGCCATGAGCGACCCTGGCTAATGGCCACAATTTTTTCACTTACAAAAATCAGGTCATTGGCTTGCAAAAAAGGCCCCGCGCATTCGCGAATAATCCTAATTAAATCATCACCTTTTTTGATCACGGGCGTTTTAATAGGGTAACGCTCGTATTTTGCGCCCTGCACTTCAATCACTAAATTTTTACCGGGATTTGGTTGCGGTACCATATTAGTCCATGCGTTCAACCCAGTGTGAGTCGACTTCAACTTCAAGTTCAAGGAAGACTTTTTTGTTCAGTGCTTGCTCGAGTTCGCGACGCGCCATCTGGCCGATTTCTTTGATGCGTGCGCCACGTTCGCCAATGATTATGCGCTTGTAACGTTCTTCATCGGTTAGAACGCGTGCGGTAATCACAGTCACGTCTTTCTTTTCTTCAATATTGTCAGTCTCAACCGTGATCGAGTAGGGGACCTCTTTGTCGAGAACGGAAAAAACTTTTTCACGAATCAATTCTGCGACCCAAAAAAAGTTATGCACGTTGGTAAGCTGTTCAGTCGGATACAGTGGCTCACCCTCTGGCAACAGTGAAATAATTTTGTCTTTTAGTGGGGTAATGTGACTGCCGCGCAAAGCCGACAGCGTGAATACTGAGTCAAAATTTGGGCCCCACGCTACGTACTCGGCTTGGTGTGTGCGTTCGTCACTTGGCAAGTCGCTCTTGTTGATCACAAGCACTTTAGGAATTGGCAAATGACGAATCAAACCAAACGTGTAGCGTTCCTCGGGGCCAATTTCGCGCGACGGGTCAACTACGTACACAATCACGTCAACGCCTTCGAGCGCACTTTGGGCCTTATTAATCAGCTTGGCCGTGAGTGAACTTTTTTTATCTTTAAAAATACCTGGCGTGTCAATAAAAACGACTTGGCCGTCTGGAGTGTTCACGGCCCCGTGAATAATATCGCGTGTCATTTGGGCGCGGAAACTCGTGGCGGCGATTTTCGTGCCGACCAAAGTATTGAGGAGAGTGGACTTGCCGACATTAGAGCGGCCAATCAGAATAGCAAAACCAGATTTCATAATTTTCGCTAAATAATGGGCATTATACCCTATATTTACACTTTTGGCAATCCCCGCTATAATAGTCGGGTATGAAGGTGATTTTTTTGGCAAATGTGCCGGGAACGGCCAAAAAAGGCGACATTAAAGAGGTTTCGGATGGATACGCCCGCAACTTTCTGTTCGTCAAAAAGCTCGCTAAACCAGCTTCGGCTGGGGCAGTGGAGCAGCTTAAAGCCCAAAATGCCCGGGCCGAACGCGAGGCAGGCGAAGAATTGCGCCATTTTCAGCGCGATGCCGCCCGTCTCGATGGTCAGGATTTGTACGTGGAGGAAAAATCCACGCCAGACGGTAAGCTCTACGCAGCCGTGGGTCCAGCCCGCTTGGCCGAAATGATCAAGGCGCAAATTGGCCTGGTCATTAGCCCAAAACACATCACCACCCCCAAGCCAATTAAAAATACTGGCCAGCACCGCTTCACTGTCAGTTTCCCACATGGCCTCGAGGCCGAACTGTCCGTGACAGTGTCTGCCGCGTAAGATCCCGACCAACGGGATTTTTACTTTTTTATTTT
>CAYQNA010000030.1:0-3512 GCA_964418775.1 uncultured Gammaproteobacteria bacterium
GAAAAAATTTCCGTACATTTTGCGTCGCACCCGGCGTATCCGACAACTGCGCATTACAGTGGGCAGTGGAGGGCGTGTGACCGTGTCAGCACCACGTTTGGTACCGATGATTTTAGTAAAAAAGTTTATCGCCGCTCATGCCGAGTGGATTGCGGCACGACAAGCAGAACGAAGAGAACAAGAACGTTTACGCCCCACACCTACTCGGGCGGAATTTTTGCTAAACCAAAAAGCCGCCCAAGCATTGGTTGCCGAGCGGCTGATGTTTTGGAATAAAATATATGGGTTCACCTATGGCTGCGTTACCATCAAAAACATGCGTAGTCGTTGGGGAAGTTGTTCACGGCGCGGTAACTTAAATTTTAATTATGGGCTTCTTTTTTTGCCACCACCAGTGGTGGATTATGTGGTGGTGCATGAGCTATGCCATTTGCGGGAGCTTAATCATTCCCGCAAATTTTGGCAGTTGGTGTCGCAAGCTGTGCCAAATTACCAAGCCATGCGTAAGGCATTACGCCAGCACGAAAAACAAGGGAAGAGCTTGTAAATTAGGGAGTCGGTTCGGAATGTTCACAGCACCAGGTATCGTTGCCGTAGAGTGCCAAGGCAAACATGGCCACGGCCAAACCAATATCTCGTACGCCGGTAGCCGACAAACCAAGATCAAACACAATCATCATCAAATGTAGAGACAATAAAAAAGCGATAGGGCGCACCCAAAATCCCACAGCTAGCAGTATGGCGCAGGCAATTTCGAAAAGCGCGTTGAGATGCACGAACGCTCCAGCGCTTAATCCAGAAAGAGATGTAACCCAAGCAGGGATAAGCCCGGTCCAGGCACCAGGGTTGGTGAGTTGGTTAACAGCAAACCAGCTAAGCACAGCCACTAAACCGAGTCGTAAAACAACGGGCGCGGCATTTTTTAATTTGGCAGAAGAAAACATAGTAAAAATTATTTAGCTAAAACACCAACTTGCATTCCGGCCAATATGCGTTCTGGTCGTCCTTGTCCACCGTGTTGGCCGTTGAACGCGTCCGAAGCATCAATACCGCACATGCCGAGAATCGCGCCGTCTCCACCAGGATGACGAGCGATCCAGTCGGTGAGGTTGTAGACATTGCCGTTTACCACGCTCCAGCAATCAGTGCCTTGATTATGGGTAGCAACCTGGCTGATGGTGAATGAAGCGATGGTTTTGGCAGGTGTGGTGGCGTCAGCAGTGGGGGTTTTAACCGCGGGAATAGTGGTTGGGTTAGGAGTAGGGTTATTAGTTGAGGGGGAAGAAGATGGTGGGGTATATTTTTTATTTGGTGGAGATTTGGTAATAAACGCCGCGGCCGAACCGGCGATTACCACAATCGCGAGGCCAACTACTATTCCCACGGTTTTGGATTGGTTCATAGAATTATATATTGCTCTAACGAGCGATTAAATATATTACAATGAATGGTCTAAAAAAATTACATCGTTTTTTAAGTTAGCGAATTTCATTCACCAGGCAATGACAGGATCCGCCCGCAAAACGAAACCAGGTGAGTGGCGAAGAAAAACGCTTGATATTTAGTTCTGCTAATCTTTTTTCTACTCCCGGAGTTTGGAATGGTCCGTTATTTACCAACACACCCGGCGCGGATATGCCATTGATGGCGTAGGTGCCCAGTTTTTCTTCGGTTCCGGCCGAGTCAATCGGATCAACGGCGATAATTTCGAGGGGGAGAGTTTTTAGTATCGTTTTGGTTTTGGGAGCGAGCGCGTAATCGGCCACCAAGAGAGCGATGAGACGATTGCTCGAGTCAAGAATTGGCGACAAAACCGTATCCAGATGATAACCGGCCGATTCGATGATAAAAAAGTGGTCGGGTTGAATAATGGAGTGGATAAATTCGTGTCCAGCGCGATTGGCGCGCGAAATGCCACCAAAATAGTAACTGCCGTCGGCTGTTTTCACCAAGTGCGCTTCGCCGCCTTCAAATTTGGCCTCGGGCGGGAGTTCTACCACGGTTTTGTGGAACATCTCCATGATAGTTTTGGCATGGGAATCAGCTTCGGGGATGCGGTCTTTTACGCTAAAGTTAGCCTTAATCCAGTGTTTAGCGGTCATAATGCCCGCGTCGCGAATAAACACCGCGTCGTGGTGCAAGTTGTCTTCGGTGTTTAATTCTGGGGGAAACGGCAATATCTCGGTAGTAAATCCAGCGGTGTGAAGGGTGTCTACAAAATGCGTAAAATCACGCTGTACCTCATTTTGATTGGGGATGATCTTGTTATCTTGGGCGTATTTGGTGGCAATGTTCAAGCTTTCGGGCGTTGATCCTTGGTGGAGCGGAAAGCCGTTATACCACGCGCCTTGTACAGTATCGTGGGGCAGGGGCAGGTCGACCAGTAAAAGTTTGGGCATAGACGTAATTGTCTTGTCGGTTCGGTTGTAGTAAGATGATAGACATATTATAAATGTTATAATTTCAAAGTCAATTTTATGAATTACACCAAATTTGTGGGCGCGGGATTATTGGTAGGGTTGTTATTTTTCTCCGGATGTGGAATACTGGGGGACGACTACAAAACCATGGATCGGAATGATGATCAGGTGATTCCCGCTACACCGGTCACGCCAGCGGTTTCGTCCACCACTGCTCCCACGGACACGGCCAGTTCCACCACCAAAAATTCTACTTCATCACTATCTACCAAAACTATGGAAGACACCAAAAAACCAGACCAAAAAACGTTCGCCGTTTTGCACACCAGCAAAGGCGATATTACCATTGAATTAAATACCGACGCCACGCCCATTACCGCTGGCAACTTTATCAAACTCGCCGAGAAAAAGTTTTACGACAACACTATTTTTCACCGTGTTATCAAAGACTTTATGATCCAAGGCGGCGACCCCGAACGCACCGGTCGCGGTGGTCCAGGATACAAGTTCGCGGACGAGCCCTTTACCGGTGAATATGTGCGCGGCACCGTGGCCATGGCCAATGCCGGCCCCAACACCAACGGCAGTCAGTTTTTTATCATGCACAAAGATGTGGGCCTGCCAAAAAATTACGTGATTTTCGGCCACGTGGTGAAAGGCATTGAAACCGTGGACGCCATTGCTAATAGCCCCGTGGAATATAGTGACAGTGGAGAAAAGTCCAAACCAGTAACGCCGATTACGGTGAAGAGCGTTACGATTGAGCAAAAATAATTACTGGTATCATGGCTGGATTTAAGTTGCACGCTCCGTATGCTCCTGGTGGTGATCAGCCCAAAGCGATTGCCGGATTAGTGGCCGGGTTACAACAGGGGCTGGATCGTCAAACATTGCTGGGGGTAACCGGTTCCGGAAAAACATTCACCATTGCCAACGTGATTCAGCAGGTGCAAACGCCCACGCTGGTGATTGCGCACAACAAAACATTGGCCGCGCAGTTGTGCAATGAGTTCCGCGAATTTTTTCCGGAGAACGCGGTGGAATATTTTGTTAGTTACTACGACTACTATCAGCCCGAAGCGTATTTGCCGC
>CAYQNA010000031.1:0-3243 GCA_964418775.1 uncultured Gammaproteobacteria bacterium
AGGCGCCCGAAATGTCGGCCGCAGAAATTGCCAAAGATGTGCTCAAACAAATTGATAGTCGCGAGTACGATGTAATCATGCTCAATTTTGCGAATGCGGACATGGTGGGGCATACGGGTAATGTTGAAGCGACGATTAAGGGATGCGAGGCGGTGGACAAAGCCCTTGGGCAAATTGCCGAACACACGCTCGCGCAGGGCGGTGTGCTCGTTATCACCGCTGACCACGGCAATGGTGAAGAAGTTATTAATTTGCAAACTGGCGCGATTGATAAAGAACACAGTACTAACCCAATTCCGCTCATTATTATTGGTGCGGATTACCGTGGTCAAACTGGTCCAGCCGGCGACCCACCCGATGGCGACCTTAGTTTGCTACCACCAGTCGGTATGCTGGCCGACGTCGCCCCAACCATCCTTAAAATCCTCGAAATTCCTCAGCCACCCGAGATGACGGGCCGGTCGTTAATTTAGACTGTAGAACCAATTTGTATGTCTGAAGAATATCAACAATCTTGTCCACATTGTCAGTATCCAGCCCATGCAGGTCATGCTGCGGACTGTCCCACTCGTGATGCAGACTCCAAAGAATCACGGGATCAAAATCATGAGCTTTTTGTTAAGTTTTTAGAAAAACATGGAATCGATACCATGTCTATGGAAGATAAAGTGGATTGGATCAAAAAGACACCGTTTGAAGATGTTATGGCTGTGGTGACGCGTATGAATGGTCGGTTGGCCAAAGGCGAGAAGGCTCAAACATGGACAGGGCAAGCGACTAAAAGCGTGGTCAGCATGGGTGGAAGTTCCGAGTATCCTGATCTGGAACCGCCTGAACACGCTGAAGAAGAACTGCGTTTATTTTACGAAAAAATGCAGACAGAAATAACTCCAGAGACAACCAAAGATTGGGCCGCAAAATCATATTTAGCAACCGTGTTTGCTCATGCTTTTAGTGATGGAAATGGTCGGGTTTCTAGAAATATTTACTACCTTCTCAGTAAAGAGGGTGTTCCACCAAAAGAAGTTACCAATAGTCGCGGAAGAGAGATAATGTATATTTGCAAGGTAGCTAATTTGATGGCTACAGCGGAATTGTTCAAGAAAAATGGCATTACTTTGGAAGAGGGTAGGGAGAGTGCGCAACTAGATGAGTATGATTTGGTTGATAACGGCGCACCAATTGCTCATGATATGCTTTACCTTAAGTATCTCGCAGCGCGGACAGTCCTGGAGTCAGAAGGCAATGATATGTCCTTGAACAAAGAAATTGATTTTACACTATTTACTGATGAACAAAAATCTAAGTTTGAGAGTAATTATAAAAATTTGCGCCAAGAATGGTATCATGAAGTTCCAAAAGTCTATGATAAATACAAGGAGTGGTTTGATGAAAATTTCCAAAAAGGAATTTTAGAAAAATAAGTTACCGACCATTTATAAAAAACTCCCGTTGCGCGGGAGTTTTATTTTTCAGGGTGTAAATTTGCTTTGAGGTGTGCAACCAGTTTTTCGCTGCAGGCGGCGAGGCCAGGTTCGGGCGCGAGTTTAAGGTGTACGGTGGTTTTGTCGCCATGCGGATGGAATGGGGCGAGGAGCTCGAGCGCGTTGCCGGGGCGAGTGAGTTGGACGATGGCGTGGATCGCCTCGCCGCTCGCGTGTTCGTGAATGATTGCAACTGCACGCGCAGTTGGCACATTGGCAATCAGTTCATCAATCAGTGCGGCTAGGTCAGTATCGCGCGCGCCAGTGCGTGCAAAGTCTTCGCGAGTCAGAGCTGTCCATACCACACCCGTAGTTGCATCCTGCTCTAGGTGTGACAAGGCCGCGCCCCATAATTTAAAGGTGGCGACTGATTTGGTTTCAAATAAATTTTTGACAATATACATGCGGTCTGCGCCAAGACCAACTAATTCACTGGCTGCCGCCAAGGTGGTGGGGCGAACGTTTGCTTTTTTAAAGCTATTAGTACCGGCAATTAGCCCTGTTAGTAGTGCGGTCGCGACATCGGCGTTAATATGCTCCACCCCGATTTTTTGGAACAAACGATACAACAATTCAGCGGTGGTACTAACAGTTAAATCCACAAAGTTCAGGTGGCCAAAGTGTTCGTTGTTGGCCTGGTGGTCAATGTTGATAATTGGGGTGCTGGCAAAAAAATCTGGATTTTCACCAACCATGGCTCCGAGGCTCGCTAAGTCTGGTGACCCCAGTGTAATAATGCCGTCGTATGCATAATCCGATTGTGTGGCTTTAACATCGCTGCGTTCAATTGCCCCATTTTTGGGAGTCACAAATACACGCAATTGGTTATCCTTAACATCGTAACTTAATTCCTGAACACCGGTGCGACCTATATCCACGGTAATGATAAATTTTTGCAATTGACCAATTCCAGGCAAAAAAGTGCGGGCAGTTTTTAGGAATTGGGCATTTTCGGGCAATTCAAAGCCTTGGCTCACTACGGTAGCGCGGTGGCCGCGACTCTGGCAAAAGCTACTCAGGGCAGCGGCACTTGCGATTACGTCGGTGTTGGCGTGTGGTGCAAACACAATCAGCCAGTGCTTTTTTTCGGCCAGCAAATGCTTAAGTTGTTCAATTTCGGTAAAAGCCATATAAAGGCCGCCTTTTTGGGCGGATAGCCGAGTGTAACATAAGGTCTTTTTTGTGTCAACTGGGGCAAAAAAGCTATTTTGAGCCCAAATTATTGCTTTTTTTAGCCCTTTTTTGTAGTATACCAGGACAAAAACCATATGTCTGAAATGCCCAAGGCCTACGAGCCACAACAATACGAAGACGAGATTTACCGCCGCTGGGAAGCGAGCGGCTTATTTAACCCAGATGTGTGCGTGGCCAAGGGTCATACGGCCCCTGACGCTGCGCCTTTTTCGGTCGTTTTGCCACCCCCAAACGTGACGGGTACGCTCCACATGGGGCATGCGGCCATGCTCGCGATCGAGGATATGATGGTGCGTTATCATCGTATGAAAGGCGACCGCACGTTGTGGCTGCCTGGCACAGATCATGCGGCCGTCGCCACTGAGTCGAAAGTTGAGGGCTTGTTGATTAAAGACGAAGGTTTTACCAAACCAAAAGAAGAGCTTGGTCGCGACGCATTTTTGGAACGCGTCAAACAATTTGCGCAAGATTCACACGACACGATTGTTAACCAATCCAAAAAAATGGGTTCGTCGCTCGACTGGTCGCGCGAGGCCTACACGCTTGATGAAGCGCGCAATCACGC
>CAYQNA010000032.1:0-3157 GCA_964418775.1 uncultured Gammaproteobacteria bacterium
TAGCGTACGCCTTAATTTAACGCCCGAAAACGAAGTGGTTTTACCTGGTGATTTAATTGTAACTTCCGGACTCGAGGGTACATTGCCGCGCGGGCTCTACATTGGTCAAGTCGAGGTGGTCGAGAAAAAGCCACAACAACCATTTCAAGAAGCGGTGCTAAAAACCGCGGCCGACCTACATCATGTGACCGTTGTTTCGATTTTGTTGTATAGTCAATAGTATGCGGCGTGCCATTCTGCTACTGGGGGGAAGTGTGGCAGTGTTGGCCTTATTTTTCTTGCACTTGGGGTTTGCATATGTGTTACCACACCCATACCAACTTGCTAATGTACTGCTGGCCGGGCTCGTGCTCATGCTTATGGCAACCAACTCGGGCAAAGTTGTGTGGATTGCAGCAGCCTTATATTGGTGTTTAGAATTATACACAGTGACTTCGTTTGGAGTGGTGTTAATTTCTGGCACCATGAGCATGTTGGCGACGTATTGGTTGTACCAAAGTTTGATTACGAACCGCACACTACCGGCTGTGGCCACATTAGCTGGCACAAGTTTAATTGGATATCGTGTTTGTTACACAATCGGCTTATTGTTCACCACCGGGGCACCCGCAGACTGGGGCGCGTATGTATCCATACTGGCTTGGGAATTGCTCATGACAATTATTTTTACTACAATTTTGTTTGTGATTTTACGTCGCTGGCTCCGCAGTTTACGCACTGATCGTGCCACTCGTTCAATACTTTGGTATGCCAGTTGAATTTGATCACACCGAACTATTTCCAGTTGGACGTCGCCGTCCGACTGATAATAACTTGATCGGTAAATATCGTACTGCCTGGGTGGAAGATACGTTTGATGCCGATCTAAACGCCTCGGCCGGTAGTTTAATTGGACGTGGTGTGTCACATGTGGGTAGCAGCTTTAATGTCCAACGCGCGCGGTGGTTTTTGTATATCATAATCTTTGTGCTTAATTTATGGGTTGTACGTCTCCTGTATTTGCAAATTTGGCAAGGTGAACATTTTCGTGCTCTGTCCGAAAACAACAGCGAACGCTTAATTCCAATTCCGGCTGAACGCGGTTTACTGTATGACCAAAAGGGCCGCCAACTTACCAAAAACATTCCGAATTTTGCACTTGCAATTGTGCCTCAAGATTTGCCCAAAAAAGACGAAGAGCGTGAACCAATTATTTTGGAACTAGCCGCACTCACAGGGCGTGACCCAAATGCGATTCGCACCACTTTAAGCGAATATAAAGATTACAAAAACGACTCGATTATTATTGCCGAAGATGTACCGTACGAAACTGCGCTGCGCGTGCAAATTGCGCACGAACGCATGCCCGGTGTGTATGTGCAGCAGGGAAGTAAGCGCCTGTATTTGCACACGCTCGCTGATTTAGGTTTAGCCTCGAGTACGCTTGCGCAGTCACAAAGTACCAGCACGGTTTTATCACTGGCCCACAGCGAGGGATACGTGGGCAAATTATCACAAAGCGAGTTAGATGCGCTCTACAAAAAAGGCTATTTGCCATCAGACACAATTGGGAAAATCGGACTTGAAAAAGCGTACGAGACGCAATTGCGCGGTGTATATGGTCGCCGCCGTATCGAGGTAAATGCACGAGGTAAAGAACAATCCGTACTGGCCGAATATGCGCCCCAGCCCGGACAGCATGTAGTGCTTTCAATTGACGCAGCCATACAAGCCAAACTCGAACAAAGTTTGCAAAACCAGTTAACCAGATACAACAAGGCTCGCGGCGCAGCCATTGCCATGGACCCACGCAATGGGCACATCGTGGCTATGGTCAGTTTACCAGCATATGATAACAATGATTTTTCGGGAGGCATTACGTCGTCGACCTACCGCGGTTACACGAGCAACAAGGATCGGCCGCTTTTGAATCGTACAATTTCCGGGACATATCCATCTGGCTCGACAATTAAACCCGCGATTGCCGCGGCCGCGCTGGCCGAGGGCGTCGTTGATAGCAAAACTTCGATTCTTAGTAATGGTGGCATTCGTGTTGGTGCCTGGTTTTTTCCAGACTGGCAGGCTGGTGGTCATGGGAGCACGAATGTAGCGCGTTCACTTGCGTGGTCGGTAAACACTTTTTATTATTACGTTGGTGGCGGTTACAATGGTTTTACCGGACTTGGTGCAGACAAAATAATGAGTTGGCTTAAACGTTTGCATTTTGGCGAAGCACTCGGCATCGAAATCCCTGGTGAACTTGATGGCTTTGTGCCATCACGCGAATGGAAAAAAGAACGCACGGGCGAGCCGTGGTACATTGGTGACACATACAACCTATCGATTGGTCAGGGTGATTTACTAGTTACACCACTCCAAATCGCTTCTCTCACGAGTTTTATGGCCAATTGGGGCACACTGTATGCACCACGTCTCGCTGATGCCTACATTGACGCCATCACCGGTGCGCGTGCCGAGATCGCACCGGTTGTAATTCAAAAAAATGTTGTAAATAATTCAGTCATTGACCCAATTCGCATGGGTATGCGCGAATGCGTAGTGTATGGTTCATGTCGCCAGTTGTCGAGTTTGCCGATTAACGTCGCCGGAAAAACCGGTACGGCCCAATGGAATGCCAACAAACCTAATCACGGCTGGTTCACCTCATTTGCCCCATACGAAAATCCAGAAATCGTCGTCACTGTGCTTGTTGAAGAAGGTGAAGAGGGAAGTCGCACCGCTGTCCCAGTCGCCGCTGAATTTTACCGCTGGTGGGCTAACTATCGGACGACTGGCCGACCATAAAAGGGCTTAAATAAGCCTAGTCTTGACCATTTTCCACTCTCTGCTATACTAGGTCTATCCGTCCTTTGACGGATATTTTCTTGATATTGATATGACCGACCTGACCCAATACGTTTCGGCCGAAAAACTAGCCGAATTAAAGGCCGAACTCAAAACCCTCCGCGAAATCAAAATCCCAAACACGGCCCAGCGCATTGACGAAGCCCGCCAAATGGGCGATCTTTCCGAAAACGCCGAGTATCACGCGGCCCGCGAAGAAATGGCCTGGGCCCAAAGCCGCGCCAAAGAACTCGACAGCATTATCGACAACGCGCAAATAATTAGTGCGGGGAGCAAGCGATCGGGTGTCCAAATCGGTTCGACCATCACTGTC
>CAYQNA010000033.1:0-2690 GCA_964418775.1 uncultured Gammaproteobacteria bacterium
TTTGGCTGGCCTGGTAGACAAAGACAAAGAGCGCGCCCGCCTGGAAAAAGAAATTGCCTCAGTCGCGCCATACGTCGAGAGCATGAAGAAAAAGTTAAGCAACGAACAATTTGTCAACAATGCACCACCAGCGGTCATTGAGATTGAACGCAAAAAACTGGCCGACGCCGAAGCCAAATTGGCCGCTTTAACCCAACAATTATCTAATTAATGTAACCCACCGTATGTCTAGGATCCGCCGTTGGAATCTTGGGTTGGTCGTCAGCTTGTTGATGATTGGTGCTTTGGTATGCGGCAGCGTCCCAGCTTTGGCTGTGACTAAACTATCAGATGAGCCACAAGAATTTAGCACGATAAAGGAGCCTGATAGAGCTTATGTGTACACTGATATGCGTGTTGGGTATGGCCGTGTAGTTGCTCTTGAAACAACCTATACGCACGAAAGACATACTTCGGATTGGCAATCAGTAGTTTCAGTACAAGAGTACAATCGCCAAGAATTAGCTGATTTTAATGCCTTGGCTTTAAAGTACCCATTTTTAGAAAGTCTAAATCGTAGTGTCTCTTCGACCAATTTTTTGGCCGAAAAACTTAAGACTGTTCCAGCCGATGATGCAGAAAAAATTACCAACTTGGCCAAAATTATCTTGGAAGGTGTTGATTCATTTTCTCAGGGTCAGGTATTGCAAAAAGGTTTCCGAATTTGGTCAGTAGATAAGCCAGGGGAATCTGTGTTTGTGCCAGTAGTCGACCAAGATGCAAATATTGTTATCTCGCTTGGCCCAACCGATTTGGTATGGAAAGAGTTTAATGGTGGAGATAAGTATCCGAATGACTCCAAGACAGTGATGTATAGTTATGATTTTGGTACCAAGAAAAAAAATTCATACCCATTAACCAGCCACACTGTCGCCTTTCAGGCTGAATATCATAGTGCGGTAGTGGTAGTTGAGTCAGTTTATTTTTACTGGGATTTGGCAGCGAACAAAATGACGAAATTTGACTCATTATTTAAAATTCCTAAAAACTACCACCAAGGTGGCGAATCACAAGGTTCACATTATTTAGGCATCACACTAGAACCTCAGGGCACCTATACGCCTAACCGTATGCTGTGGTTAGATGTAAAAACTAAAAAAACATTTACAGCGGTATATCCAAAGGGCATGCCTGTTTTTGCAGAGTGGCATGTATATGGTGAATTTGCATACTCCTACACCTTTGATGAAAAAACTGGTCAGTACGTTATCTGGCAGTTTAGTTTCAAAAATAAACAGTTTACTCGTTTGTTTGCTGGTAAATCAAATGTTTCTAGCCTTTCGTTAAGGGAGATTGATGGTCGCACTTTGTGGTTCGAAGGCTCACGTCCAGCTAAAACAGCTGAGGAGCTTGCCGTAAGCCCTCGCGTAATTATTCGTTTTAATGCTGACAAAAAAACTGTATCCGAGTACGAAGCCGCAAAATATGGTACATATCAACAAGGTGGGTGGGAATATCTAGATCCAAACACAAAAATTGATCACTCGTTAACCCAGTACACTTATTTAGCCTACACTCGTGGTAATGTTGTAATGCTCTCTTGGCCTAAATCAGTCACTGATTACATACTTGGTGACACGGATGAGACCCAACCACGTTCAATCCGTGAAATTATGATGCGATTGCAGAAGTACCGTCTTACCACTTCAAGCATTATCCTTTCTAAATCTACTTTGCCTTTGTAAAGTATGCGTTGGACTTTAGTCTTGGTGGTGATTTTTACCTTTGTTGGCGCTGGTTGCCAATCTACTGAACCTTTAGTTACGCCTATGTCTGTGTCAGAACCAAATATTTTGCTCGAATTACCAAAACCGGGTGAAACCAAAAAAGTAACCTTTATGGTTGGGGTTGGTCAAACTGGTGGCATGGGTAGTATGCCCGTGGTCGACGAAAACGGTGCGCCTGTGCTAGTCGATGATTTGGCCGTGTATGCCGACACTTTTTCCAAAGAAATTCAAAGACGTTTGCCGGATTGCTACAGCGGCCTGCCGCGCATCACGATTAGCGCCACCATTAGTTTGGAGAAAAAACGCGACTTAAACCAATCAATTCCAGGCCCCGAGGATCACTACGAATCGTATTACACCATCGTGGCCCACAGTGTTGATTCGGTTAGTGTTCAAGCTGAACCTTGTGTTGAATAATATGATTTCTATAGACCCAAACCAAATTAAACAATTAATGACGCGCGGCGTGGCCAACATTTACCCATCGCCCGAATTTTTGGAAAAAGAATTAAAATCTGGCCGCCAGCTTTCGTTGTACACGGGTTATGATCCAACCGCACCAACCTTGCATATTGGTCATGGAATTACGCTATTGAAATTGCGTCAGTTCCAGGACCTTGGTCATAAAATCATCATGCTCATTGGTGATTTTACCGGCATGATTGGTGACCCGACTGACAAATCAGCCGCACGCACGCGCTTAACCCGCGAGCAGGTTTTGGAGAACTGCAAAAAGTATCAAGAACAAGCCGCTTCGATCCTTAAGTTTGATGGTGAGAATCCAGCGGTTATTAAATACAATAGCGAATGGCTTGGCAAAATGAATTTTGCGGATGTGGTCGAGCTCGCGGCCCACTTTACCGTGCAACAAATGATGGAGCGCGACATGTTTGAGAAACGTTTGACTGAAAACAAACCAATTCA
>CAYQNA010000034.1:0-2595 GCA_964418775.1 uncultured Gammaproteobacteria bacterium
GGTTGCTTATCACCTCCCCGAAGCTTATCGCAGATTGCTACGTCCTTCATCGTCTTATTGTGTCAAGGCATCCACCATTTGCTCTTATGCACTACGGAAGCACACAATTGTGCTTTCCAGATTTAAATGCTATACCCTGATTGTTTGTCATTGTTGAATTGTAAGGATCAATCACCCTGTCAGTCGCATCAGTCATTCAGTCACGCGGTTAGTGGCAAGGTTTGTCACTATTCGCGTACCTGTATGCTTCCGGAATAAAAAGGACCGCCATGCAGGCGGCCTTTAACAACGGTGTTGTTGGCTACCTGTTTGGATATTCCGAGTGAAGCGTCGATTGAAACATTCTAAGTTTTGGTCAATGCTGTACCCAGAGGTCCAAACAAGGTTGGGACTTGGTGTTTGAGATAATTCAAACGTGTGGCAATTTTATACTGATTGTTAAAGGTTGTCAAGAGGTGTTTCCCCTTGTAAAATGGGGTATATGTGGATAAGTTGCGGATAACCATTTTTTAACCAATAAATATGCTGAATTTAACGATTATTAGTGTAGGGAAAATGACCACTAAAACGTGGTTGGAGGCGGAAAACACATACCTGACACGGCTCAAACCCTATGCCAAAGTCGCAATTATCGAAATTCCTGAGGAAAAATTCAGTAACGAGGCCGAACGGGCCGTAATTCAGCGCAAAGAGGCGGCAAAAATCTTGGCTAAAGTGCCGCGAGGCGCGGTTTTAGTAGCTTTGCACGAGGCGGGCAGGGGTTTTACGTCCCCTCAATTGGCTAAATGGCTGGATGAACACAGTACGCGCGGCGAACACATTGCCTTGGTTTTGGGTGGACCACTAGGTTTGCACGATGATATTTTAAATGCGGCAACACTTAAACTTTCGCTCTCCCCGCTCACATTTCCACACCAATTGGCGCGCGTAGTTTTGGACGAACAATTGTATCGCGCAGCCATGATTCTGGCAGGCAAATCATATCATTATTAAAGAAACACAAGGCAACTACCACCCGATGGCGCGTCTTGCCACGCTTTGATGAGTGGATGATTGGTTAATGTTGCGTGCACTGCGTCGGCGAGCACGCCCGAACCAAACCCATGAATCACACGCGCGCAGCGCACTTCGTGTTTGGTCCACCAATATAAATTTTGTTCAAGTTCCAGCAGTGCGTCACTGACCAAATACACACCGTGCAAATCAAGCGCTGGCAAATTTGGGTCTGTGTCAGCTGCCAAAAACGCACTGTCAGGCACGCGCATATTATGGACGCGGACCAAGTGTTTTAAGGACACGTTCAAACATGGCGCGCGCAGCTGTTTCTTTGTCGAGCGGATAATTTAATTGCACCAAAAAACCTAAATCTTCGCGCACCAGGTGCGAACCAATCGCAATCACCCGGTGTTCATTCGCAGCACCACCAGGCAAACGAATATAATCTGCCTGGTTCCATTCTTTGCCATTAATCACAGGCATCGACTCTTTGTCAACTGTAAAACCATCGGTTTCCGCATTAATAAAAATGCTGGCCGCACTCTTGAGTGACAAACGATTCGCAGACTGGAAATTTGGTGGCGCAATTAAGCCGACTTCCAAATTAGGCAACACATCGTAGTCAACTGCGTACGAACGCGGTGTCACTTGCGCAGCCCACGAGCCCGGATAGCGGAATGAAAAATTATTTTCACTCGAATACGCAATCATTTCACTCGACGAAGCTGGACGAATAAAACCGGCAATACTGCCTGTGCTTTGCACGGTCGTCAAACTCGCCAAAATACGCTCTGTCATTTTAGCCGCATCCTCGGCCAAAATTATGCCTGGTAATTCTCGGGCCTTTGCAGTCTCATCACCACCAAATAATTTCGAAGTGATATTTCCAAATGGCTGTTCTGCAATCACCAAGGTCTTGTCAGTAAGCGGCATGATATAGGTTAGCAAACCACACCCTTCGGCTCCCATTTCAAAAAGCACGCCTTTACGACCACCAATTATCACTTCCTTAATTTCCTGACCATCAATTTTAAACCAGTCTTTACTTAAATGGGTTTTGGTAAATTCGGGACTATAATTCTCGGTCAGCCAATCAGCCAGCTTACTCTTTGGGAGAGTACGTAAACCGACTTGGTAGTCAGTCAAAAGAGGAATCGTGTTGGAATTAATCTGATTGCAGGGGTTAATATGAGTGAACGGAACTGCGTGTTCCAGGATAGTTGTCTCAGTCGTGCGGCGCACATACAATTTTTCAGGAAATTCGAACGCATATTGCTCGACTTGGTCTACAAACCGCACTGACACAGCCTGGCCAACATTGGGCACCTCGACGGTTGTGCCAGTAACAGAGTTTGTATGTTGAGTTGGTTGCGATGGCATTACGGCCGGTTTTAAGCACCCCGCACCAACAAGCAACAAAACACTCAAACTAATAAATCTCGTAAAACGCATATAGGCAGGTTAAGTGATGGTATTATACACTAATTGCAAACAACTTAAACACACCAAATTTGGTGTTAAAAATTTTTTTAATCGTGCCGACAGAGAGACTCGAACTCTCAAGGGTTGCCCCGCTTGCTCCTAAGGCAAGTGCGTCTA
>CAYQNA010000035.1:0-1506 GCA_964418775.1 uncultured Gammaproteobacteria bacterium
AACGAATGGATAAAATTTTGGCATGAGACGAATTTGAGTGCCTGCCCCAAACAAACCATCGGCCACAGCCTGGAACACACCTTTCATGTGCGCCAGATTAATTTTTTTATCAATCATAATGCCATCGAGCTGATAAAACGTGTGCTCGTGGCGAGGGTCTGTGGCTTCGTTGCGGAAACAACGACCCGGCACAATCGCACGAAGCGGTGCGCCAAATTTTTGGAGTGCGCGCACCTGCAGCGAGGTAGTGTGCGTGCGCATGACCCAATTCGAATGTCCCTTTATATAAAAAGTATCCTGCATGTCACGCGCTGGATGGTCTGGCGGAATATTGAGGGCGGTGAAATTATAATAATCGCTCTCGAGCTCTGGACCATCGAGCACCGTAAAACCCATACTAGTGAACAAATCTTCGAGCTCACTTTGCACCTGACTTACGGGATGAATATGGCCTTTGAGTGATTTGGGCAACAGTGGCTGCGTCACATCGAGATACTCCTCGGTTGCTAGATTAGCAAACCGGGCAGTCTCGAGCTCACGACGTTTGGCGGCAAATAACTGTTCCACTTCTGCTTTAACCTGATTCGAAGCCTCACCATAAGCCTTTTTTTCAGCTGGCGCCACGTCTTTGATTGCTTTCATGGCCGCAGTCAATGTACCGTTTTGACGCGAAAAAACGTTAGTTTCCAATGTTTCCAGACTGACCAAATCTAACGCTGCGCCAATTTTAGGCACAATACTTTTGCGTAATTTTTCAAGTTGATCAAACATAATTAGCAAGGTTTCACACCGCGCGATTCAGGTGGACGCGTGTCAATTAATTCGAATGATGGTACTTCGGTATCATCCTTAAGTAAGGCACCTAATTCAGCTTGTTTTTGTGACCGTTTTAAAAGGTTACCAATTTCTTTTAACTCCTCGGTTGAAATTAAAATATTCTGCGCCAAGTCTGTTTCAATTAACCGAATTATGGTCGAAAAATTTTCGCGTACAAAATGAGAGTTTACTAATTGCCCAGAGTCTTGTTGTTTTTCTGCACAAAACTGTGTAAACCCAGATTTCATCGCTTGTTCTAGTACTTCATGGTCAATGTCCGGATACTTTCTAAGGATCGCTTCGATTAAAACTCGGGCCCAGTTATCATAACACTCTTGGATAGTTCTAATCATACAATTTATAGCAAGGCCGCAATATCGCGCCAAGTAATCACCACAATAAGAAGTAAAAGCGCAACAAATCCTGCGGCATGAATAATTTGTTCGTATTTAGCTGGCACTTTGCGGCCAATTAATTTTTCAATAACAATAAAGAACGCACGGCCTCCATCGAGCGCCGGAATTGGCAAAATATTGATCGCCGCTAAACTCAGCGAAATCATGGCCGTGGTGTTGATAATATAATTGAAGCCCAAACGAGCGCTCTCGCCCACAGCGACGGCCACGCCAACCGGACCTGAAACCGCGAACAGCAAACCATTGCCTAAAATTAAATTCTTGATAAGCAAAT
>CAYQNA010000035.1:1516-1921 GCA_964418775.1 uncultured Gammaproteobacteria bacterium
CAACGCCGGCATTCGCAAGCATTACACCTAGGCGCGGATTGCCCTCGGTAACAATTGGCGTAATTTGGACATCACGACTCTGACCAACCTTGCCCTCGATATGCAGCGTAATTGGGTTCGTACCATTGGCCTTGGTTAAAGCAATCACTTCATCTGGACTTTTGACCTCTTGGCCATTAAATTTGACAATTTTCTCACCCATTATTAGGCCGGCTTTGGCCGCTGCCGAATCAGGCGTCACCTGCTGAATCATTACTGCCGGAGCCTCGACCACAATCGCCTTGGGGTCGTTAAAACCATCCATGTCCGTTGGGAGGCCGAGCATAAACCCAACCCCCAGAAGCACGGCAGCCAAGATCACATTCATAACCACCCCGGCCACAATTGTACTGAGACGGCGGAAAA